>JANTFL010000021.1 GCA_024763455.1 Sediminispirochaeta sp. | reverse complement strand
TCTCTTCAGACATGGCCATGGAGGGAGCAGCGCTCTTGCTTAAAACTCCGCTGTTCCTGGAGTATACAGGAGGTTTGTACAGCCTCAGGTACCATGGTGTAAGTTCAGGAATATTTCCCCCGACAGAAGGCTTTGCAGTAGAAAGAGAGAGTTTTACATCATTCCAATCCTCCCCGGTACTTTGAAAAACCAGAGCCTTGTATAGGAGAGAAACAACCTTGTTTCCGGGATTGACCTGAACTGTATAGTCGGGGATCCATGAAGGTCCGGGGACCAGATAACTGACATCAAGAATCCCTTTCCCTTCAGATGGAGAATTCAGAATAATCACTATTTCCTTTACCGCTTTACTTCGCCGGCTGCTGAGTGAGTTGATCTCCTTGGTTACTCTATTAATCTCTTTTGATATATCTTTACTATCCTTTTCAGTTTCCCTTAACTGTTTATCCAGTCCGGTTATTTTTTCCCTGTAGAAATTGACCATCTTGATCCATTTATCCGGATCCAGTTCAACACCGGCAGCCGAATCCGAAGGACGGGTAAGCATTGCTGTTATATTTTGAACAAATTCCTTCTCACTGCGGGCTTCTGCCGTCCTGTCATTCAATGCTCTTAAATCACCCTCATATCCCTCCATTTCAGCTAAAAGGGAGTTTAGCTTTTCGGAATACTCCCCTGTAAGATACCTGTCCGCTACCTTCACATCTTTTAAAACCATGCTCCCCTTCCCTTTCACACGGACACTGGCAGGATCGAGAATTCCGGGTAGACCGGAAAGAACAATTTTATTCTCCCCGGGAACGAGATCGATAGTAAGGCTTCTTGTAACCATAGCACGGTCGGAATAAACCGTTACTTCGGTTATTTTAGATTGGGTTTCATTTGAAAAAAGATAAATGGCCGTAAATAGCATAAAAACTGTAATAAACAGCACTGATCTATGGTATTTCACGTTAATCCTCCAGACATTTGTATAGTATAGAGTCTATAACGTAACGACCGGTAATTCTACAGCAGCTGTAATTTTATCCGGGAGTTCAAACCCTATTGCAGGCCCAAAAAAAGGCACCCCCTCCAAATCGGAGTCCAGGTGCCCTCTTTTTCTAATCGGCTACGTTCATTTAGTAACCAAGATCAAGCATTGCGTCGGCTACCTTCTTGAAGCCGGCAATATTTGCCCCTTTTACATAATTTATATAACCGTCAGATTCAGTTCCCTCTCTGACGCAGGCTTCGTGAATATTGCTCATAATCATTTTAAGTTTCGCATCCACCTCATCTGATGGCCAGGAGAGTTTCATTGCATTCTGGGACATCTCAAGCCCCGATACAGCAACACCGCCGGCGTTTGCAGCTTTACCCGGTCCAAAGGGGATCTTTTTCTCTATAAAGTAGTTAACAGCATCCGTTGTACAGCCCATGTTCGAAGTTTCAATAACATATTTTACCCCCGACGCAACAAGTTTTTTGGCGTCATCAAGGGTAAGTTCATTCTGGAAAGCACAGGGGAATGCCATATCAACCTTCTCCCCCCAAGGTTTTTCTCCCGGGAAGAACTTTGCACCGAATTTCTCTGCATAGGGTTTTACAACATCATTATTTGATGCCCTCAATTCCAGCATATAATCCCATTTTTCCTGGCTGGAAACTCCCTCTTCATCGAGGATATAACCGTCAGGGCCGGAAATGGTAACAACCTTTGCTCCCAGTTGTGTTGCTTTGATACATGCCCCCCAGGCCACGTTTCCGAATCCTGAAATCGAAATCCTTTTCCCCTCAAAGGTATCGTTATGCTCTTTTACAACCTTGTCTGCAAAGTACATTGTTCCATACCCGGTTGCTTCCGGCCGGATCAGTGAGCCTCCCCAGTTTCCTCCCTTTCCGGTAAGAACACCGGTATTTTCCACTCTTAACCGTTTGTATTGGCCGTAAAGATAGCCTATTTCCCTGCTTCCAACCCCTATATCGCCTGCAGGGACATCGGTGTCCGGACCTATATATTTCTGTAGTTCTGTCATGAAGGACCGGCAGAACCTGAGTATTTCGGAATCAGATTTTCCCTTGGGATTAAAATCCGATCCTCCCTTTCCACCTCCCATGGGCAGGGTGGTTAAACTGTTTTTAAAAATTTGTTCAAACCCGAGAAACTTCAAAGTTCCCAACGTTACACTGGGGTGAAATCTTAAGCCCCCCTTGTAGGGACCGATACTGTTGTTAAACTGCACCCGGTAACCTTTGTTTACCTGCACCTCACCGTTATCATCTTCCCATTCAACTTTGAACATGAAAATCCTGTCCGGTTCAGTTATCCTTTCAAGGATTTTTGCATCCAGATACTCCGGATCATTGTTCACCACGTCAATAACAGAATCCAGAACTTCGCTTACCGCCTGGATAAACTCTGGTTCGCTTGGATTCTTCCTTTCAAGCTCAGCCATAAAATCTTTTTTATTGTACATATCAGCCTCCATGACTTAACACACTGCCTATTGCACCGCTAAAGTAACGCTAACTTATCTGTACGTCAAGGATTTATTGTATAAAATAGTACTTTATTATAGATATATTATCTTTTATTATAACTATATGGATTATATACCGGATATTGTTGAAAACCGTTACTATTTTAAAGAAACTCCCTTTCGCGATCTGATGTCAAACAGGATTAGAGAGATCCTGCTGGTCTGCAGCAAGTATGATAAGTTTATGCTTGAAGAGGACGGCAGGATAGATGAACAGCTGTTTCAGGAATACGTCTCCTTAAGCCTCCGGTATCCGCCGAAGTTTACCCAGGTATCAACGGCCACAGAAGCATTGGATACACTGAATGGGAAATATTACGACCTTGTTATACTCATGCTCAGTATTGGGAACAGCAGCGCACTGGAACTTGCAGCCAAAGTAAAGTACCTGTATCCATCAAAACCAATTATTCTGCTTACACCCCTGTCCACCAGAGAAACCATGCTTAAACTAAAAACAGAAGATTTGAGCTCTATTGATTATCTTTTTTCGTGGCAGGGAAACTCAAATATCATGCTTGCCATGGTCAAGCTGATTGAGGACAAGATGAATGTAGACTTTGATACCCAGGCTGCTGATGTCCAGGTAATAATTCTTGTTGAAGATTCAGTAAAGTACTACTCCAGCTACCTCCCCATGATTTTCCGCACGCTTTTTAAGCAGGCAAGAAACCTCATGAAAGAGGGATTGAATGAGTGGCAGCAGACAATCAGGATGCGGGGCCGCCCCAAGATACTCCTTGCACGTAACTATGAAGAAGCCCTTGGTTTGTACGAGAAGTATAAAAACAATATTCTTGGTATAATTTCCGACATCAGCTATAAAAAGGGGGGACAGACAGACACTAATGCCGGACTGAAACTCTGTGAATATATACGTAATGAAAACCGTGAAATGCCTATTCTACTACAGTCATCTCAGAAAAAATACCGGGAACTCGCCTATGAGAACAGCGCCGATTTCCTCTACAAGGATTCCAAAACCCTGCTGCGTGACCTTGAGAAGTATATTCGGAAAAATTACGGATTCGGTGATTTTGCCTTCAGGGACCCAAAAACACTTGCCCCCATCGGCTATGCACATGACCTGAGAAGCCTGCAGAAACTATTAAGCAAGATACCGGAAGAATCCTTTGCCTATCATGTTCGAAACAACGATATTTCAAAGTGGCTCAAAGCCAGAGCGCTCTTTTCACTTGCAAGTTATCTCCGTCCAAAGCAGCTCGACGATTTCGAGAGCATTCAGGCTACCAAAGAATTTATAATAAAGGCTATCAAGAATTTCAGATCCCACGAAGGAAGGGGAACCATTGCGGAGTTTAACAAGAACACCTTTGATGAACTCACCTACTTTTCCAGAATAGGCTCAGGCTCAATGGGAGGGAAAGGGAGAGGTCTTGCATTTGTTGATATGCTTCTCAAGAAAAACAGAATAATGTACAAATATGAGGGGATTGTAATATCCATCCCCAGAACTATTGTGATTACTACCGATATTTTCGATGAGTTTATTGAGGAAAACAACCTCCTGGAGGCATCACTGGAAGACAGAGAGGATGACAGCGAACTTCTGAAGCTTTTTCTCCAGAGTAAACTGCCGAACAGGCTTCTAGAGGATCTTGGAGTTATCGTTGATGAGATCCGGAAACCCCTTGCAGTCCGCTCTTCAAGCCTGCTGGAAGACTCGCAGTACCAGCCCTTTGCAGGGATCTATGCAACACACATGATCTCAAATAACTCGGACAGCAGGGAAAAAAATCTCACTGCTCTGTGCAAAGCGATAAAAAGCGTGTATGCATCTACCTATACAAAGAGCAGCAAGGAATACATGACAGCAACAAATAACATAATTGAAGAAGAAAAAATGGCTGTTATTATACAGGAGGTAACCGGAAATACCTATGGAGATTACTTTTTCCCACTGGTTTCAGGGGTTGCCAGATCGCTGAATTTCTATCCGGTGGGTCATGAAAATTATAATGACTGCATTGCCAATATTGCACTGGGACTGGGAAAAACTGTAGTCGACGGCGGAATATCCCTAAGATTCGCACCTAAATATCCTAAAAAAATCATACAGCTTTCTGATCCACGGAACGCACTGAAAAGTACCCAGCAGGAGTATTATGCATTAAGTCTTGCAACTAAGGATTTTGATCCACTTAAGGAGGAAGGGGGAAACATCATAAAAATTCCTGTAAAAGAAGCTGAGGGAATCAACTCCTTTAAGTTTGCAGCATCAACCTACGATTTTCAGAATAACAGACTCAGGGACGGGACAACCCGTGAAGGAAAGAAACTTATTACCTTTGCCGGGATATTAAAATACAATCAGTTTCCTCTAGCACAGCTTCTTAAAGAGATACTTGAGGTCGGAAAGCAGGCTATGAATGTCCCCATCGAGATAGAGTTTGCAGTCAATATGGATACCCCGGAGGGAAAGCCGAAGCTTTTTTCCCTTCTTCAGATACGCCCGATAGTACAGGGTTTTGAGAACAACGATGTTGAGATTGATGAAGAACTTCCCCCTACGACTATTCTGTTTTCCAACAGATCAATGGGCAATGGTGCCTATAAGGATCTCAGAGATATCGTATACATTAAGCCGGAGAAGTTTGATGCTTCCAAAACCAAGGTTATGGCAGAGATGATAAGCAGTCTAAACAGCGAATTCAGAAATTCAGACACCGGATATATACTAATAGCACCGGGACGCCTCGGCTCTACTGATCCATGGTTAGGGATTCCCATTACCTGGTCGGATGTCTCTTTTGCCAGAGTTATGGTAGAAGCGGGGATGGAGAACTTCCGGGTGGAACCCAGCCAGGGGACCCACTTCTTTCAAAATATAACATCCCTTCAAACCGCCTACCTTACCATAAACCCATACCTCGGCGACGGAATCTACAACAGCAGTCTTCTTGACTCAATGGATGCGGTCTTTGAAAATGATTACATCCGCCACGTCAGGTTCAAAGATCCCCTGACGGTAAAGGTAAACGGCCGAACCGGAAAGGCTGTTATTTATGAAGGGTGACGGGGGAAAGGGTTGGTATATTCACTTTATTGGCCTTAATCTAATTCTGTTATTGCAAACTCCAGAACAGCAATTGGCTTATTTGATAAACTTCTGAGAACCGGATAAACATCGCCCAATATTTCAGAAAATTCCTGATAGTCTTCCCCTTGTTCTTGTGGACCGTAAACACTCACACCAAGCCAATCGATATAACTATCGCCGGGATAGTAATTCTCAATGTTATTCCAGTCAGTATTCGGATCACTGTATGCATCAACATGAAAAAACCAGGTTATATTATCTGCTCCATTTGAATTACAAATTTCAATGATATGACGATACGCATCTCTAAATCTTTCCGCTCCATCGTATAAATTTGGATCCCCGTATCCTGACTTTTCACCTGCACCGTTGTATTGTCCATTCCAGGGGAACCAGTTACCATTTACTTCCGTACCGAATTCTGCCAACAAGGGGATATTTGTGTTCTTGGCAGCATTCGCCCATTGTTCAAGCTTAGTATCAAAATCCCCGGCTAGTATCTTCTGCATAGTATAATTGGGGTCAGGACCGCCTTCGTCAAAATTGGTTCTCGGCATTATTCTTATAAAGGGTATTTTCCCTGCAGAACTAATTGCGTTAACCTCTGCTGAGGGAAATTGAATATCATTATACCAATTATTTGAGAAATAAGCCCAAACAATATTTTTACTTACAAGATTTTCGAAACTGTTTATTCTTTCTACAGTTACAACATCTTCTGTTCCGCCAAAATCGGGATATGCTGAATGGTAAATTCCTGAACCCGGCTCAAGGAGTTTGTTAAAACTAATATTCGCAGTAGTAATAAATGTCGACGAACTTACGCTATTTTTATAGGCTGCTAAACTTTCCGGAGAAGTATTTACCTTTAAAAGGGAATTATCAAAATTTTCATTCCACCACGAAATTGCCTTCACACCCGGAAAATCATTGCTTTCAAGACTTAAAAATGCGTTTTCAATCCATCCTGCTTTGATATTCTCTCCACTAGTTTTACAAGAAAACAGAATCGCTGCAACTGATAAAAATAGCAGTAAACCTAAATAACGTCTTGCTTTAACATATTTGAGAACTCTCATCCCATCCTCCAAAAAACTGATACCTGAATCCGAAAAAGCAACTACCTATGTTATAGTGAATTAACAAAAAAACACATTAACCCAGAAGATGCAAATGAAATATACTTTAAACTCTATCTCAGAATAACTTATAAACACAGGAGGGATTGTATTAGATGTTAAAAATTTTTGAAAGTCAAAAGTGATTTCAATACACTTCATCATGGCTTCCAACACTGATTGGAATTATTTCATCATCCTCTATTATAAAATCTATCATTATTCTATGTGTCATATTTATAGACACACTATAAAATCCAGATATTTTCCCCACTAATTTATGGAGCCTTAAGGATGGATGCGAGGGATTCACTTCTAACAGTTTTAATGTTTTCTCATATTGAGTTATTAAATCCGGGTGTTTTTTTATAAATTTCCTTGCCCGTTTTACATAGCTTTCAGTAAATATTATTTTATACACCCGTTATTCTCTTAATATGTTCTTCAACCGATTCATCAAAAAAACGACCCGCTGCAATATCCTCTTTGGACTGTTTTATGGCTGCCTCCAGCTCATACTCCCTCAACTTGTTATATTCATCTATTGAAAGAACAACATATTTGTTCTTTCCCCGTACTGAAATAATCGCTTCTCCGGTCTCTGATGTTACTTCGTCTATAATGGAGACCCCTTTTACCTTCAAATCATTTGCAGTTACCACATTATTCATACTACCAACCTCTTTGTATATAGTACTATCAACAACACTGTTTATCAATGGATTTAAGGATGAACTATACAAAAATACTATCGCTGAGCGATCTGCTTATTTTTATGTGGAAGTTAGCTCCATTGATTATTGTGCGTTTCCAATATTTCTTCTCGAATAGGATGCAGTTAAATTGATAGTACTTGTTTATAATTCTTAAAATCTTTGTCTGTTGTAAAAATACTCATTCCCCTAATCAATGCAACAGCACATAGTAAGAAATCAATAAGAGATCCTTGGATTCCATTTCTTCTGCATTCATTTGATATTTCTGCTGCTCTTTCATAATCCTCCTGATTTAGCTGGACATCTTTAAATGCTTCTAATTTATCTCTCAGTCTTTCAAATTTATCTTTATCTGAAATACCTGACAACAATTCATGACGAATAGAACCAATCATCAATACTCTCAATTCATTTACTATTAATAGCACTTAGGATGTTAGCGTTTTCTTTCTTAATACTAATGACCAGACTGATGTGTCAACGATTATCTTCATTTCCAATTTCTCATTTTTTTATAATCATAGTCATCGTCATATTCTACCGACCCAAACAGATCAAATATTTCCTTTTGTTTTCTTCTTTGAATAAATTCTTTAAGTGCTAAATTAACAGTTTCTTTCTTTGTTTTTATACCCGCAATATCCTGAGCGATTACTAATAGATCATCATCTATTGCCAAATTTGTTGCCATCTTCACACCTCTTATTGTGTAAATCAATACTGCTTTTTAATTTTTAGTTCTATTTTTGCACATAGCCATCCACAAAGCACTGCTATATGAACGTTACTACGTGATACCTCCAGCAGGAAGCTGTTACAAGCACAAATTCAATCTACAGGCGGTGTTTAACCCCGGCCTCATAATGCAAAAGTTGTAATAATTATTGAACATTTAATATTGAAATTACTTGTTTGTATATTGATCCAGAAAGATCATAAAAGATATTTATTGTTTCTACTCTTGGAATACCTTCTGGGATTAACCCCAAATCTGAGGGGTACCTTGTTTCAATGTACACATCATTAACCTGGTCTAATACATCTTCATTTATTAATAAATTTATTCCACACTCTTCAATTAATCCGTATAATTTTATAAGATCATGTGTTCTTGGAACCTTATTTATTTTTTCTTCAAGTATTGCTTTGAATGATTTTTCTATAGATTGCTGACAATGAAATGCAGCATTTTGAGTAAGTTCCGGATTTTCCAACAATTTCAAAGCAGAGTCTAAATCCAACTTTGAATATTTAATCCACTCTTTAACTCGCTTTTTCATATATTGTTCTGCCGGTTTTAATTATTTCTTCAACAAATGAACTTTTCTCCTCTTTCATTATCTCATATTCTTTTTTTGTATAAATTAGCAAGTCCAAGGATATTTTCCTATTTATTTTTCTTAATGATTTTCTTATATCAAGTTTAAGTTCCATTTTTTCTTCATATGTTTCGGGAATTTCGTCAATGTCTAATATAATAAAAAGATCGATGTCACTTTCTTTGTCAAATTTATCCGTATTCATTGATCCAAACAGAATAATTTCATATGCATTGTGTTCTTTTATTTTTTTTACAATTTCTTCTAAATAATTCTCTATCAATTCTCTTTCCATACTCAATATTTTACTTCATTTTATATATCTATGAAAGATGTTTTTGAACTTTCAACTGATTTCAATGTAGTTTATATCTAATATATCTAAAATATTAATAATAACTGGTTTGAGCTTGAGATATATGAACAGAGATTCTTCTATCTTTCTGCCTTGCCAAGGATGGCAAGGCACTACAAAGCAACGGATTACCGTTAACATCCAACCATCCTAACCTCATTACACATAGCCATCCACAAAACACTACTATATGAACGTTACTACGTGATACCTCCAGAAGGAAGCTGTTACAAGCACAAATTCAATCTACAGGCGGGCGGTGTCAAACCCCGGCCTCAGCCCCCAAGCCCCGAGTCAACATACTTTTTAAGCCCCTCTTTCAGGACCTCCAGTGCGTTTTTCAGGTCTCCTGTGTTCAGAACATAGGCTATGCGGATCTGGTTTTTACCCAAGCCTTCGGTAGCGTAAAACCCTGCCGCAGGAGCTACCATTGTAGTGGCGCCGTTGTAGCTGAAATCCGAGAGCATCCATTTTGCAAAGTGGTCAGCATCAGAAATCGGCAGCTGAGCGATAATATAGAAGGCTCCTTCCGGCTTTTTGACAGTAACCCCGGGAATGTCGGAGAGGGCCTGAAATGCAAAATCTCTCCTCTTTTTGTATTCTGCATTGACCTCTTTAAAGTAGTCATCGGGGGTGTCGACAGCTGCTTCTGCAGCCATCTGGTCAATGGTAGGGGGACAGAGCCGTGCCTGTCCGAATTTAAGGACAACTTCCATCAGTTTTTTATTTCGTGATATAAGGGTACCCACACGGGCTCCGCAGGCGGAGTACCTCTTTGAAACCGAGTCTATCAATATTGCATTTTCTTCCAGACCGGAAAGTTCCAGAATCGATACAGCTTCCCGCTCCCCGTAGGTAAACTCTCTATAGGCTTCATCGGAGATAAGATAAAGTTTATACCTCCGGGCAAAATCGGCTAAATCCTCCAGAGCTTCCCTGGTGAATACCGCACCGGTAGGATTCCCAGGATTGGAAAACAGCACAGCTCTGGTCTTGTCCGTTCTGACCTTTTCAAAATCTTCAATTGTGGGAAGATGAAATCCGTTCTCAATAGTTGTGGTTATAGGGACTATCTTTACCCCTGCCATTACTGCAAAGCCGTTATAATTCGTATAGAAAGGTTCAGGTACTATTACCTCATCCCCGGGAGAGAGAGCTGCAAGAAAGGAGAAAATAATTGCTTCGCTCCCTCCGGTTGTTATAAAAACATCTTCTGCGGAGATATCAATACCCCTGCTCCGGTAATACCCCGCAAGTTTTTCGCGGTAGGAGGCAAGTCCGGCACTCGGACCGTACGCGACTATCTCCGGTGTTTCTCTGTACGCGGCTCTCATCCCTTCAGGAGTTTTAATATCCGGCTGTCCTATGTTAAGATGGTATACTTTTATCCCCTTTTCTTTAGCCCTGTCTGCAAAAGGAGCAAGCTTCCTGATAGGGCTTTCCTGCATCATGGTATTCCGGTTTGAAACTTCTAATGACATACATACCTCACAAAACTAATTATTTTTTCGCTAACTGCTGAACGATGAAGATTTCTATATAACGGATAAATTCATCTTTCTTTTTTATCTTGTCGAAGGCGGAGTTTTCCCCGAGATGTTCCGCGATATTACGGATCCTGGCAATATCCGGCGGTTTTACAGAAAATCCTTTTTTCAGTCCACGTATATAATCACGGATCATGGAGTTAACATCTTCCAGCAGGTTATCCCGTGCTTTACCCTCCATAAGAGGATTCCACCGGTCAATCAGAGAATCAGCTTCCTCTTTCAAAGATCCGGTATCGCCGACATAGTGGATCTTGAGTTTTTCAACCTCTGCCCTGTATTCCTGGAGACGTTCCTTGGATGTTTTCCCTCTGGAGACAGCAGCTTTTTCGTGAGAAGATCCGGAAAACCCCGGTTTCTCTGATCTTTTTACTGCTGCTTTGCTGCTTTCCGTCTCGGACTCCTCCTCTTTTCTGCTGGGGACATACTTGTAGGATTCCGAGGGCTTCGATCCCTTTGAATACAGTTCCGTAGGATCTTTTATACCCTCCGCACTCTTCCGGACTCCGCTGAATATTCTTTTTAGAATCATTCCCAAAGGCCCAATCAACGGCAGGCTTTTCCACAGAGGAAGCGTGGCCTTGGCATCGGCATAAAGGGCATGCCGGTCAAGCCTGAATATCTCATCGAGGGGGATAAGACTCTCCCTGTTCCGGGTAAAAAGACGCTCGGTCTCTATAAATACCTCTTTGGGCGGTTTGGTTTCCTCTAAACATATCTTCAAGAAATCAGGTCTGAGCAGAACAACAAGAAGTGGGTCAAGGACATTGAGCCGCCTGCTGATATCGGCAATAAAACGGTCCCGTTTATACATTTCAGGAACTCTTTTAAAATTCCCGAGAACATTCCCCCACTCTTCAATGTACTGTTTTTTCAACTCCCTTCCATTTTCCTGTATTTTACGCAGAGTAAGAGACAGGTATTTTTCCTTGTTTAGAAAGATATCCCGGTGACTGTCCTGAGCATTAAATTTGAGGATCTCAGGAAGCATTCCAGTATCAGGAGGGGTTGTCTTTTTGGAAAGATACCCGGCCAACTCATCCCGTTTGACCCGTTTTGAAAGGGGGAAACCGCTCTTGTCGCGAAATCCCATGATATCTGCAAACGAAAAAAGATAAGGAGGTTTTCGAAGTCCTACATCCACCATTTTCAAGGCAACTTCCATATCCCTTTTCTTCCTTTTCTGCCCTTTAAAGTGGAGATTGTAAAACCCTATCAGATAGGCAGCCTGGGAAAAGGAAGTCTCTTTATCAAGTTTCTCCTTCTTCTCTCTGAACTCTTTCAAAACCAGACCTGCAAAATGAGACCAGAATTGAAAAGTAAAATCATCGGGATTAATAATCGTTGTAACTGCCTGGTCCCGCTGGGAAAGGATTTTGGAAAACATATCCTTTAAATTCTGGTCCTTACGTTGGAATACCCCCATCAGTTTATGATAGATAAAATCGTAGTTTCTCCGTTCGCTTAAATAAACCCTGAATTTGGATACGCAGAGTTTTAAGAGTTTCGGATAGAGTAAATCGGAAACAATAACCATGCTTTTTAACCCCTCAGGAAAAACCAGACGGAGAAGTTCTGCATCTCCGGAGGATTTATCCTTCAGCCTGTCTGTAAAATCGTTCTTTACTTCAACAATGGTAATCATCTCGGAGGGGAAAGCACCTCCCAGATCCTCTTCCGAAGGGAATGGTCGTTCGGGATCAACTTCAATATCCTTATAAGCCTTGCGGACACTTTCCAGGTAGTAATCGTTAAGTATTATTGAGGCGGGGAACCCCTCTTCTTTCATTACGGTACACTCACCGCTCTTTTCCAGCCGTTCCAGAAGTTTGATCATCGCTTCGGTACCATACTCGGAAAAGTCGGTAAAATCTTTCTTTTTTTTCCGTAACTCAAGACACCATAACCCGGCATACTTCTCCAGATCCTGAAATTTCATGACTGGAGTGCGTTTTTTCCGGGTATAGGTCTTTATTATATATATGAGATCCTTTAAGTCGGACATAGTTAGAGTATAGATTCAGATCCGTTATTTTTCAACCTAAATGATCAATGCTGTTCAAAAACATTCCAAAGCGGATCTACAGGGACAGGTGCTGTTATCTCTACAAGTTCATTTTTTACGGGATGCTGGAATATAATCTTCCTGGAATGGAGATATATTCCCCCTCCCTTGTTGGACCGGGGAAATCCATACTTCATATCCCCTTTAATACGGCACCCAACGGCTGCAAGCTGTGCCCGTATCTGATGATGCCGTCCTGTATGCAGCTCTATTTCGAGCATATAGTAACGGTTAGTGGCTCCAAGAACCTTGTAGCTCAGTCTGGCCACCTTACTATCCCGTTTCTTTTCCGTTGATGCATATGATTTATTCTGTTTTCTATTCCGTACCACATAATGAACCAGTTCCCCTTCCTGCCCGGGAGGCAGTTTGTCTACAACTGCCCAGTAAATTTTGCGTATTTCTCCCTCTTTGAGCATTCTGTTCATCCTGCTCAAGGCCTTATCCGTCTTTGCAAAAATAACGGCCCCGCTGGTGGGACGGTCGATCCGGTGAATTATTCCAAGATAAACATTGCCGGGTTTGCTGTACTCCTCTTTCATATACCGTTTAATCAGTTCTGAAAGAGGTTCATCCCCGGTTTTATCACCTTGAACAATTTCGGAACTCAGTTTGTTCACCGCAATGAGATGATTGTCTTCAAAGAGTATTCTCTCTTTCATTTTTTAGCCTTTATAAATTTCACCGACTTGATCTCCTTGGTGCTCAGACGGACGCCGTTGGCCTTAAACCCTTTTACAAGATAGTTTGAGAGCGGGGTTGTTTCCTCAAGAATTTTCACCCGGGCCTTGGGCTTATAGGTAACGACAACATCGACATCTTCCTTTATTGTTACCCGGAGTACCTTGCTTTTTTCCGGGATAAAGGGATAAGACTTGTCTATAATGAATTTTTCTACCTTGAACCTTTTTAGGTATACATACTTTGTATCTGTTTTCTGGTATAGAACCGTAAACACAATCGGCAGCAGACTTTCTTTGTCCGCAAGGGAGCAAAACAGCATCCCCTTGTCGACAAAAAGGCGGCCAGGTACATTCACAACGGAATAAATCCCGTTTTTCCGCATAATAAGGATTCTGTCATACGAGGAAACCTTAAACAAAGCTTTACCTGTTTTTACTTCAGTACCTATATATCCCGTCTGGTCATCGTAGTACAGATCAAGATCCCGCCGTGCTGCTTCTCTAACATCCACTTTACTGAAAGAGGTAAGCTCGGTTTTCCGGGGGAACAGACTGCCGTTGGAGGATACTACCTCTTCAAGGAAGGATACCGCATACCCCTTGAGATCCTTGAGCCGTGCTTTTACAGCCTTCAGCATTGTATTGATCTCCTCAATCTCCCGTCTGGCCTTGTTAATGTCATAGAGAGAGATCCGGCGGATCGGTATTTTTAGTAGCCGTTCAACATCATCCCGGGTCACTTCCCGTTTTATCTCCTTTTTATACGGGACAAACCCGTCGAGAACGGACTGAATAACCGTCTCCTGGGTTGTCATCTCCTCGATATCCTTGTATATCCTCTCCTCAATGAAGATCCTCTCCAGGGTTCTTGCATGAAGCTTATCCTTGAGATGCCCCTCTTCCACCATCAGTTCGGCTTTCAATACCTTTAAGAGATGATCTGCATGATACTTTATAACTTCGGAGACACTCATTATGGAGGGCAGATTATCCTTGATAACCAGGAGATTCACAGAAATGGATACTTCACAATCGGTAAAGGCAAAAAGAGCGTCCACCATATCGGAGGTGTGCACGTTCCGGGGAAGTTTGACTTCGATCTCAATCTTGTCGGTGGTGAAATCTGTTATAGCACCTACCTTTATTTTACCTTTCCGGGCCGCATTCTCTATGGAAGTAATCAGGCTTTCGGTTGTTGTTCCATAAGGTATTTCCCGAATAACAATTCTTTTGGGATCCGATGTATCCAGCTTTGCCCTGACAAGAACCTTCCCCAAACCGTCCTGATAATCTGATGCATCAAGAAGTCCTCCTCCGGGGAAATCCGGGTAAATGGTGAAAGCTTCTCCCTTAATTGAAGCTATTACTGCACCTAGCACTTCGTTGAAGTTATGGGGAAGGATTCGTGTAGACATCCCTACAGCAATACCCTCTGCACCCTGAATAAGAACAACCGGAATTTTGGCCGGAAACGAAACAGGCTCCTTGTTTCTGCCGTCGTAAGAGGGGATATATTCCGTTACTTCTGGGCTGTGAAGCACCTTTTTTGCAAAGGGGAGCAGGCGGCATTCTATATACCGTGCTGCCGATGCCGGATCTCCCGTCAGAATATTCCCGAAGTTACCCTGTTTTTCAATGAACAGTTCCTTATTTGCAAGGACAACCAGAGCGGAATATATGGACTGATCGCCGTGGGGATGATACTGCATACAGTGGCCCACAACATTTGCAACCTTGTTGAACTTCCCGTCATCCAGTTGAAACAGGGAATGAAGAATCCTTCTTTGTACAGGCTTCAGTCCGTCTCTGATATCGGGAATAGCCCGGTCTTTTATTACATAGGAGGCATACTCCAGGAAATTTGTATCGTACAGTTTATTTACATAACTCATTAGATCAGATTCTCCATAATGTATTTACGTCTTTCAGGGGTATTCTTTCCCATGTAGAAGGACAGGGTATCCCGGACTGTTTTAAGTGATTTAATATTAACGGGGATAAGCCTGATATCATCCCCTATGAACTGCTTGAACTCTCCCGGAGATATCTCGCCAAGTCCCTTGAATCGGGTTACCTCAGGATGGGAGATTTCCAGTGCTGCACTATCCCTTTCTTTAATACTGTAGCAGTAACGGGTAACCTTCTTGTTCCGCACCCTGAAAATAGGAGTTTCAAGTATAAAAACCCTGCCGGAAACAACTAATTCATCAAAGTAGTTCAAGAAAAAAGTCAGCAGAAGATTTCGTATATGGAACCCGTCATAATCCGCATCAGTTGCAATAATAATCTTGCCGTATCTAAGGCTCTCTATACCGTTTTCAATTCCCAGTGCCATCATCATGTTGTAAAGCTCTTCGTTCCGGTATATATCTGCTTTTTTCTTGTTAAACACGTTCTGCGGTTTCCCCCGCAGAGAAAAGACCGCCTGGGTATACACATCCCTGGAGGCAACAATTGAACCGGAGGCAGATATCCCCTCTGTAAGGAATATCATCGACTCCTCTCCCCCTTTCCCTCCCAAATGATTCTTGCAGTCCTTGAGATTAGGGATCTTTAAAGCTATTTTTTTTGCCGCTTCCTTGGCCTCTTTCTTTACAGCGTTAAGCTCTTTCCGCAGTTTTTCGTTGTTAACGATCTTGTCTTCAAGCTTTTTTGATGCTTCGTTGTTCTTGTGCAGAAAATCAACAACCGCAGATTTCACTTCCTGGATTATCCAGCTCCGTATTTCGCTGTTACCAAGTTTGTTTTTGGTTTGACTTTCAAAAACGGGATTCTGAAGTTTAACCGAGATTGCCCCGGCAACCCCTTCCCTGACATCTATACCGGAAAACGACTTGTGATAGAAGTCATTTACCCCTTTTAGAAGTCCCTCCCTGAACGCACTCTGATGAGTTCCTCCATCACTGGTGTACTGCCCGTTAACAAAGGAAAAGTAGGTTTCGCCATAGTCATTGGTATGGGTAAATGCAAACTCAATCTTGTCTCCCTTGTAGTACCCAATCTTATAAAGGGTATCGTTTCCGATCTCTCCCTGCAAAAGATCAAGAAGTCCGTTTTTGGATACAAACTTCTTCTTGTTAAATATCAGTGATAATCCTGCATTCAGACAGGCATAATTCCAGAGCCGCTGTTCTATAAACTCCTGGTTGAAAGCATAGTCTCCAAAGATTTCGGCATCGGGAACAAACTCAACATAGGTCCCGTTCTTTTCATCCGGTGCTTTCCCGCTCTTTTTGGAGATTATGTTTCCCCGTTGAAAAACGGCCTCGAAATACTTCCCTTCCCTGAAGGCAACTACCCTGAATTCCGAAGAAAGGGCATTTACCGCTTTTGTTCCGACACCGTTCAAACCTACAGAAAACTGAAAAACTTCATCATTGTATTTAGCCCCTGTATTGATTACCGATACACACTCAATAACCTTCCCAAGAGGTATTCCCCTTCCATAATCCCGGACCTTGACCCTGTTGCCCTTTACGCTGAGCACAATCTTATCACCATACCCCATAATGTACTCATCAATACTGTTATCAATCACCTCTTTCAGCAGAATATAGATCCCGTCATCCAGGTTAGAACCGTTCCCAAGACGGCCGATATACATTCCGGTCCTCAGGCGTATATGTTCAAGAGAACTCAGTGTTTTTATTTTACTCTCATCGTAAGCTGTTTTTTCTCGTCTACTCATTGAATTTATCCACGGTATTATTTTAAACTGGTTTTACTTTACATAACCTTATCATAAAACCAAAAGAGTTTCAAAGGAGTTGATTTATGGAGTGGAGAGCCAGCCATATTTTAATAAAAGACCGCAGTCAGGCCCAGGACCTTCTCAGGCGCATAAAACAGGGACAGAATTTTGAAGCCCTGGCCAGAGATTTTTCCACCTGCCCCAGTAAATCCAAGGGAGGCGACCTGGGCTGGTTCGGTCCCGGGAAGATGGTCCCCGCATTTGAGGAAGCGGTAAAAAGAATGGGGATTGGAGCTGTAAGTGACATTGTTCAGACCCAGTTCGGATTTCATATTATAAAATGCACCGGTAGGCGCTGACTACCCTGTATATCAGGTTAAAAACAGGTTTAAATTAATATTTATACCTTGAAACTGTATACTTATCACGCTATAGTTTACCATTCCAGGTTTTAGTCTACTTAAAAAAGTAATGATTATATAGATACATTAATATATAAGGAGATAAAATGTTATTTCAAGGATTAACATTGACCATTGTAGGGATGTCGGTTGTTTTTATATTTCTGACTCTGCTCGTATTCGGAATGAAATTGCTTACCATTGTTGTAAAGCGTTTTCCCGGTGAGCCTGAACCCTCTGTAAGACGGCCAGCGGTTTCATCACGATCAGCTCAGAACCAGGTAACTCCCGCTCCAGGGAACGAAGCCGCAGCAGGGGAAATCACGGCTTCCATACATAAAGAAATTGCAGCTGCTGTAGCAGCGATAACTGCTTTCAGAAAAAAATAAAGAGGAATAGACAATGAAAAAGAAAAAGATTGACTTTATGGTTACAGCATTCAGAGACGGGTTCCAGTCTGTCTATGGTGCAAGAGTATTTACAAAAGATTTTTTACCGGCAGTCGAAGCTGCAGTTGAAGCAGGAATAGATCATTTTGAAGCCGGCGGAGGAGCACGGTTCCAGTCACTTTATTTTTACTGTAACGAAGATGCATTTGATATGATGGATCAGTTCAGAAAAACTGTAGGACCGGATGTGAATCTTCAGACCCTGGCACGTGGAACAAACGTTGTCGGTCTTGAATCCCAGCCTAGGGATATTATAGATCTTCATGCAAAAATGTTTAAAAAGCACGGGATCTCTACGATCAGAAACTTCGATGCATTAAATGATATAAACAACCTTGTGTACTCAGGACAGTGTATTGTAGATGCCGGACTGAAACATGAAGTAAGTATTACCATGATGGAACTTCCTCCGGGAGCAGAGGGAGCACATACTCCAGAGTTTTACATGGAGGTCTTAAGAAAAATTCAGGAGTCGGGTCTTAAATACGATTCAATCTGTTTTAAAGATGCTTCCGGTACATCTGCTCCGCAAAAGGTATATGAAACAATTAAACAGGCACGGGCGTTCCTGGGCAATGATGCACGAATAGTATTTCACAGTCATGAAACTGCCGGAACAAGCATTCTTTCATATAAAGGGGCAATTGAAGCCGGCGCCAACCAGATAGACCTTTCAATGGCGCCTGTATCGGGTGGAACCGGACAGCCGGACCTTATTACCATGTGGCATGCCCTGAGAGGCACCGAATACGACCTGGGCATCGACATAAAGAAGGTTATGAAAGCAGAAGAAGTATTCAAAGACTGTATGAAGGACTACTTTATGCCTCCTGAGGCAAAGAGCGTTGAACCTCTCATTCCTTTTTCGCCAATGCCCGGAGGGGCTCTGACCGCAAATACCCAGATGATGAGGGATAACGGTATCCTCAACAAGTATGATGAGGTTTCAGCAGCCATGGGTGAAGTAATCAAGCGGGGAGGATACGGGACATCGGTTACTCCTGTTTCCCAGTTCTACTTCCAGCAGGCTTTCAACAACGTAATGTTTGGTCCTTGGAAAAAGATTGCAGACGGTTACGGTAAAATGGTTCTCGGCTACTTCGGGAAAACCCCGGTAGAACCGGACCCGGAAATAGTAAAACTGTCCTCCGAGCAGCTCAAACTTGAACCTACAACAAGAATCCCGATAGATATAAATGACGAAGATCCCAACAAGGGAATAGACTTTGCCAAAAAGACACTTAAGGATAATAATCTCGAGACGACGGATGAAAATATTTTTATTACAGCAACCTGCAAGGAAAAAGGGATAGCATTCCTTAAAGGAGAGGCAAAGATCGGGGTTCGGAAAATTGATCCAAATGCCGCTAAAAAAGATGATTCAGCACCTGTTAAAGCTTCTGCATCAACTCCCGCATCAGGTGATTTTACGGTTACGGTAAACGGTACAGCCTATAACGTGCAGCTCAAGGACAGCAAAGCAGTTGTTGACGGTACTGCGTACAACATAGAGGTCAAAGAGGGGTTGAGCAAGATAGCACCTGCAGCTAAAGCACCTGCTAAACCTGCAGCTCCGGCACCAGTACAGCCTCAGCCGGCTGCACCTGCACCTTCTGCAGGAGGCGCCGAGGAAGTGATCGAAGCTCCGCTGCCCGGGCTTGTTTTGCGGGTGGAAAAAAATATCGGAGATGCAATAAACGAAGGTGATGTTATTATGGTTGTTGAATCCATGAAAATGGAAACCGAGATCCATTCACCCGTTTCAGGGACAGTAAAAGAGATTCCTGTAAGCAACGGCGATCAGATTGTTGCCGGAGATAAGCTTGCAGTTGTCCAGGGTGGTGGTTCCGCTCCGGCACAAGCAGCTCCCGCAGTTTCAGCCCCGGCAGCTTCTCCTGTAAGCAGCCCGGCACCTGTTGCCGCTCCAGCTCCCGCCGCAGCGCCGGCTCCGGTTTCTACACCCTCAGCTGCACCAGCAGCTTCTCCGGCCGCTTCACAGGGTACTGAAAACCTCGAGGCACCCCTTCCCGGGCTTGTTCTGAGGATCCTGAAAAACCCCGGTGACACAGTAGCGGAAGATGAAATCGTTATGTATGTAGAATCCATGAAAATGGAAACTGAAATAAATTCTCCCTTCAGTGGAGTGATCAAAGAGATACCGGTTAACCAGGGGGACCAGATTGCTGCTGGGGACCTGCTTGCCGTTATTGAAAGGAGCTAGATAATGAATATTTTTGATTCACTTCTCTCTTTCTGGGAGAACACCGGTCTCATGAACTTTGAGTGGCAGCAGGTAGTCATGATCCTGATAGGATTATTGATTATCTATCTAGCCATAAAAAAAGAATTTGAACCGCTTTTACTTCTCCCCATAGGATTCGGGGGGATTCTTGCCAACATCCCGATTGCGCATATAGCCGGTCCGGAAGGGCTTCTGGGAATTATTAACTCATTTGGAATCCATAACGGTATGTTTCCTCTTCTCATATTCATGGGTGTCGGAGCAATGACTGACTTTGGCCCATTGATAGCAAACCCTAAAACTGCACTGCTCGGAGCTGCTGCACAATTCGGTATTTTTACCACCCTCCTGGGAGCATTATTTTTAACCAGGTATCTGGGTTTTGATTTCTCCCTGGCAGATGCTGCTTCAATCGGCATAATCGGAGGTGCCGACGGTCCAACTGCAATATTCGTTTCCCGGAAGCTTTCGCCTGACCTGCTTGGAGCGATCGCAGTAGCAGCATACTCCTATATGGCTCTGGTACCGATTATTCAGCCCCCGCTCATGAGACTGTTTACTACAGAAAATGAACGGAAAATAAAAATGAAACAGCTACGTCCTGTTTCAAAGAGGGAGAAAATTTTCTTTCCATTGACGGTACTCGGTCTTTGTATAATTCTTGTACCCGATGCAACACCCTTGATCGGCTCGCTAATGTTCGGGAATCTGGTCAAAGAAAGCGGTGTGGTAGAAAGGCTTTCAACAACAATTCAAAACTCGCTCATAAACATAGTAACAATTCTGCTTGGTTTGGGAGTAGGAGCAAAACTTGCAGCAGATAAGTTTCTAACCGTAGAAACCCTTGGGATACTGTTCCTTGGGCTTCTTGCTTTCGCTGTAGGAACGATATCGGGTATTCTGCTTGCAAAGTTAATGAATGCCATGTCAAAAGAACCCATCAATCCGCTTATAGGAGCTGCAGGAGTATCCGCCGTTCCTATGGCAGCCAGGGTTGCTAACAAGGTCGGGCAGGAATCGAACAAGCACAATTACCTGCTCATGCATGCAATGGGGCCGAACGTTTCAGGAGTAATTGGATCCGCAGTGGCTGCAGGAGTGCTTCTTGCAGTAGTCCCGATGCTCGGCGGTTGATAGTATCCATAACCAATTTCTCTGCTTTTTAAGACCGGAAGCTTGTCTTCCGGTTTTTTTATGGATTTTTTTTTAAAAAAGACTACACTATACATATGGTTAGAATTATCGAGCAGCTAAGAAACGCATCTATAGTACCCATTACCCGCACAACCATTAAAGCAGGAACAGGAGATAGAAGTATCCTGTTCAGTAATCCTGATTTGGTAAAGGAGGGTTTCTGGATTTGGGAACCGAAAGAAAAGCTTATCTATATTTCAGAAAAAATAATCAATGCAGTTGAAGATAGTTATTCTGAAGGTATGTCCATAGGGAATTTAATTAAAACTATTATTATCCCGGAGCATATTTCCGCCTTTCTATCCAATTTTACCGCTCTTTTAAATAGTAAAGAAAACCAATCCTTTATTGCGGAGGTAAAAATAAAAGGATCGGACAATCCAGTCTGGATCCGGATATCCGGCAGGGTAAACCGTTATAAGAATAACCGGTTAAAGGATATATCGGGAATAGTGGAGGATGTCAGTCAATCGGTACTATCGGAACAAAAGAATTCTCAGCTAACAAAAATACAGGATGCTCTGCTTGATATTAACCACCATATGGCAACAATCGGAGATCTGGACAAGCTGATGGATCTTATTCTCAACCGCATAACCGAAGCAATGACGCATATAGACTGCGCCAGCTTCCTGACGTTGAATAAGGATAACTACTTTACCATATCCAACAGTATCGGCTACGATCGGGAGGCAGTAAAAAATTTCAAACTCCCCTATGACGAACTCTTTTTTAAAAAGACCACTGCGGCGATGTATCAGGGACCAATGATTGTAAATGATGTCCACCGGATTAAGGGTAAATTCACCCCGATTGCAAAAACCATAAAGAATATCCAGATAAAATCTCTATTGAACACCCCCATAAAAATCGACAACGAGCTTGTAGGGATTATATCCCTCGACAGCAGCAAGAACTATATCTTCAACGAGGATGATCTTGAGATACTGCAGTATATAAAGGAGCAGATTGAGATCGCCGTTTCCAAATACAGGATGTACGAGAAAATTAAATTCATCTCACGGCACGATCAGTTAACCGGTTTTATCAACCGCAGCTATTTCGAAGAACTATTCAGCCAGAATTTAAAGCTGGCTAAACGGTACAAAAGCTCATTCTCTCTGGCTGTTATGGATCTTGATGGTTTGAAAAAAGTAAACGACAACTACGGCCACATGGCAGGTGACCTATTAATTACAACATTTTCTGAAAATATTAAAAATTACTTCAGAGAATCTGATATATTTTCCAGGTTCGGTGGAGACGAGTTTGCAGGTCTTTTTCTTGCGATAAAGAGTCATACGTTACAACAAAAGTTCAACGATTTTACCGAACTGCTTGCCGGGAAACCCTTTGAGTACAATGGGGATGTAATAACCTGCTCATTCAGCTACGGACTTGCAGCATACCCCAAAGAAGGAACTACTTTTATGGAATTATTCAAACTTGCAGACAGCAGGATGTATAAATTCAAAAATGATAAACGTCTCAATTAAAAAGGGTCTCCGATTTAGCGGAGACCCTGACATTCTATGGGGGTTAGTTTCTAACCTTTGTATTTCCCGGGTTCAATAAGATCACCATACTTAGCTTTAGCCTCTTTAATCTTTGCTATGGTATCATCCCATTTTTTATAAATATATCCGGGAGTATTTGCATCCATCTTCTTGTAAAACTCTTTTGACCTCTCAAGTTTTGCAATCCAGTTATCGCACCGGAACGTAAACTGATAGGTGTATTCAGCTTCAGTGTAGTCTTCATCAAGAAACTTTTTAAAAAGTTCCTTAACATCCTTGTACAACGGTATTTTACCGGTGGGGGTATCAAGAGCTTCATACTCTCCATGGATTCTTCCCTCTGCCCAGTGGAGCCATACCTTCTTTGCCAGCTTACTGTTGCAAAACTCACCGTCCTTGGTTCTAAGGAAGTAGTTTGTGGAGAAGATGCGGGGGACCTCTTTCATCCCGTTTACAAACTTAACATTGTTATCTGTATACTCACCGATGGGGTAGGAAACAAAGTCCAGGTTTGCCATGGGAGAAGGCTTTCTAACACCCTCTGCTCCGAGTGTGGCAGATGTTGTTTCTGATTCAAGAGTGCATGCTTTAAGAAGAATACCATCTTCCCAGGATGGCGATTCCTCAACCGGTACGGTTATATCTGAATCACGGCCTCCGTAAAGCACTCCCTGAACCTTGACACCCTTTTTATCCTCAAACCCCTTTTTATCGAAATTTTTCAGATAATCAAGACGCATGGTATACCGTGCATTTCCATGGGCAACACCAATTTCGTTACCGTCAGCATCTTTCTTTCCCTTGTACCAGTCAGGTCCGGAATGGTTTCTTCCTTTGTCCGGAGTCTCCAACCCTGAACCAAGCCAGTACGGATTGTTGTCAGGCCCCTGAAGAACATTGGAAAAAATCAATTCCTGTTCTTTCATGAGATTTTCAAAGATAACCGGATCATCTTTTGCATTAACATCTTTGATTATCCCGAAAATCCCCTGTTCAACATTAACCGCACGGAACTCCCCGCCGATATTCCTGAAATATGCAATATCATCACCGACAACTTCTTCTCCGGGAATCATTGCGGTCGAAGTTTTTCCGCATGCGGATGGATATGCACCGGTAAAATAAGTCCGTCTGCCTTTTTCTTCATTTAAACAGGCCATCACAAACATATGTTCACAGAGCCATCCCTCTTTTCCTGACTTGTTGATCGCCAGGCGCATGGAATGTTTTTTAAGTCCTACTGAGTTACCTGCATACTGATTATTCATGGAATACACAATATTATTCTGGGAATCCATATATATTCTGCGTTTGTCAAGATTTACAGAACAACCAAGTTCATCAAGTTCGCCAGCGGAATGGATAAACCTGAAGAAGTCATCCCTGTTTTCCATGGATTTGAAATGTTCATATCCGGGACGGTAAAGAATAGACTCTGAATGTGCAACATACCAGGAATCGGTAAACTGTACACACGGTATCGTAAATTCACTGTGAGAGGGCCCCTCACAATAAAACTTGATCACCGCATCCTTTCCTTTCATTATCCCCTTTGCTATGGACAAGATTTCTGCTTTACCCTCGTTGTATTCAACGGAGTTCAGAGATTTCATCCTTTCAAGATTCTCTTTTTCTACAAGGTATTTTGTATTTGCCTTGTCCCTGGCCTGATCTTTGTAGCTGTCCCAATGTATTGTCTGTCCCTCTTTCGCAAGTGTTGTTTCTTCCCCTTTCTCTAAAGCCATCTTACGAATATAAGCTTCATCTTGACTGCTGTCATCGCACACATACAGTGTTTCAGGCTCGCAGTGCTCGGTAAATTCACCGATAAAATCCATCAATTTCTCATTCTTGAGAGCTTCAAGTTTGCTAAAGCTCTCTCCACTCATCTTGCTCTTAATAAGAGCATCGTACTTACTCATACATCTCTCCTTATTTCAATGGGAGTGGTGTTTCCATCCCTGAATTTCCCAATCTTCCGCCTTTTTTATGTCCAGAACTTCCGCTTCAGCATAGAGCGTCTTCCCTGATAACGGATGATTCCGGTCAACAACGACCCGTTCTCCATCTATCTTGATAACGGTAATAATTCCCTCTCCATCCTCATCTTCAACATCAAACTCCATTCCGGCTTCCAGCTCCACACCGCTTCCAAAGTCACTGCGGTTAAGTTCCAGGATGTAGTCATCCCTTTTAGCCCCAAAACCTTCCTCAGGGGAAAGCCAGAGAGCTACTGAGGCTCCCTTCTCCAGTCCTTCCAGAGCTTTTTCCAACCCGGGAAGCATAAAATTATGTCCATGGAGATATTCAAGAGGTTCTTCATCAAGAGAAGAATCTACTATTTCGTTATTTTCATCTTTTATTGTATAGTGGATTGTAATAATGTTGTCTTTCTCGACTTTCACACCAATACTTAACTATATTTATAGAAAAGAATCAACAGATTATGCTATGTTATTTATTAAATGAAACAGAAACCTGAGCTATTATCCCCGGCAGGAAGTTTTGACTCTGCACTATACGCGTTTAAAAACGGAGCGGATGCAGTCTATCTGGGGCTCAAGGAGTTTTCTGCCCGGAGCAGTGCTGAAAATTTTTCCTTCGGGGAGCTTAGCAGACTAAAGAGATTTGCTCAAGACAATGGTAAAAAGATCTATGTTACCATCAATACAGTTATTACCGAACCTGAGATTAAAAATCTTATTGAAGCGGCAGCAGTGCTGGATTTCATGGAAACTGATGGTATTATTATCCAGGATATCGGTGTTCTTTTACTGTTAAAAGAACTATTTCCAGAAATTCCGCTTCATGCGTCCACCCAGATGGGGGTTCATACCGCTGAGGGGATCAGCTTTTTAAAAAAGGAAGGGATAAACAGGACTATTCTTTCCAGAGAGCTCTCGATAGAAGAGATAAAAAACCTGAAAGAAACCCAAAAAGATATGGAACTTGAAGTATTTATTCACGGAGCCTTATGCTACAGCTTTTCAGGGTTATGTTTTGCCTCGGGAGTACTTTTAAAACGTTCTGCAAACAGAGGAGACTGTGCAGGAATATGCAGGACATGGTTTAACCAAGAGGGGAGAAAAGGATTTTTCTTTTCCATGAAAGACCTTGCATCCTACAACCATATTGAAGAGCTAAAGGAAGCCGGCATTTCATCCTTTAAAATAGAAGGGCGGATGAAATCTCCCCAGTACGCGGGGACATCTGCAGATCTGTACCGGAATCTGATAGACGGGAGAACCCGGCCTGAGCAGTGGGACAAACTCTCCGTACCTTTACGAACTACCTTTTCCCGCCCCTACACTGATAGCTGGATATCAGGAAACTTCAAATCCATGATCACCTGCCACAACTACCCCTCCCATACAGGGATACAAGCAGGAATAGTCTCTTCTTCTGATTCATCCAGCTTTACCATGAAACTCCGTACCGATGTTTCTGTCCGGGACGGATTGATGATACTTCTACCCAATACCCCTCCCAAAGCAGTAAAGTTTGGAGTGAAAAAAATGTATACCATCGAGGGGAGGGCAGTAACAGGGGGAAAACCCGGAAAAACAGTAAAAATAGCAGCTCCTGAGAAAGCCCCTGTTTCAGCACCGGTGTATAAGATTTCCTCCCACAAACTAAACTGGCCGGGGATAAACAAAAATGCTTACCCGCTTTGGCAGAAAGCGATCGACATTACCGTAACCGTTACCAGTAGTGACATTACTGTCTCTGCATCCTCCGGAGGCAATGAGTGCCTGTTCTCAAAGGATGTGCCTGTTGAGAAAGCCAGAGAACAGCGGGATTTTAAAAAAATACTGCTGGATCTCTTTAAGTCTTCGGGCACCTCTGCTTTTACCTGCGGAAAGATCATACTGATAAACCGGACAGGCCATAATGATAACTCGCTATTTATTCCCCCGAAGGAACTCAAGAGTACACGGAGAGCATTTTTTGATAAACTGGACACTTTGTGCGCTCCAGGCAGTACGGCTTTCCAGCAAAAGGAAAGCAGAAATACTATTCTGACGGGAAATGAGCAGAGCAGAGGTATCCCCCGGGAGAAACTTGTGCCCAGGGGAAACAACAACATACCCTTTGTACTGTTTGAATCAGGTTTTTCACTAGACACACTTCCGGTAATCGACGGGAAAAGGTATGTTCCTCTTATGCCGGTACTTTTTAACAGCAGGAATTACTTTAGAAAGCTCATCAGTATGATTGAATCTGACAGGGGGACCCCTTCTGTACTCGGCCTTAATAACGCTACTCATCTGGAGTGGGTAACCCCGCTTGCCGAATATGAGAACGTTTCATTCTTTGTAGATTATGGTTTGTATACAGCAAACTCCTACGCCTACCGGTTTTTTATTGAAAGAATTCCCAAATTAGCATTCTGTTACTTCTGGATAGAGGGAAGCTGGGAGGAATATCTTTCTCTTTTACAATCAATCGGGAATACCGGAGTACCGCTCTTTTTTATAGGAAAGTCGTTCTCGCCGCACCTTTTTCTGAGCAGAGGATGCTACACCAACAATCTGAACGGGGGAACATGCCCTGCCTCGTGCAGCAGGAATTTTACCTACTCACTTACCCAGGGTTCCAGAAAATATAAGGTTGTTGTAAAGGACTGCATGACCTGGCTATTCAATAGGGCTTGAGTGCTGTTCGTTTGCCCTAACAATTTTCCGTGCCAGCAGCTTTGAAAGAAAGATACCGTAATGGGGGAATTTTTTCATAACCTGAACAAAGGTTTTTCTGGTAATTTTAATAAGTTTCCCCGGCTCCACTGTTTTCACCGTTGCACTTCTACGGTTGTTTAAAAGAAATGCCATCTCCCCCATAAACAGGTCCGCCGGGGTGGCGCTTCCGACAATCATACCTTTGTGGTAAACACTGTATACACCGCTGGCTATGTAGTACAGAAAGTTTCCTTTCTCTCCCTCTTTAAAGATTACATCACCGGCTTTCGTGTAGAGCGGTTCCTCACTGGCAAACCCAAGGGGAGCTTCCTTCGCAACAGATTGATCGTGCTTAAATACCACCATTACTTCATTACCCTTATCATTGTAGGTGATACTTTCACAGATATTTTCAGCCATCAGTATTCCCCGCCCGTGCTGTGAAAGTGGATCATTTGTGTCGACCTTTTCCCGGACTATGCTTACATCAAACCCTTCTCCCTCATCCCGTATGATGAAAACTGATCTGGACGGCTCTATCTCCCACTCAAAATGGACCCTTTTCCGGGCAATCTCCGGGTCCTTGCATTTGTCAATTACCAGATCGATAACACTCTTGCCATTATTCAAGTACTGCGATTTTTCATCAAAGGTGATACCGCAGTGGCCATGCTCTATTCCATTAAAAATCAGTTCTGAAAGAGCAAGCTGCAGGTGCATCTTGTTCTCCGGGGCAAGGAATCCTCTTTGAACAAGGTTAGTAACCGCAATACCGGCATAGATTGAAACTGAAAGGATATCGTTACCTATGGAGAATGAACCCGATGACTGAGATAGAAAATGACTTGAAATATCTTTCTGGTATATAAGCTGCCAGTTTTTGGCAATGATGTTAACACTTTTTACGATATGACTTGCGATACGGGAATAGTCAAGCATTACCAGAACATTTAGATCCTTGAGTTCCTCCATAAGGTCCTGTTCTTTACGCTGCTCACCATTGTAAAGCCCGATTATCCCGAAACTATGGAGCCAGGAATCCTTCCGGACTTGATTTGCAATGGATTTATAAGAAACCTTGGGGTCTGTACAGTTCAGTATTACAATTTCCGGGAGATCAAAATTTAGGGATTCAAAGATTTTTCTTTCACTGGCCATCATTACAATCGGGAAATCGTAGCATCTTCCCTTTTTAAAAGCTGTTTCTATCTTTTCTTTGATACCCTGATCTGAATTAATTAATATTATAAAGCCCATATCATCTCTGCCCGTTCGTTGGAATGCAGACCCGGCAAAAAATAAGCCGAACCCTGTCTATAGGTTCGGCTGTTTCATTCATAGTTATAAGTACTTATTTATCAATGTATTTTGCAACGAATGCTTCTGCATTCTGGATGGATCCTCCTGCAGCACCCTTGACTACATTGTTGACAAGCAGAGAGAACCCAATTCTATTACCCTGTCGTTTCAGCCTTCCGGTGTATACAACCATTCCCTCAGGGTCTCCGTAAAAAGCCATCTTGATCTGAGGAAGATCGTTCTGATCTTCATAGATAATCGGTTTAGCCGGAGTTGAAGGAAGATGGTCAACTCCGGAGGAACATTCAGCCCAGGCCTTTATAATATCTCCTAGTTCAACATCCTGTTCAAACTCTACCCAGACCGTCTCAAGATGCCCGAACATAACCGGGACTCTCACACAGAAGGGGTGAATATCCACATCTACCGAAAGGATCTTCTTAAACTCCTTTCTCATCTTCTCTTCTTCCCCGCCGATAAAAGGAACAACGTTACCGGTAATATCAAGGGCCGAAAGTCCGGGATGCCCTGCACCGCTTACCGACTGGTAGGTAGAAACAATGACATCCTTTATACCGAATTTCCTTAAGGGAGCCATAGCTACTGCAAGACCCGTCGTTGAACAGTTGGCGTTGGTAATAATAAATCCTTTTTCGGGATAGCCCTGCTTCTCGATCCAGTTAAGCTGATCCATATTTGCCTCGGGAATAAGGATGGGAACATGTTCACTGTATCTGTAATGAGAAGCATTGGAGAAAACAGCAAACCCCGCCTCAATCAGCTGGGGCTCAATCTTCTCAGCGATATGATTGGGAAGAGCCGAAAAAACAATCTGAATCCCCTGTTCCCTCATCTCTTCTATATTGAAAGAAGCTATTTCAAGTGAGAGGATCTCCTCAGGAATTTCCTGGGGCAGGATCCAGTGAACCTCGCTGCCGTAATCCTTTCCTTCCCGTGATTCAGATGCAACCACTCTGGTCAGCTCAAACCAGGGGTGATCATGAAGCATCCACATAAAAACCTGTCCAACGGCTCCGGTTGCCCCAAAAAGAGCTGCTTTTATTTTCTTGTCTCTTCTAAATTCCTCTTTCCGTAATACCTTACTCATGACATTTCCTCTCCAAAAATATTTATCCTGGAGTCACTATGCAGAATAACAAGGATAATGTCAACCAGTAAATAAAATAATGTTACTATATTTACAATTTTTTTCTATAATAACAATTTGTCAGGCTATTTGCCGATTTACCTCTTTCTGATCTACTTTTGTCAAGAATCCTGTCCTGAGACAAAGTTCAAAGAGATGCTTACTCATCAGCTCTGACTGTTCACGTACAGAAGAATCACTGACCCGCTTCATTATTACTCTGTATGAATCACCGATCTCTTCTGCAATTTCAACATATGTTGTAATCAGGGCGTCCCCTTTGACTCGATACTGTACCATACTTGTCTCCTCAAATAAGCTATACTTATTTATCGGTGGATAAAATTATTCCTTAAGATAATGTCTATTGCCATATACCTTCAGCCGGCTTATACTTACTTCCATGAAGATGTACCTGCTATCACCGTTTCTCGCAGTTCTTTTATTGTCGGGCTGTACACAAATAGAAAAAAATGTTCCTCCAAAATCAAGCTCCCCTGCACCTGTACCGTTCTCCCAAATTATGATAAAGGAACATGAAATTCCCGGCTCAGCGGAGTACAGCAAATACAGTGAAGTATCCTCCAACGGCCCTGTTATCCCGGGTTTATATCAGGGAGCCGTACCCCAGGGGATGGCATATAATGCTGCAGGAAATCTACTATACATTTCAAATTACATGTTTAACGGCAAACCAAGCTCTGTAAGTGTTCTTTCCATGGAAACCGGAACATTCATGAAAGTACTCTGGCTGCAGAACCCTGACGGGACTCCCCATACCGGCCACACAGGGGGTCTTGCAGTGAGTAAAAAGTACCTGTGGATAGCTTCAGGGAAGGGGGTATACCGTGCAGCGCTTTCTGCGGTAACTGCTGCAGCAAATGATACTCCCCTCACGATGGAAAAGTTTATACCCACTGCCGCAAAAGGTTCCTTCGCTGCTTCTTCTCAGGGAATACTATGGGTGGGTGAGTTTACTGATAGAGGAGGCTCCTATTCAACGCCTGATTCCCATCACCTGAAAACACCTTCAGGAGAAGTGCATCATGCATGGATGGC
>JANTFL010000020.1 GCA_024763455.1 Sediminispirochaeta sp. | reverse complement strand
CTTCCCCGTAAAGGATAAAGGCTACTCTCATTTTACCGCTTGTTCCCATGAAGCCCACGCAAAGTCATTTTCCCAAAGCCTTACTTCTATATGTGTGAGAGTATCACCAGTAATAGTCTCAGCTATTTTCTCAGCAAGTATTCTGCTGAAGAGCTCCAGAGAGGGATTAGTCTTATTAAAGCTGGGTAAATTATTTAATAACTTGTCTTCAAATAGTGCTACTACATTATCTAAGGATTTCTCAACAAGAACAAGATCAACCAAATAGTTATGCCGGTCAAGAGAATTCCCAAAAAGGCGGAGTTCAAGTTCATATGAATGTGAATGGGGCTTATTTTCATCACCCCAGTCACCTCCAATGAGGAAATGTCTTGCAACAAATTTTCTTTTAAAACATAGTTTATACATAATAACACCTCTATCTCATATCAAGTAATACCTGAAGATAATCACCTCCCGGTACATTAATTAATTCATAGGCTGTAGAAACATCTTCAAATGGAACAATATGGGTAATCCATGATGATTCCTGATTATTAATCAACCAGTTCATTGCGGTTTTTATTCTTCTTTTATAATCCCACCGCCCCCTTAACCCAGGTGCAATAGTGGAAACCTGACTACTGAATATTTGTAATCTTTTCCTATGGAAACTACTCCCTAAATCCAGAGATACCGTCTTATTCCCATACCACGAACCTACCAGTATTCTCCCGGCATAACCGGAATGTGAAACAGCAGACTGTAATGCTGAAGGGTTTCCCGAAAGTTCTAACGTAAGATCAAAGTCTTTCTTTAAAAACTCCTCTGGACTGGCAGAATATATTGAACCCCCTGCTATTCTTCGCGCAAAATCCCTGCGGAACAAACTGGGATCAATCAATACCAGTTCTTCCAAAGGAAAGGATGACAGCATTCTGGCACTAATCTGCCCGACCACTCCAAGACCGTAAAGACAAACCCGCTCCCCCATCAACGGTGCCGCATCCTGAATAAAAGTAAGTGCAGTTTCACAATTCGGAATGAGGGAGCTTAGTTCCAGAGATAATTCATCCGGTATAAATAACAGCCTTCCAATGTCCACAACTATCCTGTCTTGATGCGGGTGAAAAACAAGAACTTTTTTGCCTACCATCCACTGATTTTCTCTGCTGCCTGCTTCTTGAACGATTCCAATCAATATATAACCATAAGGGAAAGGATACCGGGCCTTGTGTTGAAGTTCGATAATTGATTCGTCCAAAAGCAGTTCAGAGGGGAATTCCCCTCGGTATGCAAGCCTTTCAGTTCCCGGGCTTATTCCACCGTAAAGAGCCTGAACCAGGACTTCATTTAAACCCGGTTCCTGTATTGATATATCAATAATTTCAACTACTCCCGGTTTTATAAATTGAAGCTGCCTGGCATTCATAGTTGTTCCCTATTTATGAGGCAAATCTGGTCAATACCTGCCGTTAACCACTGGACATCATTAAATTTGATTACTCTGCGGAGAGAATTTTCGTTCAGCAGGTTATACCCTCCCAGCAGAGCAGGTGCTACAGTAACTGCTATTTTATCCCAAAGTTCCTCAACAAGAAAAGACCGCAAAATTCCCGGACCACCTTCAACCATCAGGTGTCTAATGCCTCTGTCATATAATGTCTTTAGTATAAACAAAAATGAAAGTCCCCTATCATTTTCAGGAGCTACCAGAACTTCAGCTCCCCTCGTTTCCAATTGTTCCTTCTTTGCGTTACTTGCTTTTGACCCACAAAATATTACAGGATTTCTACCATCCGAAATAAGCCTGGTCTCTAGCGGGGTTCTAAGGTCTGTATCAATTATAATTGGCAATGGATTATCTCCGGGAACCAATCTGACTGACAGCTGGGGATTGTCAGATAATACCGTACCAATACCCACAAGAATCGCGTCACAGTATGATCTTATGTAATGAACTGCTTTGGATGATTCATCACAACTGATAGCTGCAGGATGACCCTGTTTCAGTGCTAAAGAACCATCAAGAGATGCTGCAAAAGAAAGAATTACCAATGGTTTGTCCCGGTCCGGTGATCCATCTGGCATTGCAGATAGCCATTGATTTAATTTTTCAGCATCCAGCTTACTACTCACCTTAATTTTTTATTCCCATATCGATGATATGATTCATTCTTTCAACTTTAGTTTGGATATAAAACCTGTTATAGTCATCAATTTCCATCACAATAGGAATTCTGTCAACTACAATTATCCCGGATTCTTCCAAGCCTGTAATTTTTGCCGGATTATTTGTAATTAAGCGGATTTTAGTTGCTCCAATTTCTTTTAAAATATATGCTCCAACATCGTAATTTCTGCAGTCAGCACAGTGGCCCAATTGTTCATTTGCCTCAACAGTATCCATACCTTCATCCTGAAGATTATACGCTTTAAGCTTTTCAATCAGCCCAATTCCTCTTCCTTCCTGACGGAGATAAATAAGGGCACCATGGCCCTCTTCACCTATCATTTTTAACGATGCCTCTAATTGAGGCCCGCAATCGCACCGTAGAGAGCCGAGTACATCTCCTGTAAAACATTCTGAATGTATTCGAACAAGCGGAGGACTTCCTGCCCTTAAATCACCTAAGGTATATGCCAAATGCTCTTTTCCCGTATTTTCTTCAAGAAATAAACTCAACTGGAAGTCTCCATATTTAGTGGGTATCCTTGCGGTTACTTTTTTAGATATATTTTTAAAATCCATGACTCTCCCCATTTATCTACAATTCACGTTACTATTGATTATAAGATTAATAATATTCGGGGTCTATAACAATTTGTACAGTTATTGTAAGTGAACCATTATTACTTAAACTCCAGCTTTCCTCATAGAGAGTACCTGCATCAGGCTTATATTTAGACTACTAAATCATTGGAGCCTGAAAAAAATTATGTACTATTAAGGCAGAAGGTAAGTACAGTATTGGTGATATTAATAGACTGATCGAAGCAGTAACGCATGACGAGCGCTAAAGCCCTGCGTTTAATACTCTTGTGGATATACGGGGAATCAGACTCATTCCGGGTAAAACTCTCCTCCTCGGCTATCCAAGGCAATACTTTATATCTGATGTATGTGTAGAGTAAGCCCAGAGGATTGAATGAAGATCTGCTGAAGTATGCTGAAACTTTACAGGCAGCTTTTTTCTTCCCTATCCTTTTTGAAGATGGATATCCTGACTGGTCAACAAAATTCACACTGAAATTCAAACCCTTAGCCTCAGCTTCTAGCTCGGAAAGGCCAACACGTGAAAGGGGAGGTAATGAAAAAACAGAACTGGGTATACCAGAGTAGTCAACTGTTTGAGATGTTCCGTTGAGAATAGTACCAACGACTATTTCTGCTTCTCTGTCTGCTACCGGAGCAAGCTGCATACCGGACGCAGCACAATCTCCAATTGCAAACACATGAGGCTGGGAGATTGACTGCATGTATTCATTCACCAGGATCCCCCGTTTCCCCGCAGTAATGGCAGCCTGATCCAAATCCATACCGGTAAAATCAGGAATTCGGCCGGTTGCATTCACAGCAAGATCAGCAAAGAAAATTTCTCCATCTGCAGTTATACGGTATCCCTCTTCCTCCTTTTCAATCGCCTCGCCTGGATGTTCAGGTTGTATTTTTATGCCATCTTCAACCATGACTCCGGTAAGCAGAGTAACAAGATCCTTATCAAATTGCTTTAAAAGACGTTGCGACCGATGCAGAATGGTAACATCAGCTCCGGCAGTATGAGCAATACAGGTAAATTCAAATGAAATATACCAGCCACCGATAAAAACAATACGTTCTGGAAGCTCATCCATATCAAGAAAAAATTCACTGTCAACAGCATATTCCCCACCCGGGATTGTGAGGGGAGCAGGGACCGTCCCCAGGGCAAGAATAATTGTCTCTGCTGTTACCTGTTCATTCCCTATCAAAACCTCATGGGGGTTGATAAACCGCGCGTCTCCATGGAGAGAAATAATTCCGGCATCAGCAAATCCCTTTTCTGTACTTTCTGAAACCGCTTCGGTGAATGCTCTTTTGAATGTCATCAAATCTGTCTGCTATAGAATCCTTTTTACCTGCTTTCTGCAATGCATATTCTGCAGTATACCCGTTTGTACCTGTTCTGGTAATCAATACTTCTGTTTTCATAGTATAAGTATAAGTAATTTATTTTCTTTCACCATGATTGTTTGTAAGAATAAAACTCTAAGCCCAGTTTGAAACATCTTGTAAATCCATTTACCAAAGGGCCACAATCTGCGTATGCGGTTCATTTCGTGAATAGATCGTAACAGTTATTCTTGCTATTTTTTGCACAATATAGTAAAATGTCTATACTGATCAGATCAAAAAGGCTATGACAGAAAAACAGGATATAATCATCGTTGATGCTTATAAAGAAAACCAGCAAATTCTCAAAAAAACGCTAACAGCACTTGGTTTTTCGCTGCGGGCTGTCCAAACAGGTAAAGAGGCTCTTAAAACAATAGCTCAATATCATCCTGCCATCATTTTACTTAACCTAGAACTGCCGGATATCGATGGACTTGATTTATTAAGAGCACTGGTTAAAAAGGTAAATAGTTCTACTACAGCAATTATTCTCATATCCAGTTCCACAAGTCCGGATCGTGTCGAAACTGCCCTGAAATTAGGTGCTGTAGATTTTATAGGGAAACCTTTTTATCCTCAGATACTTAAACTGCGGCTGAACAATCAGCTCAAGTGGCTTAAATACAACAAAGAAGCAGAAATACTTCATAGAGAGCTGTCTGAAAAACAAAAAAGAGATGCAGAAGTAAAGGAATTATTATCAAAGTATTTTTCAAAAGATCTTATAGAAGCGATTCTTTCCGGCACAGTAAATAATGCAATTGGAGGTAATCTTCTCACAGCTTCAATTCTTTTCTGTGATATGAGGGATTCTACAACAATAGCTGAGAAGGTTGGTCCTTCAGCATTCATGGACTTACTAAACAGTGTGTTCACTGATTTAACCGATATTATTTATGGAGAAGGGGGATCGGTAAACAAATTCGTAGGAGATGGAATTTTGGCTACCTTTGGATGTCCCAAGAATCTGGAGAATGATGCTCTTCACTGTGCTAATACCGCATTCAAAATACGTAAGTATCTGAATGAGTTTAATCAGTTTCGGCCTCCATACCTAAAGGAACCGTTGCAATTTGGGATAGGAATGAGCCGGGGCGAAATTTTTGCCGGTAATGTTGGATCAGTACATCAAATTCAATATACAGTTCTCGGAGATCCGGTAAACATTGCCAGTAGGTTGGAAGGTTTAACAAAGCGGGTTGGTGTCGATATCCTTATGGATAGAAACATTCGGGAAATCCTGGGGAATCAGGCGGAAGTACAGCGGGTAAAACTTACTCATGTACGTGGAAAATTACAACAAACCCTGATATACTATCTTAAGAATCTCCTATGATTAGGGGAGAGTATATCCGTTAATCTTCAAGGAGCTGACAATGAAAGTATTGATTGTAGATGACTCAAGAATTATACAGCGAGCAATAGGAACATGGCTTGAGGATCTACAGCTTGAAATTGTCGGCACCGCTTCCAATGGGAAGGAAGCTGTAGAGAAGGTTTCAAAAGAAAAGCCTGACATTGTTACCATGGATATCACGATGCCAGAAATGGATGGTCTTACTGCATTAGATGAGATTTTAAAAATAGCCCCCAAAACAAATGTTATTATTGTTTCTGCTTTAGCAGACAAAGAGACAGCTCTTGCCGCTATAAAAAACGGGGCAGCATCCTTTCTGTTAAAACCATTTAATAAAGAAGAACTCCAGGAAGTTTTTCAGGAAATCATGGAGGATATGTAGTGGAAAAAATCCAGCTTGGAATATTTATACAGAGTATTATTGACTATTTTAGCAAAATGACGGATTCTCCAGCAGAAGCTGGAGTTCCTTTTTTAAAGAGTGAAGAAAGAACCATCCTGAAAACATATACTGGTGTTATAGGCATTTCAGGGAAATTAAAAGGTGCAATCTACTTTACAGCTGATAAGGATTTCCTTTCCACACTTTTAGACAATATTATGCCGGGTATTGAAAAAACAGATCAAACATTATCTGATATTTCCGGAGAGATAGCCAATACAATAGCAGGAAATGCTCAGGAAACCCTGGGAAAAGACTTTCATATATCAGTCCCCATTATTTTTACCAAAGCACAACCTGAAGGCAGCAGCTCATTAAAAATTCAAGCGGCAACCTTTGTTATTCCTTTACTCTGGAAAGGATATGAAGCAGCCCTTGTTGTAGGGATAGAAAAGGAAGGGATATAGATGAATAAACCGTTCAAGCAAGCAGCACTGTTTCTCTGTCTGCTGCTATTTGTGTACTCCAGTTTGTCTGCTGTCGAAACCCTCAAAATACCCGATTATTCACATAATCTTAGTTTTTCAGATCAGAAAATTGTTTACCTTACCAAGGGTGATGATCTAAAGTACAAAGATCCTTCATATAATGATTCTGGGTGGGTAAAAACATCTCTACCCTCAAGCTGGAAAGATATATATCCAGAGTATAATGGAATATGCTGGTACCGAATTCATATAGCATTCCCTGACAAACTGCCTGATCATGCGGTGGGGGTTCGGTTGGGAGTTATAACGAATACTGATGAAGTCTATTTTAACGGTGTCTTGATAGGCCGCTCAGGCAGTATAGAAAATCTCAAAGATGCTGCATATGATAAAAAGAGGGTATATGAAATCCCTACCCCCCTTATACATCCCGGAAGCGATAATGTCCTTGCAATACGTGTCAAAGGGATCTTTCCTTATGCAAATGGGCCTTCTGCAGGGACATTTGTTATCGGGGGATACTCCAACCTCTTGAGTACTACACTTATTTCAAATTTCCTTCAAATGTTTTTTGTTGTTGTCTATATAGTTGTTGCAGGTTACTTTTTTCTTTTTTTTATAAGAAGACGAAAGGATAAAGAAAATCTGTATTTTGCCCTCTTTTCCTTAGCTATGGGAATATATTTTGCTTTAAGGACACAATCAAAATATCTCCTGGATGCAGACTTTTTTTTATTTAAAAAAATTGAATATCTTATGTTGGCATCTGTCGTTCCTCTTTTTCTTGAGTTTCTCATACGGTTTTTCAAGAAAAAACACATGTTGTTCCACTATATATTTTTTGGACTTTCAATAGTTAATTTTATTTTCTTTCTTATTACAGGGAGTTACACACTATGGGATTCATATAATCAATTTGTGCAGCTTCCTATTTGGGGATTAGGGGTAATACTTTCCTTTGTGATTTTGGTACAGAATTTCAGAAAGGAACTTGATGCCCGCCTTATTCTCTATGCAACTATCATTCTGGTCTTGACCCTGATCAATGATGTTCTGCTCAATATGTCCCTGTATCAATTCCCAAGACTTACCTCATATGGTTTTCTATTTTTTATAATTGCAATCGGAGGAGTTTTAAGCAACAATTTTGTTCGTTTACATAAAAAAGTTGAACTCTTAAACACTGACCTGGAGAATCTTGTTTTACAAAGAACGGAAGCCCTTAATAGTACTGTAGAAAATCTTGAAACAGCCAAGAAGGAAACGGACAATCTGTTGGAAAATGTTCAGGAAGGGATCTTTATTCTGGACCAGGATCTGAATATTGGAGATCATCATTCAAAAATGTTTGAAACTATTTTTGAAGAAGAAGAGCTAGGAGGGAAGAATATTGTTGAGTTCCTTTCAACCATAGTAGATTCTAAAACGGCTGAACAAGCCCAGGATTTTCTTACTATAGCGTTGGAGAAAAAGCTGTCTACAAAAAGACTAAACAAACTCAATCCTCTTGATGAAATAAAAGTTGTTTTAACAAAAGAAGATAAAAGAATAGAAAAACATGTACGTTTCCGATTTAATCGTATTGGAGAGAAAGGCCATTATTCGCACATCCTAGGAACAGTGCAGGATATATCAGAAGAGAAAATTCTTGAGGATAAAATTAAAAAATCAGAGGAAAAAGCAGAAAAAGAGATGGAACTGCTTCTCAATATCCTTCATTTAGAGCCTGCTGTCATTAAAACATTCCTGGAAGAAGCTGAAGAGGATATCACCTCGGTAAAAAAAGCACTTGAATCTGCAAATTTTACTAAAGATTTACGTGGACTGCTTAACAGTGTATATCGTTCAGTACATTCCATAAAAGGGAATGCAAGTGTTCTCGGTCTGGATATGTTTACAAAGCAGGCACATCAGTTTGAAGAAAAAATACAAGATCTATTCGAAAAAGAAACACTTGTGCCATTGGACCTTCTTGATCTTCTTTATTATATCGTCGGAATTAATGATGCCCTTACCCAGGTTGAAACACTCCTGAAAAAAATTACCGGATTCCAAAGTGAATTTGGTTCCGGTTCAGGTGTTATTGATCAAAAAAAACTCCTCATGCAAACAGCTAAGGATCTTGCAAAGCGAGTATCTGAAAGAGAATCAAAATCTGTAACGGTAAATTTTAAACAGTTTGACATACCAATTGATGGAAGTGTTCATATCCCAACAGTTAAAAAAATTCTTGTACAGCTGATAAAAAATGCAATAACCCACGGGATAGAAACACCCGCTGAAAGAGCCGCAGCAGGTAAAAGTGAAATGGGGGAAATCACCGTCAGTGCTCAAGCATCTGATTCTAAAATAGTCATTAGCGTCTTGGACAACGGGAGAGGTTTGCAGATTGAAAAATTAAAAATTAAAGCTGTTGAATCAGGACTTTATTCTCAAAATGAAATTGACACATGGCCCCTCAAAAAACTGGGAAAACTTTTATTCCTCCCCGGCCTTTCAACTCAAAAAGAAGCAAATATTGATGCAGGGAGGGGTATGGGAATGGATATTGTTCGGCATACAGTGCAGAAAGCTGGGGGAAAAATAGGACTTTCCTTCGTACAAGGTGAACAAACTAAATTTACTATAACTATTCCCAGGGAGGATCAAAGTAAGTTATAGGACTATAATTTTATTATCCTTTTCTGCAATGATTATATTAAAAAGTATAATGGATATAAAATCAGATCCACTGGGAAGAGATCATAGTCTTACCTGAAAGACTGGTTTATCCCTTGTCAAACATATGGAAAGGGTTACACAAAGGGTACCTGTATTCTGATGACGGCAGTTGTGTACCTTAGTGCGCTAAAGGGTTTACAGTATTTTAATCCGCCTGGCTCACAATCACGGTAAAGAGGATAAAATACAAAAAATTACTACTCTCGACCTGTTTTACAGGAGAGGCATGTTCAGGAAACTCCATAAAACAACCAAAATCGTTATGACCAGGGGGGGGAAACGAGGGGCTCCCTTTAAAGCAATATATTAAATGATAGGAAAATTGATCCGAGGCGTCAAGGCGAAAACAAATGATAGGGAAATTGATCCGAGGCGTCAAGGCGAAAACAGGGAAAAATGGGACCTTCCGCTCAAAATCGGCAGAAATCGTCGCTCTGGAACGAACAGGCCCACCCTGTCGGTCTTCAAAATCCTTCAAACCGTGCCAATAGACCAAAACAAACCCATAATGACCTGAAAGCACTGGGCAAAAGAATCCACCTCGTCCGTGGATCGATGCAGGAGAAAGGATAATTAGTTCAGAGAAGCCGGATCAAATCCAGGCGGCGGTCGCCCCTGTTTTACAAGATGCCGAAAAATGCGTTTAATTTCCCCCTTTTCCTGAATTATCGCTATCACCTTCATTCCCGATCCGCATTTCGGGCAGACCATAGGATCTATCTCATAAACCTTTGACAACAAGCGGGCCCATGCCTTCTTGTAAGATCGTGTATCTGGTGAGTCATCTGAAAAGTCTGTATGCTCGAAAGTTTCGAAATCTCCAGGATCCGAAGTCCCCATCTGGTTCTCGTGCTGGATTTTCCAGCCGGTTGGAGCACGTTCAGCAACATGAGGCATGGACTCCCAAGCACCTTTGATACGGGAAGAGTACAATCCGTAGCGTCGTATCAGCTGCACTCCTCTGGGAGGGATATGCTGTGTAAGCTCTGCCAGGAAGTTGCAGGCATCGAAAATATGCACGTTTTCCTTGAAATACTCGTTGTAATGGGTATGAAAGAGCACCCGACCCTTAAACCCTTCATAGTGGATCTTCTTCAAGGATATAGGAGGCCGGGCCATATACTGGGCAAGGCTATCACGGGAGATCTCATCGAGAATCCGAACGCTGTTGTCTATACTGAAGCCTGAGTGCTTCCAGGAAAGCATGTTCTGAGCAAATTGCTTGGAGATGAGCTTTCTCTCGGTGAAGAACCGCAAGACGGTGCGCCTAAAGTATTCGGTCATTTTTGCGAGACCTGAGAAAGGAAGGTAGACAAAGGTTCCATCCTCATCAAATCCGCCCTCAAGCAAAATGGCATGAAAATGAGGATTCCAGCGGAGCATATCCCCAAAAGTTTGATGGGCAATAACCATTCCGGTGTCTATCTCACTACCGGCAACTGCCCTGTAGAAATCGCTAATCATGGCAAATAACATTTTTGATATCTCTGCGAAAAGCTTTCTATCGTGACGGAAGAACAACCGTAGGGCTTTCGGAAAAGTGAAGACGAACTGCCGATGAGGAAGGCGTAAAAGTACTTCCTCATTAAGGTGTTCGGCAAAGAGGAGTGTCCTTTTCTGACTGCAGGAGGGGCAAAGATAAAACCCCTTGCAGGAGAAAGGACGAAAGTAATCGTAACCGCATTCCGAATTAGTGCAGCGGATACGGGCTATCCCTTGCCGGTAATCGCCGCAGGTGAGAAAGTGCTCGCTTACCGTCTGTATCCGTTCGAGACGAAACTTCCCGAATGTATCGGCATACTCCTCATCATACCGGCTGCAGAAAGCGGTAAAATGACGCTCGAAGACCTCATGAAGGGTGTTTCTTCCTCGGGGAAAGTATTCAGCCTTGTGCTTTTTCAGTACGGAAGTATTTTGTATACCCACATAGAGTATTACTGCAAAAAAGGAACAGATGCTTCAGAAAATATAAAGTAAATTGAAATAACATAACATGGCGCATGCACCAGACGCCTTCTCGTCGCTTCACTCCTGCGAGGGCGCAGATGATGCGCGTCGTTAACCGTATAAAAAAGGAGGAATAATAAAAAGTCTCCATAGGCCTCTATAGGCAATTATAAAACTGTCCGTAGACAAACCGGCTTTCTTCATCTATCCGGAATCAGGAATAGAAGGATCCTTCAATGACCGGGGATTTTTTATGCTTCCAGGTGAGGAGAGAGAGATTGTTTTTACAATGAAAGAACCATGTACCAAGGAGACTTTTAAGTCTTCCTTCTGTATACGTGATTTAAGCAGTACATACTGACAAAAAATACCAGGCAGCATGCGGCAGCCACTGCTCGCTCCATCGCCATCGGTGTTTTCCATCTGATGCTGCTTTTTCGGGGAGAAAAGCAATATCATTTTCATCCTCAAACCCAGATGTTATCCCATTCACAATTCCGCCGTTAAAGTTTGGAAGGGTCTTTTCATACTCCGGATTATTATGTCCTTCACCTTGAAGCATACAAGTATCAAAGGGATTCATTCCCAGTATCCAGTTGATAGGTGCCCTTCCATACTCTTTTAAAGACATGCTGAAATCACTATCTGTTTTAAAATAATCTGCTCCCATAAATGCCGCTGTGCTTAAAGATGCAATCCGTGCGTTCTCTCCCTGCCACCAGTACCCGGACCAGTTCTCATGAGGAATAAAGAACGCCCCATATTTGCTGCTGTTGAGTGGTTTAACGTATTGCCTGGGGTATCCAAACGGATTTATAACCTCGTTTGTAATTTTTAGCTCAAAAGATAAAGAGCGTTTAATGGTATCCTCTACATGAGCCTTTAAAGATGAATCTGGAAAAACATCTAGGAACAGGAACAGGCTTACTACTGGTAATCCGGCATCAGATGCATGGAAGAAGGGAATGTCGCCACTATCATCAGCTCTGAACCAATCCTGATAATTGGTATCACTGCTGAGTCTTCCAATAAGATTTGGAAAATTTACGAGCTCAGGAGAGGGTAATATAACTGTGATATAGATTATAACAGGTGACATATAAACAAAGAACTTTATCATAAAATACTTGAAAGACAGGATAGAGGGGGTGACGGAAAACCCGGCCGCCGCGCCGGTGGAGGGATACCGGAACCGGAGTCAAGCGGCGGCGTACCCGGCAGGCCGCTCCGATATGCCCCCGGGTAAGACCTGCCGGGCGGGGTTGGAGGCAGGGGGATACTCCCCCTTCTACTACACATTTCATTAAAATCCGGTGTATACTCAATCTCATGTACTATACCGGCCGCACTTTAAGGAAAGAGTTTGTTATAGACCAGATATTTTCGATCCACTACTTCGAGTTTGTAAAGGACTATTCCTTCAAAGGGGAACAGCACAATTTCTGGGAGTTTGTATACATTGACAAGGGGGCAATCCTTGCAATGGCCACAGGGTTTGTGCGTGGCACTTAATCTTATACAGGATATTCCTACAATACGCATGCTATAAAAACTTTATCGGAGATGTCCATGCAGCCTGCTGATTCCGCTGAAAAACACGGGCATAGTAGAAATCCCCCCTCTTTTTTTCAGGATCTTCCAGTGAGAACTCATCAACATACTGTATTTCAGGTATAAACTGATGGATCTTCAGAGCTGTTGAGAGAAATCCTCCAGAGTAGAACACTACACCTGAATTCAGGAGTTGCTGAATATTTATTCTGTGTTTAGCTGAATTTATTATGATAAGAATTTCACCATCCTTACTTCCTTCTACCTCTATCACAAGTCCTTGTGTTTGAGAGGTGCCTGTGGTTGCATTTCCAAAGGTCATGGTCTCGAGGTGGAGGTGTTTTTCAGAGATCTCTTCCATGCGGGTGAAGGAAAATTTTCCTCCAGTCTCATCCAGAGGATCTACTACATCAATTCCACGGAAACGAGGTTCCAACGAAAGCCGATGCAGTCCATTTAAAAGGATATCTACATTCCACTCATGTGCTTTATGCTTCTCTCCCCATCCCAGCTCAATAAGTATTTTACCTCGGTACTCTATCCGTTCAGCGGTATTGGGATACTCAAGTATATAATTTTTCTGATACCATACACGATTATTCTTAATGATTTCAACACGTGAGAGCGCATCACCTCCACGAACAGCAAACTCGATGACCCTGGCGTTTTCTGAATCACGGACAATACCACCCATCGGCTCACCATTAACTGCAAATGAACAGATAATCTTGTCCCCGGAAACAGCATAAGTGCGACGTTCTAAAAATGCTTGCCAAATTGCAACTCGACTTAGCTCTTGCGCCCATACTGCAGTCTTGCCGTATCCATAGCTTCCTGGATGTGCTGAATGGTGATCGGTTGATCCGGTTACTCCGAAAATATTCCCACGATTGAGCCCTGTTTGCATTGTGTTTGTATCATCCAACGGTCCCATAGTATGTAAATAGGGGAAAGTACTGTTTTCACTCTCCGCACAACCATGCATTGATATTATTTCAACAAGAGGACTAGCTTGTGGGTTAAATCTACCCCAGTCGATACCTCGAAAACCAGTTTTATAACCAATATGGTGAGGCATCAAAATAATACCATCCCGTTCAGCAGAAGCCTCATCGATCAACTTCCGCATACCATCTCCACTTGATGGTAGAATATGTTCCTGTAATGCATCCCTTTGAAGCACTGTATAATCACCATATCGAAAAGAATGCAACTCATAACTGCCGAAAGTCAAAAACTTACCAGGATTGTTTGCATTTTCCATCGTTTGGGCATACCATAATCGATTTTTTCGCAACCGGTCGAACCCCTCCTGATGGTACTGTATTACTTCCGGGGGAACAAATTTTTCATCCATATCAGGCCAAGCGGCGTGCCCTGTGATACTTGTAAAATCGAGCTGCAATGAGGCGTTATAGATAGCATCGACTAAGGGCCCATGCCCATAACTCACTCCACAATGATTATGAATATCTCCAAAGAAAACTTTTTGTTCTCGGAAAAAACCGCTATTATTCATGATCTCTCCTCTCTTTGAGTCGGTATGGGGAATAACTTCCCGCGGCATCTTTAATAACTACACCAAAACCTTGGTTTATTTTTATCACACAGAGGGCACATCTCCTTTAGCACAAGTAGTAGATGTTTAAGCTCATCAGGTCGTTTCCCATAGACCTCAAAAGACAAGCCCGACAGCTTCATAGCCATTAATGCCCCTTTTTGTAGAATATGTGGTAACAATCGGACAGGCCTTAGTGCAAATCACACTTAATCGTTCTGGTTGCATAGTATTGCTCATTGCCCCGAATAAGGAGATAAACTTATCTGCACTGGGAGTGTAATCAAAAAGAATATACATATTTTAAGCTTTCACCGCTCCTGCAGTGATCCCTCGGATAATGTATTTCTGCAGAAAAAGGAAGAAAATTATTATTGGAATCATACCCATAATGAGAGTCGAGAGAGCCCAGTCCCAGCGGTTCATGTACTGACCGAAAAAACTGAAAATTCCCAGCGGAATGGTGCGAATATTTTCGTCAAACAAAACCAGTAAGGGTAGTAGAAAGTCATTCCAGATCCAGAGGGTTTGAAGGATGATAACAGTAACAATCATAGTTCGCAGGAGCGGGAAAACTATCAGGAAGAAACTCTGTATAATCGTACAGCCGTCAATGAAAGCCGAATCCTCTAAATCCTGAGGTATTGACTTTACATACCCATGAAGTAGAAATACTGTCAAAGGGACTCCAAACCCAAAGTATATTATAACAATACCTGGCAGATTATTGATCAGTCCTAAGGTTTTGGATATCTTTACCATAGGAATCATCACCGACTGGAAAGGAATAACCATCGCTGAGACAAAGAGGATAAAAATGAGATTATGAATCCAATGTGGACGTCGGACAATGCGCCACGCTGCCATTGCCCCCATTAGAACCATTCCTGCTATGCTAAATATTGTTACCAATACTGAGTTAAGAAATACCAGAGGAAACGAAATCATGTCCCAGGCCTTTACATAGTTGTTAAAGTTCAAAACCGCAGGTAATGAAGCCGCATTATCTACTATTGCCCCGAAGGGTTTGAAAGAATTTACTACAATGAAGTAAAACGGTGCCAAATAGATCATAGCTACCAACAGTACTGATAGCTCAAGAAGGAACAGACGGCGGGAATAACCATGGTTACTCATGCTTCCACCTCCAATCGCTTGGTTAGCAAAACCTGAAGAGTAGTGATCGTACCAACAATGAGAAAAAATAGGACAGCTTTAGCTGATCCTATTCCGTAATTGTTGTACTGAAATGCCTCCGAATATATATTCATAGCTATGGTTTCAGTTGATCCGAAAGGACCTCCATTGGTCAATGAAAAGATAACATCGAACATTTTCGTTGTCCAGGAAAGAACCAGAAAAAGACAAATTGTGAATGCAGGAACTGTTAAAGGGATGATGATACGGAAAAGCATCTGTAAGGGATTCACTCCGTCTATCCTTGCCGCTTCAAGCAGCTCTTCATTAATTCCCACAATTGAAGCTATATAGATCACCATCAGGTAACCCGTACGCTGCCAGATAAACACAATCACTGCTCCCCAGAATCCAGTAGCGGGAGAACCAAGCCATGGGAGCTGAAAAAAATCAAAAGAGGTAATAGAGCCCAATGAAGAAAAACTATTAACAAAGATAAAACGCCACACAAACCCCAGAATGATTCCGCCAATAACATTAGGGAGGAAAAAGATAGTGCGCATTGCTGTAGCCGCTTTCAAAGGAAGCGTTAAGACCAGAGCCAGGGAAAAAGCAATAATATTGGAAATAATCACCGAGACAACGGTGAATTTCATGGTAAACAGAGCAGATGCAACGGCTTGTTCATCTCCATTAAAAATACTAATATAGTTACGTAAACCAACCCAGATCGCTTCCTTATTCACTCCATTCCACTCAGTAAACGAATAGTAAATCCCCATCAGGAATGAGAGTAATACAATAATAGAAAAGATCAAGAAAGCCGGTCCAACAAACAGAAGATCACCAAGACCATTCTGCTGCTTAATTTTATCCATAGTCTATCCCTTTTTTTATCTAGTAGGCTACCAGCAAACCTAGCTGGTAGCCGTGTCTACAAAAAATCAGACTTGAAAGTACTAGACAAAATGCAATTACTTCAGTTTTTGCCAGGAAGCATCAAGCTTAGCCAAAGCGGCGTCCCAGCTGATTCTACCGGCAATATATTCTTGAAGAATATTAGTTGCTTCCTTGGCAAAACCGTCAGGAAAGGAGCCGAACACCCAGGGGATTACCTTATCCTGTGAGGAATATTTGAGAATGGATGTACCTACCCCCTTCAAACCCTCTGGTGAGACACCTTTGTAAGCCGGAATGAACCCACATTTCTGGGTCATAAAGGACTGCCCGGATTTTGTATTTACAAGATAATTGAGGAAATTTTTAGCCGCTTGCTGTACTTCCGGAGTTGATGTTTTATTCACCACAAAGTAGAACGGAACGCCTACTGGTATTCGGTCCATTTTCACTTCCTCATCGTTAAGTGGAATCGGCAGGAGTCCTATATTAGCTTTTGGATTTGCCTTATAAATAGGGATTTCTTTCCAAACCCCCTGTTGAATCATCGCTACTTTACCATTAGCAAAAAGCTGCACCTGCGTGTTATGATCAGTAGTCAGAGGGTTCTTCTCTCCATATTTTACAGTCAGATCGATAACATTTTTCAAATCCTGAAAAAGCTCATTACCTGCCATGGCAGCTTTACCATTATTGAGCTGATCGATAAATAACTGCGGGTCATCCTGTTGGGCAAAAGCAACATTTAAAAGATGTAGGCTAAGAACCCACCAAGTACTGTAACCGGTTGCAAAGGGGGTATAACCACTTTCTTTTACCTTTTTCGCAACAACCTCCAACTCAGACAAAGTCTTAGGTAATACGGTAATGCCAACCTTATCAAAGATATCTTTATTAAAGATGTATCCATACCCTTCAAGATTGACCGGCATCCCCATCTGCTTCCCATTGATATTGAGGGTTCTCAAGGCGAAGGGCAATGCATTCTGTATCCAAGGCTGCCCGGACAGGTCAGCAATATAGTTCTTCCATAAGTTATATTGGCCAACTCCCTCAACCGGAAAAATATCCGGCCCCTCGTTTGCGGCAAACTTACTTTTAAGGATAGTCTGCCATTGAGTACCTCCACCAACCGTTTCGGTAACTATCGTTACATTCGGATTTTTTGTTTCGAACTCCTTTGCAAAAGCCTTGTACTGCTCATCAAGGTAAGGTTTGAACTGGAAAAAATGCAGCGTAACCTGCTTTTTTTCAATCTGGTTGGTAGTAGAAGGCTGCTCTTGCCTGCCTCCTGCAAATAATGGTACCGCAAAAATCAATACCAAGAGACCAATAAACAATTTCTTCATATTTTTCTCCTTTTCAAAAAAATGTATATTAAGTAAAAGCAGTTAACAGCTTTTCCTTTCTATAAAAGAAGGCTTAAAGGTTCCCCTGAAAGAACCATTTTTACCATGGAGGACCCAGCTGGTTATCGTCTGTGCGGCAGCCTCCACAACATTTGTCTTAGGTTGATGAATCGTTGATAGAGCAGGCCTGCTATAATCACACCAGTCAACATCATCATACCCCACAATTGAAATGTCATAAGGGATCTTGACGCCATGATCCAACAATCCATTCATCACACCAAAAGCACTATTATCTGATTGAATAAACAGCCCATCCGCCTCCTGCAGCTCTTCAAGATGCGATTCTACGAACTTATATGCCCCACTGAATGTCCCAGAAGGAAGTACCAATCGGCTGAAAGATATGCCGGGATATATATGCACGATAGTTGTGAACCCCTTTATTCGTTCCTGGAATTGAGGGGAATTTTCAGCAATAGCGATTAACGTCTTCCTTCCCTTCGCTACTAAAACTTCTGCCGCAAGCTCCCCACCATAGTGATGATCAATCATGATACGATCGTATCTTTCTACCCATGCGTCATGAATTGGGTTAATCAGGATAAACTTGTCAGTATACTTTGCTACTTCGATTACCGCTTCTTCCGTTATTTCATATCCTATGATTAATAGTGCATCAACCTTTTTCTGCCGTACCAGCCGGGTAAGATGAAATACATCCTCACCTATAGTATCATATCCTTGGATCAAGGTATCAAAGCCCTGTATTGCTAGTTCACCTCGAAGCATTTGCATTAAATTTACAGTATAAATCGATTCTACTGCTCTAAGTGAATGATATGGATAAAGAATTCCTATTGTCCTATGTATTCCCGTGGCAAGACTCTGAGCACTGGCATTAATCTGATAACCTGCTTGTTCTGCAACATTTTTTATTCTTTCTTTGGTTTCTCTAGCCACCTTTGGATTATCATTAAGGGCCCGAGACACTGTTGAATAACTGGTATTGGTCAACTTTGCTAACTCTCTGATTGTCATCCGACTCTATGCCCCTTCTCTGATTCATCCTGGAAGGAAACCGGTACGGCTCCTGAATTCATCGATTCTTCCGCTCCAAGAACCATCTGAAGTGAGCGGTAGCCATCCTTTGAAGATGCAACCAAATCAGTCCCAACAGTGCAAAACCGCAGCATCTCACGAATGAGGGCCTTGTCAGCACCGTAGTGAGAGCTATAAAAATCCTTTCCACCAGCAAAAAAAACCTTCCTGGATTTCCCATAATCAGATATTATCTCAATCTCTCCAGTTCCCCTGGTTAACAGGATCCTACCTGATGATCCGACTAGTTCACAAGTTTCTTGATCATCTGATCCGGGACCGAAAATAGCCCAGAACAAGCTGGCTTTTACTCCATTAGCATACTCAACGGAACAAAGTGCATGGTCCTCAATATCGGCTCCCGGTTTATAGACACACGTATCAGCACGATTGAGTTCATCCTTTGCATCACTCCAGGAAGGATACCGCAGAATGTGTCCTCCCTCACGGCTTTCTCCTTGTACGGGTACCCGCCGGTATGGACAATTCCGATCACAGATTCCACAGTAAGCTGGGGCATTTGGATCAGGAGTAAAAATGGAACTTCTCCCTCCCATGGCAGTAAGACGGACTGGCGAACTATCTACCATCCAGTTCATGGCATCAAAGTGATGACTCGATTTGTCATTAAGAGCACCTCCGGACCATTTTTTACGCCGGTGCCAGAGCTGCAGATACCTCGTATAGGGGATAAGCGAACGGATCTGCATCATCTGAAGATCACCAATTCTTCCTTCCTGCAGGAGTTCATGTGCCTTCTGCCATGCTGCCTCATATCTCCTGGTAAAACCCATTATGAGGGTATTACCAGTTCTCCGTTCCGCTTCAAGTATCTCATTGGCATCCTCTATCTTAACAGATATCGGTTTATCAAGGTAAACATATTTCCCGGATTCCAGAGCCGGAACTGTAATCTGCCTATGAGCATAGGTATGTGCAGTAATAACTATAAAGTCCACCAAATCGTCTACAATAAGTTCGTTATAATCATTATAAAGAGCAGGAGTAATGTGAATACCCTGGACTTGGTACGCTTCAATAAGAAAGCTGGCAGCTTCCTTAAGACGATCTGGAACTATATCACATAGAGCGGTGATTCGAAATCCGGTTTCTTGGGCAAGCTCTGCAAACCGGGCTCCCAGAATAAAACAACCTCGTTCTCCTGTTCCGATAATTCCTATTCCTATATTTTTCACTGCTTGCTACTTCCCTTATGCAACCGGTTGCATTATACCAATTATGGTTCCCTTTGTCAAGAAAAATATAATCGAACATAAACACAGAAGAGTATAATGAGCTCAGGAGGTGTAATTTCGCAAATTAAAAAAGTAAAACAGACTTAGAAAGTCTCACATTGAGTTGGAAAAATTATTTCTTGATTTAGATTAAAATTCTTAATATCCGAAGATAAAAAATGGAGTAGTGTCCACAACAATAACCACATGCTCCAAATAAAACTCACTTCCCAAGGGGAGGAAAAGCCTGTTATTTCTTTTTCTGATAGATTTACAAAAGATTCAAGAGCTTGAGAAAAAATATTCATGCAAAAAGCCAAAAGTTTGTCTTTACTGTGAAAGTATCCGTCGAAGGGGCAGAAGATTTCACAGAATACTGTAAAAAAATATCAGGAATTCCTGAAAAAATCCTCAAAGGAAAGCCATGGTTAATACATGATTTTATGAGATTCTAAATGAGTTCCGGAACTTACAAGCAAAAGAAGGATAAAGTATTTGAAGGAAGCTATTCTTCACTGTAAAGCTATGTATCAAAAAACAGTATGTTTAAAGACCAGCCTCTATTCAGAATTGAATCGAAACCTGGTGTAGCAGCCATGTGCATGCTTTCGAGCATTTTGGTGGAGTTCCCAAGATTGTAATTCCTGATAATCTGAAAGCTATCAAAAAAACAGCTTATCTTGATCCGTTACCAAACAGGAGCTACGCAGACCTTGCTAAGCATTACGGCTTTCAGATAGATCCATGCCTGCCGGGGACTCCAGAACACAAAGGGAAGGTGGAATCCGGAGTAAAATATGTAGAGAACAATTTTGTTCCGTTAAGGGAGTTTAAAAGCTTTAGTGATGCCAATATGCAGCTCCAGGGATGGAACATGACCACTGTCCGGAACCGTATTCATGGCACAACAAGACAGAAACCTTCATATCTGTTTTCAGAATATGAAGCAGCAGCATTAAAACCTCTTTCGCAGATTAGATTTGAAATACCTGTCTGGAAAAGGTTGAAAGTCTACAGGGATATTCATATCCAGTTCGATAAAGCCTACTACAGCGTTCCTCAGGAGCTTGGTGGAGAATATGTGGAAGCTCGAAAAACAAGGTCGCAACTTACTGTATTTCATGACAATAAGCTCATAGCGGTACATCTACCGGTATCTCAAGGGTAAAGAAGCACTAATAAAGACCACTACCCTGCAGAAACTGGAAGATACATGGAGTGGGATACTGATTATTGCATTCAGGAAGATTCAAAAATTGGAACGTCCACTTATCAGATTGTTTCAGCCATGCTATCAGAAGAAGCTATCCGGAATCTTCGTTCCGCCCAGAATATTATCCGCTTAAAATCAAAGTATGAAGGGGAGCGTCTTGAAGCTGCCTGCAGAAGGGCTGCCTTTTATGGAAATTATAAAGACGGCAGTGTTAAACACATACTTGAAAGAGAATTGGACAAAAATGATGATCTTGTTTTCAAAACAAGAGGGGATCAACTTTCAACAGCATATGCAAGAGATATCGATGAACTTATAGGGGAGGAGGTAATAAATGGAAACATATGCGCAAATTAAATCTAACCTGAAACAGCTGAGGCTTTCTTCTTTTTATGAAAACTTTGAAGCAAGAGTATCCGAAGCTATGCAGATTTCCTCAATAGTGAAGCATCTGCTCCCTCCACATGATATCAAATAATTCTCTAGCCTCACTTAAAGACAATCTAATTAATGAATCTAAAAGAAAAGCCTGGAAGATTCCTTCTCTATTTTCTTCGAATACAGAATCTAATAACAGTTTCTGTTCAAAACCAACGTGTGAAATTAATTCTTTCACAGACGAAGCCCCTTCTGACGAGATAGCAGGGGTTATCCGGTTATGGGTGATAAAAGCATTTGTTTCAACTATATGCCCAAAAGGAAGCCATGGGATCTGGCCAGTATTGGGAACATTCACATTGGTGTATAAAGGTCCTAGACCCAGTAGTGCTTTTATGATCGCAACACCTTCTTCTTCAGAAGCCTTCGGGAATAGATCTTTATCCTCGTAAAATCTGGTTCGTTTTTCTTTATCTCTACGCACCCTCCACTCATAAGGCGTCGCTATTACTCCATAACGATGAATAAAGGATTCATCATGTAGATACCATGGCATAAACTCAACAAGATGCCGATCTCCTGCAGCCCCAAGATTCCCGAATATTCGCATAATTTCCATGGCTACCAGATTATCAGATTCGAACCATTTTTCTTCTTTAATTCTTCTTAGAGACTCTTTAGTGTGATCCAGGTAGAAATTATCATCACCGGCCAATTCCTTTAGATATGGAAAGAGATCTATACCCTTCCACGATGCCCCGCTTAAGAATGTGAAATGATTAACACCAAAAACGTCCACTTTTATCTCTTCCCTCGGCGGGGTTTCAGTATCAAACCAGCTGCTGACTTTATTGGCGATAAATTTTTGAGTCCCGAATACTTCATGGCAACAGCCGAGAACTTTAACTTGGGGGAATTCTCTAGTCAAGGTGTTTGTACACCATGTCATGGGATTAGTATAGTTAATAACCCAGGCATCGGGACAATTTTTTTTGATGAGCCGGGCATATTCCCTGAATACTGGAATACTCCTCAAAGCTCTAAAAATCCCTCCAGGACCAATAGTGTCGCCAACCGTCTGTAATATCCCATACTTTTTCGGGATTTCCAGATCGGTGTGACGATTTTCAATGGGACCTGGTTCTATGGAAATTATGACAAAATCAGCCCCTGCTAACGCTTTTTCAGGATTATCAATCGCCTTAACCTCGAAGTTTGGCTTATCTTTGCCAAATAAGAAAATACGGTTTCCCAGATGCTCATTTAGGATTGCCGCTTCCTGATCTATGTCATACAGCCTTATCAAACCAGAAAGATCAGAAGCCAAAGACAAGTCTTTCATTAGGGTCAATGCCCACTGTTTGCTACCTCCGCCAATTATACAAATATTAATATTTTTCATATAGTATTCCTCCAATAATTTTTAGATTGTTCTTTGTGCGTTCTTGGGAGAAGGATCAATCTCATCCTGGCTATTGAGCAGTGCACCAGGCTTATCTATTAATTCCCCATTGATTATTACATCTTTTGTTTCACACATCCACTGATTGAGTCTTTCCCTCATTTCATTTCTAATATCCTGATAGTGATCAAAATAGCACAAATTCTGTTTCTCAGATGGGTCATAAATGAGGTCATAGAGCTCTTCTTCTTCAATGGGGATTTCATTTAAGCCTTTTTCTAATAAGAAACTTTTACTTTCGCTGGAATCAATGTTGGGTAATATTGGATGATTGAGAAGGTCGTAATTTCGTATATATTTCCAGCGATCAGTACGAATACAACGTTTCGGTTCCCTCGCTGCATGATAGGTCACTTCAGAAAAAATTTCTTCACGTATCTTATCCACTTTCCCATGAACCAATGGAACAAGAGACCTCCCTTCAATCCAGGATGGATAGGGGATTTCTACCAAATCGCATAAGGTAGGGAACAGATCGATATGGCTGACCATCGAATCGATAACTCTGCCACCACTAAATCCATCAGGTCCACGCAATATGAGCATCACCCCTATGCCCTGATCATACAAAGTACCCTTCATAAAAGGAAAGGCTATGCCGTGATCAGTGGTACAAATAACTATAGTACTTTCTCTGAGTTTGTTCCGATCGAGAGCTTCCATGACATAAGCGATTTTCCGATCAAGTTCTTTTACTGAAGTCATGAAACGGGCCATGTCGTAACGGATCTCGGCAGAATCGGGTAGTGGATTGGGTGGTAAAATATACCGGGGATCACAATCAGACTTTTCGGGGAACTCCCTATGGGTTTCAAAAAATCCGACTGAAAGAAAAAATGGATCCCCCCCAACTTTATCTAGCCAATCAGAAGCTGCAGTGTGAGCATATTCAGGTTCTCCAAGATACTCTTCATAGCCTATGACTTCCCACGGCGTAGTATTTAAATCTTTCGCTGCATCATTTGCGATGTGCTGTATACCGCTTAGAGCTGTTCTGTAGCCCCGGCTACGGAACTGATTTACCATATGCTCTCTATAGTCGTTGAGCTTGAATCCTCTGTGAGCAAGCCCCAGCATCCCAGTTTGGTGAGGATAACGTCCTGTTAAAAGCGCTGCTCTGCTGGGAGAGCAGGTAGGCCCTGCACAAAAAGCATTTCTGAACAAAACACCCTCTTCCGCTAATCTTTGTAGAGCCGGAGTTTGGATTCCATATCCGTATGGTTGGATATAACGCCCAGTATCGTGTGAATGTATATAAAGAATGTTATATTTTTCCATTTTTAACTCTCCTCAGCCTTTGACAGCACCGTCAGAAATCCCAGAAATTATTCTTCTCTGCATAAAAAAATAAAAAATGAGAAGAGGGAAAATTGCCAAAACCAGAGCAGCAAACAAAAGTGGCCAATTCTCATAATCCGCACCTTTGAAGAAAAACACAGAAAGGGGAAGAGTTCGTGATTCTTTGCCTGATAGAAGAATTAGAGGATATAGAAAATTGTTCCAAACCCGTAGAGACAACAAAACAGCCAGAGTTGTCACAGGTGCTCTCATCAAGGGAAGAACAATATGCCAAAAAATCTGGAGGGGAGTGCATCCATCAATTTCAGCGGCCTCCTCAAGGGCAATGGGCACTGTGCTGATGAATGAAAACAAAAGAAACACTCCGAATCCAGCATTAACCCCAATGAAAACCAAAGATACACCTAAATGAGATTCATGCAGATGGATACGTGATAAAAAACTCGACAGAGGAACCAGAGATAGTTGAGGCGGTACGGCCAGTGTCAAAAAGAATAAAAAGGTCATGGCAGAGAAAAACCTTTTTCCCGACTTGGCCCTTACCAAGCCATACGCTGCCATGGAATAGAGAAAAACTCCTATTGCTGTTGCATAAAAGGTCATTTTAAATGTGTTTGTGAATGAACGGATGTAACCCATATTAGAAAAGGCCTGTCTGTAGTTTTCCCACCTGACTTTTTGAGGGAGTGATAATGGTGACAGTATTAGCTCTCCTTCTGTTTTAAGACTATTCAGAAGAACCAGGAAAAGCGGTGTTATCATAAGCATTACAATGACTATTATAACTATTTCCTGAACAGACAAAATTTTCTTCCTGTTGTTTTTTTTCATAGATCTATCTCCCTGCCACGCAAATAACGATTAATAATAAAGGTAGCCAGCAATACCAGGATGAGAAGTACAACGGCACTACTGGCTGCATATCCGAAATAATTTTTCTGCATGGCCTTTACCATAAAGGTAGCAATTGTTTCTGTTGCATATCCCGGTCCGCCGCCGGTCATAACATAAATGATATCAAAAACACGGAGACTACCACCTACAGAAAGAGATACGCTGACGGTTGTTGCTGGTGCTAATAAGGGCCAAATAATGTAACGAAACCTGTTCCAACTGGAACACCCCTCTAGATCCGCATTTTCAATCAACTCGGAAGAAATGTTCTGTAGATTGGCTAAATAGATTGTTGCTGAGTAGCCTATCCAAATCCATACATGGGTAATAACAACAGCTATAAGAGCCGTTCTCCCATCGCTTAGATAATTAACATGAAAACTCCGGTTAAACATGTTTGAAAGCAGATAATTGAGCAAACCGTTTGTTGAATATATAAACTGCCATATATATCCCACAATTACAGGAGATATCATGACAGGCATAAAAAGCAGGGTTCGTAGCAGGTTTTTACTTACAAAATTTTTGTTTAGAGCTATTGCAAAAAACAATGCAATGAGGTTCTGAAAAACAACCACTAAAATACCGAAAACAAAAGTATGGGTGATGCTTTGCCTGAATACAGGGTCCCCAAACAATACCTTGTAATTCTTTAACCCTCGGAAATCATAATTCAGGTTAAAACCGTTAAAGTTGGTAAAACTATACAGAAAACTGGACATAACCGGATAAAGAAAAAACGTTAGATAAACCAGTAATGCGGGAACAATGAGCCAAAAATAAGGCAGGAAATCTCTTTTTATCGTTAGTTTTGAGAGTGTGGTAATATTATTCATAAAGGAATCCTTCACAAGATTCGGGAATCCACCAGATGCATCCGGCGGATTCCCACTATTTTTGATTTATTTCAAATCAAGATTTTTCTTGGCTTCCATATTTATAGCTTTTATGGCCCTCTCTACAGCTGTTGTGGGATCCTTTGATTCCAGTACCATATTCTGCACTATAGGATTCAAGAATGACCATGGATTCCCAATATCCAATGGAACAGGATACTGCCAGACAGTAATATCTCCCGCCTTGTAGGTTCTCGCAATAGTCTGAAGTCTTGGGTGAGTTGGAACAGCGCCACCTTCAAGGGGAGAAAATGATGACAATTCCCCTGCATAGGCATCCATTACTTCCCTCCTACTCCAATATTCCAGGAACTTCATAGCCGCTTCTTTTTTCTTACTACCGGAGTAGATGCTGACGTAACCATTGGCGACAACACCCACATAGTTCTTATCATCAAACATAAACGGCCCTAATTTGATATCGAGGTTTTCTTTCCCCATTGCAGCATCGAATTTTCCGGCATACCAGCTCCCACCAGGCATGAAAATGGCATTACCTCCAGCCAAGGTAGTAATTCCTTCCCCTCCTAGTTGAGCATTAACTGTATTTAGAGGATCATATCTATACCCTTTGCTGATCAAGGTAAGATACGCTTTGAAAGGTTCTCTGAAGACTTCACCAAATTGAGTCTCCCCACTGTTAACTTTTTTGGCGAACTCGGGGAAGCCTTCCGATGAAGCTATGTTTTTATAGGCCCAGGGAACTGAGAAAAACTTTGCCCCTCCTCCTCCTCCTTCTCCAGCAAAAAAAGGTATGTATCCAGCATTTTTTAGGGCTTTACAAACATCCAGAAATTGCGAAAAACTGGATGGATAATCGAGGTTGAGTTCATCCAGAACTTTTGAGTTATACCACATCCCGGCAGCTGCAGTCTCTGTAATGATTGCATAGACATTTCCTTCTCTTGTTACATTATCCAATGTTGTCGAGGGATACCTGGAAAGAAAATCTTCGCCGTTAAGGGGTTCTAGATAACCGGAATCCCATAAATCCCCAAAAGCACCAGGGGTAGACATGACTATATCACTCATTGTCCCACCTGCAAAACGCGTTCTTAAAACATCATCATATCCTGACTGATGGGAAATTACTTCATATTCCACTTTGATGCCTGGATACTCGTCCATGAAACCGTTGATAACACCTATAAGGGCTTTCTCTTCATGAGGAGCTGCCTTAAAACTGAATAACGACAGAACAACTGGACCTTTTGGTTCCGTTGTAGCTTTCTGCCCGCTCGAATATGCAAAGGCAGACAAACAGAACAGAACCAGAAAGACACTAATTAGTTTCTTAATCATAAATAAACCTCCAAAATAGTTTGACTGATTCATCATACTTCGGGAAAAACTAGAATTACAGTTATCCTTGTACTTTTACTATAGTACAAATGTACTTTTTGGATGCTAAATCATAAGGGATGTGAAAACCGTTCAATAATATTGGCATCAATAGCAGTTCTAATAGCTTCAAAACGGTCTTTTACATTCATTTTTGAGTAAATTGTACTTATATAATTTCGGACAGTCTGCTTCCCTATGAAGACATCTTCAGCAATTTCACTGTTGCTGTAACCTTTGGCCAACAGCACCAGAATTTTCATCTCTTTCTCTGTCAGATCGCTTTCCCAGAGATTTGCTGTTTGTTCTTTGAGGCTGGGCTTTTCCTTATAATATACTTTCCCGTATGTTTGAGGAACCATGAGCAAATTGCCTCCAATTACCCCATGAATAGCTCCAACAACTTCCTCAGGAGACATATCTTTTAGAAGATACCCATCGGCACCGAGGAACAGGGCTTCGTTTACATACTCATCATATCCATAGGCTGACAGCATGAGTATCTTTACATTCTCATCAAAGGAACGTATGCTTTTTACAGCATCAATACCATTCATTTCCGGCATATGAACATCCATTAACAGCAAATCAAAATTCCTACTTTTCTGAAGAGAAACCGCTTCCCGAGCTGAAGAACAAGTTTCGATTAGCATGCTCTCATTAGTTTCCAACTGAAGGACCTGTTTCAAGCTGTAAGAGAACAGCTTCTGATCATCAACAATGAGTATATGAATCAATGAGTCTTTCATCTTCCTCTTTTGTCTCCGGGATGATAGTTTTCACCTTGTAACCTAATTTACCTGAATGAAATGATATTTCTCCTCCAATAGAGTTAATACGTTCTTCTAATCCAGTTTGACCTATTCCTAAAGACTTATCCCCTCCTTGAAACTTAAGGTCCTGTGCAGAACCGTTATCAGTAATGGTACAGTGTATATACCCATTCACTCTCTGGAAAATTATTTTTATTTCCGACGCCTGCCCATGGCGAAAGGAATTAGTCAGAGATTCCTGCAGAACACTGTATATAACTTCTTCCAATCTACCGGGAAGAGTGCTGGGCAAATTTGTCCATTCAACCGTAATAATCATGCCGGTTGATATGCGAAAAGTTTCCAGGAGTGCATTGAACCGTGAAAATCCTTTTAACTTGTTTTCCGGAAGATTCCTGATATCTCTGAGCACTTCTCTGGACTGATTCAAACAATGCTGAGAGATATCCAATATCCATTGGTACATTTTCATTTGCTCTTCCTCAGTATCAAGGGGTTTTCTCATAATGGCTGTCATCATGGCTATGATATTCGTACTGGTCTGACCGATTAAATCATGAAGATCCCTGGTAATTCTCTTTCGTTCTTCAAGTGAAGTTTTCTCCTCAACTGAATTGGCATACTCAAGAAAAGAGGCACTGGCCTCTGTCAGCTGTTTAACTGAGGTTTTCAGCAATTTGTTGTCCTTTAGAAGAGCAGTTTTTTTCATGTCATAGAGTTTCAGTAGGAATGCTGCTAAGATGGTCACCACAGAAAAAATAATAGTATCAAGAGAATCCTTAAATGCTTTAACAAATTCAAATGAATATTCTAATCGCATAAACCTGGCGATAAGAACATAGAAAAGTATCACGATTATCAGTGAGGCAAGATCAAGGGGAAATGATAAAAAGGCAAACAAATAGAGGTAGATGCCGCAAAAAACCATTACGTAAGCCGAAGAGGAAAAATCAAAGGAAAAAAGCATAATGGCCGAGAAAAAAACTAACAGAACAACCAGACTGAGTGAAAAAACAGGTGAAATTCGAATTCTTCTGGCGAGAACAGATAATGTAGAAAGAGATAAGATGAGAATAAGGCTACTGCTCTTTTCAAGTGGCATGGGTCTAAGAGCTAATTCGGAGAGATGCCAAACGGATGAACTTATCCAGAAGAAAGCGAAAAGGGAGATAATAAAAGATACTGTACTCTTTTTTTCCATGACTTTTCGGATCATCTGTTCATGAATAGCATCAATCGTATGATAATAAATATAGTTAAAATGTGCAAGACATCCATAGATGGCAAGTATATAGAAGCTATTATCATTACTATAAGGTTTTTATGTTTGTAAAAACTAAGTTTTCATTATTACATAACTCAACACTGTTTTGTTATTTTGGTACTCTACGTTTAGCATGGAGGATTAACTATGAAAAAACTATTTGTTTTAGGAGATAGTATTTCAATTCACTATGGGCCGCATCTTGAAAGGTATATGAAAGGTAAAATATTATATTCCAGAAAAGGCGGCATTAAACAAGCCGAACAGGATATGGATATAGCACAGGGAGCTAACGGGGGAGACTCATACCATGTATATTCATATCTGAACAAACTCTTCTCTTCCGGGGGAATAGATGCTGATATTCTCCTGTTGAATTGTGGACTTCATGATATAAAAAGATCCACTGATAACGGGTCTATACAGATCCCTCTCGAACAATACCGTGAAAATCTTGAAAAAATTGTTCATATTGTTACCAAAATGAAACTTATCATGATTTGGGTTAGGACCACTCCGGTAGATGACAAGAATCACAATAGTAGATTAAAAACGTTTTATCGTTATTCAGAAGACTGTATCAAATATAATCTTGCAGCTGACAAGATTATGGGAAAAGCAGAAATCCCCATAATAGATCTCTATTCATTTACTCTTAGTTTAGATGAGGAACTCTTCCTCGACCATATACATTTTACAGAAACAGTAAGAAGAAGTCAGGCTGCGTTTATAGCCGGCTTTCTAAATGCTTCAATGTGAAATACAGAACAAAAATTTAGCTCTTCAGTAATAACCGAAAGGGAAGACTTTAAATTGAATAATACTTATGAAATGATTCATTTATATGCAATCCCGTTGTATACTTGTCCCCATGTATTATACCGGCCGCACTTTAAAGAAAGAATTTGCCATAGACAAGATATTCTCGATCCACTACTTCGAGTTTGTAAAGGACTATTCCTTTAAAGGCGAAAAGCACAATTTCTGGGAGTTTGTATACATAGATAAAGGGGCAATCCTTGCAACAGCCGGAGAAAAAACACATACCCTAATCAAGGGAGATATCATTTTCCATAAACCCAACGAGTTTCACGATCTTAATGCGGACGGACACATTGCTCCCAACATAGTGATTATGTCCTTTTCCAGCAGCAGTCCCGGAATGAAATGGTTTGAAAACAGAATTATGCGTATCGGGAACGAAGAAAAAAACCTTTTGGCCAGAATTCTGCACGAAGCGGGGAATGCGTTTTCATCGCGCCTTGATGACCCGTGGCTACCGGCTCTTGAAAGGAACAGGAAACAGATATACGGATCTGAACACCTTATACAGCTGTACCTGGAGCAGATTCTTATCGGTCTTGTCCGGAGGGAGATGCACATCGGCACGGTTACCGAACCGGAATCGCCTTTAAAAGAAAAGACCAGCAGGGATGCCTTTAACAAGGTTATCGTTTTTTTTGAGAACCATTTACTCGAGATGCCGAGTCTTGAAACAGTCTGTAGAGAAACAGGCTACAGCTGCACCTATATTGAAAACGTATTCAAAGAAAAAACCGGCAGAAGTGTTATGGAATACTACAAGATAACAAAACTTGAAAAAGCAAAAGATCTTATCCGGGAGGGCAATTATACCTTTACCCAGATAGCCGCAGCTCTGAACTACTCCTCCATCCATTATTTCTCAAAGGTATTCAAAAAGTATATTGGAATGACTCCGACAGAGTATTCATCTTCGGTAAAATTAAAACTATAATTGGGGTTTAAGGATATATGGGATGATAAAAGAACCGGCAAAACCAAACATAATCTACATAATGGTAGACCAGCAGCGCTTTGACATGCTGGGTGCCTACGGAAACAGGGTTGTAAAAACACCGAATATTGATGAGTTAAGGGACGACGGTATACTATTTACCAACGCCTTTACCCCCACAGCCCTTTGCGGTCCTGCAAGAACGTCTCTTTTTACAGGGAGGGTTCCCACATCCCACGGGGTTGTAAGAAATGCAGAAGACAACAAGGTAAACAGGGCTAAGGCGGATCCGGTACCGGGGATTCCGGTTCTTTCCGATTTTTTAACGGATTACGAAAAGATTTATCTCGGCAAGTGGCACATTGCAGAGACGAAACTTCCAAGGGATTACGGCTTTAAAGGCCACAACTTTGCCCACTACGGCTTCCCCGGATCCCGGTTTTACAAGAATCTTGTTTTTGATCAGGGCCCGGCAGAGGAGAATGAGTACAGAGACTGGATTTTTAAAAAGGGTTATGACATCCCCGAAGTCAGCGAGCAGTTCTTTGGGAACAATCCCAATCTGAGGGTGCAGGAACTCAGAGCAAAACTCAGCGGTCCGGAAGAAGCATCCATACCAGCCTTTTTAGCTGAAGAAGCGGTTACCTACACATCGGAAGCGGCATCTTCCGGAAAACCTTTCTTTTTATGGCTCAACTTCTGGGGGCCTCACACCCCCTGCATGGTCCCGGAACCGTACTACTCCATGTACGATCCTTTAGAGATTCCGGTTGACCCTGCATTCGAAGAAAGTTTCAAGAATAAGCCTATTCATCATAAACACGTTTCACAGATGTGGGGTGTTGCAGAGCTCCCCTGGAAGGAGTGGCAGAAGATAGTTGCACGGTACTACGGGTACATAACTCTTATCGACAAGAGTATTGGCCAGTATATTGA
>JANTFL010000019.1 GCA_024763455.1 Sediminispirochaeta sp. | reverse complement strand
CTGTTTATACTACTATTCATGCTCCGTCCCTCCTCATCAGGGCTTTGAGTATCCGGTTTCGCTCTTTTACCGGTAGATCAGCTTCTACTTTTATCATATCCTCCTCGTAATATTGTTTTTTTATCCTGCCTTTACGGTGGATCATCGATATAAGATCGTATCTGTCAGAAGGAATCGAAAACAATTCGCTTTTTTCGCTTTCAGCAAGTACTGTAACTATTTTACTGAACAGAAGTTCTTCCCCTTCTTTGGTTTTTGCCGAGAAAAACAGAGCTTCAGGGTATTCGGCTCGTACCTCTTTGATAAGATCATCATCCATGCACAGATCAATCTTGTTAAACAGCAAAATTACAGGTTTTTGATCTGCTCCTAACTCTTCCAGGACCTCTGCCGTTGTCCTCATATGATCCCGGAATTCACGGCTTGTAATATCAACCACATGGATCAGAAAATCAGATAGAGCAGCCTCTTCCAGCGTGGATTTGAATGCATCGACTAAATCGTGGGGGAGTTTCCGTATAAATCCTACCGTATCGGTAAGGAGGACCTCTCTACCCTCCGGAAGTACTATCTTTTTTGTCACCGGGTCCAGAGTTGCAAAAAGCTTGTTCTCGACATAGACTTCCGAACCGCTGAGAGCGTTTAAAAGGGAGGACTTCCCCGCATTGGTATATCCTACTACTGCTCCGGTTGGGATAGGGATGTTTCCCCGCTTTTTTCTCATGGTGTCTCTGTGTGCTTTAACCCCCGTAAGTTCTTTCTTGAGATGGGCGATCTTCTTCAAAGTTATCCTACGGTCTACCTCCAGCTGTGTTTCCCCCTCACCCCGGGTTCCTTTTGCGCCTCCCCTCTGTCTGGACAGGTGAGTCCAGGCTCTGGTAAGACGGGGAAGGGAGTACTCCATTCTGGCAAGGGCCACCTGAAGTACTGCCTCTCTGGTTTTAGCCCTGGAAGCAAAAATTTCGAGAATAACCTCTCTGCGGTCAATGACACATAACCGGGTAAACCTCTCCCAGTTCCGCTGCTGCGCCGGGGTGAGATCCTCATCAAAAACAAGGACCTCTGCATCGAGTTCTTCCGCCATGAAACGGATCTCCTCCGCTTTGCCGGATCCCATTAAATATCCGGGTTTTGGCTTTTTAAGCGATACAGTAACCGCTGACACTGGTTCAAATCCTGCTGTATCTATAAGACGTGCGAGCTCTGAAAGATGAGCTTCTACAGCATCCTTTTTACTTTCCGGATATTTTATGGCAATAAGGAGTGCCTTTTCTTTATTGATGTTTGCTCTGTCGTATTGAAACTTGTTGTTCATCTTTCTACTATACACTCATGAAGAATCCAGATCATCCCCCGGACTGCCTTAAATGTGTTTATTTCAAGGTTACCTGGGATTATTCTTTTCCCCGCAGCTGCACACTTTTCGGGGTCAAATCAAAAACCCTTCCCTCTATGGCGGTTTACCGGGCCACTGGTAAGCACTGTCCCTCTTTTAAAAAGTCCGGAAAAATTAAAGCCTGAAGGGCTAAAAACTGAGGACTTCATTTTCCAGAAAAGATGCATATTCATCCAGTTCCTTGAGAATAATCTTTTCTCTGCTTCCCACATCACGGCTTTCCATGTTCTCTTTAATTTTCCGCTTAAAGAAATCGAAGTCGTTGATCATCTTGCCAGGAGGGGAAAGAATCCGTCCGGCACAGAAACTCTTCCATTCTTTTTTCATCTTTTCACTCATCGCCGACGGAAAGTTTCTGCATACAAATCTCCAGAACATCTCTCCCAATCTGGGGTCATGGAAGTCCGGTTTTAGCTCAGGGATCTTCTCCTCCGGAGTGGCGTGGATTTTTTCAAAGGTTTTTTTATCACCCTCTTTAAAAAAACCGCCGGAGTAAATCTGCAGTTCAGGATCAGTATCGGGCGGCTGGAACTTGTCCTCCCTCTCGAAAACCTTGAAAAGTTTTTGGGTTAAAAGGGGTTCTTTGAGAAGAATTTCCCGGTGGGACATACATACTTTAATATCCAAATCCAGCCGCTCGGCAGAGGCCTTGTCCAGTGTTTTAAGAGGGGCAATTACCGGACACTTGTTCACATGTAGTTTTACAAAATGGAGCCTTGAATCTTTTTTCTCTTTATCAAAGGGAGAAAAAGCTTTTTCCCTGATCTCGTCCACTGAGAGCTCCAGAAGCTCGGAGGGATCATACCGGAGATCGTAGCAGTGGACAAGATTACTGTTGCCCGGGTCAGTTACCAGGGGTGCGGCAATGGTTGTACATCCCTTTTCAGAGGTAAACAGCGAGGAGGTAAACAGAAACGGTTCCTTTTTATGTATATTAACCAGCTCCCGAACCTTACCCTTTCCTCTGTTTGCAAATATGTAGGTAAAAAGTCTGGGTTGTTTATCATGGATGAGTTTTGCAAGATCAATTGTTGCCAGTACATCGGAGAGAGCATCATGGGCGTTCTCATGGGAAATACCGTTTGCTTTTGACAGTTCTTCGAGTTTGAAGGATGGTGTTCCACTCTCTTTAACTATCCAGTTAATCCCTTCAGGCCTGAGATCGTGAGCGGCACGTACAAGATCTATAATATCCCACCGGGAGTTCCCGTTAGCCCATTCCCGTGTGTATGGATCGAAAAAATTACGGTAGAAAAGATTCCGGATGAACTCATCATCGAAGTTAAGATTGTTGTATCCGGTAACACAGGTCCCTGGAACCGAGAATTCTCTCAATATCTTCTTTGCAAAATCGTACTCGTTTAAACCCTTATCCAGAGTCTCTTTCGGGGTTATGCCGGTAACCAGGCACGCTTTAGGGTCGGGGACGTAATCGGGGGTAATCCGGTTATAGATTACCAGCGGTTCTGAGATTATCTCGAATTTATCGTTGGTACGTACCCCTGCAAACTGTGCAATTCTGTCCAGCATGGGATTCAGACCGAAAGTCTCCAGATCGTACCAGTAAAGTGTCTGCGCCATTGTCCTCCGATATACAAAACACCGCTTATTTGCTATACTTAATGGAATAAATACTATAATAAAGTGTAAGGAAATACAATGGGATTGAATTGTGGAATAGTAGGGCTTCCGAATGTAGGCAAGTCTACAATATTTTCTGCCATGACTTCCGCCCCTGCGGAAGCTGCGAACTATCCGTTCTGTACAATAGAACCGAATGTCGGAATAGTGAGCGTTCCGGATGAACGCTTGAAAAAAATAACTGATCTGATACCTACGAAAAAGGTGATACCTGCTGTTGTTGAGTTCGTGGATATAGCAGGTCTGGTCAAAGGTGCATCCGGGGGAGAGGGTCTGGGCAACCGGTTCCTTTCTCATATTAGAAATGTTGGTGTCATTGCCCACGTTGTAAGGTGTTTTGAGGATGAAGATGTTATTCACGTGGATAACCGGATTGATCCTATCTCTGATATTGAGACGATAAACATTGAGCTTGCCCTGGCGGACCTCGAAACGGTGGAAAAACGGAAAGAGAAAACCGTAAAGAGTCTGCGGGCAGGCAACAAAGAGGCGGTAAAAAAACTGAATGCCACCGTACCGCTGCTTGATAAATTGATAGAGACCCTCTCTGAAGGGAAAAGTGCCAGGTCGATTGATTTTACTCCTGAACAGCTGGATCTTATATACGATCTTCATCTTATCACCCTTAAAAAGCAGCTCTACGTTTGCAATATAGATGAAGATTCGATTGATTCCGGTAACGAGTATGTTGCGACGGTAAAGAGAATTGCTGCTGAAGAGGGTGCAGAGGTCGTAACTATCTGCGGAAAGCTTGAAGCTGAGATTGCCGCCCTGGAATCTGAAGAGGAAAAAAAGGAGTTTATGGAGGCTTCGGGATTGAGTGAATCCGGGATGGATACCCTTATTCACGCAGGGTACCGGATGCTGGGATTAAGAACCTTTTTTACCGCCGGGGAGGATGAAAACCGGGCATGGACCTTCCATGAAGGGGACAGAGCTCCCCAGGCTGCCGGGGTTATCCATACAGACTTTGAAAAAGGGTTTATCAAGGCAGAGGTCTATCATTGCAACGACTTGTTTGAGCTGGGTTCGGAGCAGAAAGTCAGGGAGGCCGGAAAGCTCAGGATTGAGGGAAAAGAATATCTGGTGCAGGATGGTGATATAATGCACTTCAGATTTAACGTATAAAACTGATTTTTAAGAGGAGAGGCAGGGAATGTTTTACAGCGAATACGGTAACACAGGTATTGAGGTTTCTGCTCTGGGGTTTGGAGGAATGCGGTTTGAACAAGAGAACGACATCGACCTTTCGGCCCAAATGCTGATCCATGCCTATGAGAGGGGGATAAACTATTTTGATACAGCTCCCTCTTACTGCAGCAATAATTCGGAGGTAATTTTCGGAGCTGCAATAAAGGAGATGAAAAAGATGGACATAAGCGGGGACAGACCCTTCTACATCTCCACCAAATCCAACAAGCCCAGGGCGGCGGATCTTCGGAGAGATCTGGAGAACTCGTTAAGGATTATGGATCTGGACAGTATCGATTTTTACCATTGTTGGTATGTGCTGACCCTTGAGGACTGGGAGGGGAGGAAAAAAGGGGGCGCTGTTGCCGAGATATTGAAGGCACAGGAAGAGGGGCTTATTAAAATCCCTGTTTTTTCGACCCACCTGCCGGGAAATGAAATTAGAACCGTTATCGAGGAGGGATATTTCAGAGGTGTTACCCTGGGGTATTCTGCTATAAATTCCCCTTATCGTGAAGATGGTATCAAGGCTGCGGCAGAAAATAACATGGGTGTTGTTGTCATGAATCCTCTGGGGGGAGGAACGATAATCCAGAACGAGGAAGCCTTTGGTTTTCTTAAAGTGAAACCTGAGCAGTCGATACTCGAGGGAGCGCTTCATTTTCTTATGCTTGATAACCGGATCAATATCCGTCTGGTAGGCTTTCGGAACATAAGCGATATCGATACAGCTGTAGATGCGGTAGAATCCTTTCAGCCGTATTCGGAAGATGAGGTTGCTGCAATTGCTTCCCATGTGGAGAGTGATTTTAATAGCCTGTGTACTTCCTGCATGTACTGCAACGTCTGTCCTGTGGATATCCCGGTGTGGAAGTTTGTTGAGACTGCAAACGGACTCTACCTTAATCGTGCCGAGAAACTTGGCGACCGTCTTAAATGGCACTGGGGAACACGTATCGATGTTCTTGACAGGTGTACCGAGTGCAGGATGTGCGAAAAAGCATGCACGCAGCATCTGCCGATTCTTCAGCGGTTTGAAGAGCTTAAAGCGCATTTAAAGGCTGAAGGCTGAAATGGAAAGGGACGAACTCTTCGAGATTGTAGATGCCATTATGAATAAAGCAACCGATGCGGATGTCGAGGTGATTATTGAGGCTCTAAAAAGAAGGGGGAAGAGTGCCGGAAGGGGTACTTTCCGGGGAGTTGATCCCGGAAGGCTGGCCAAGGAATCTGCAAAAGCCCTTGGTTCTCAAATGAGCTACTCTGTAGAGGGTATACGAAAGATGATTCAGAACTTTGCTGTTGATGTTATCAGGAAAGAAGCCCCTGAGCTTAACGAGGAACAGATATCAGAGCTCCTTGAAGCCTGGGTTCCTGATCCGGGGAAAGGTCCCGAACAACCCAGTCTCCCTCCTGATGTTCTCTTAACCATGATACAACAGTTTGTTTCCTACAGTACAGGGTCCATGTCTGCTACCGAACAGATGGAACTTGAGCATCAGATACCTGACTGGCAGCGGAAGTACTGGGAAAAAATGCCCACCGGAATCCGCTCAGTCATTTCCCTCTATGTAAAAGGGAAGATAGACGCTGATACCTGCTGGGAACGGATATACTCTGATCTCGATTTAGATTGATTGTATGGTTATAACCGAAGGGATGGTTTTTATGGATTTTAAGACCTTACCGTAATCCGCTGCATGCTCCAGTTCCATGGTGAAACTTCCGGTAAGCTTTCCCCTTTCATCTTCTTCCAGCTTGCCCTCTATTAAATGTCCCTTGTACTTCCTGACTGCGCCTTCTATCTCCGAAAAAAGGTCGTAGGTCATTTTTGAAACTACCTTGAACTTTCTGATAGATTTCGGCGAAACAGCCTCCCATTCCACCTCTATGCATCTGTTCTCTATATCATTGATATTTTTAAGGTTGGGACAGTCCTTCCGGTGAACAATTATCCCCCTTCCACGGGAGATATATCCGACAATTTCATCTCCTGAGGTTGGTGTACAGCACTTTGCAATGCTGATAAGCATGTTCTTCTCATTCCCGATTTTGAAAGCTATCTTGGCTTTGTCCAGAACCTGCTTTACGAATGTCCCATCCTCCGGAATCTCTTTTTCTTCTTCCTCAGGAGGCAGTTTTACCGGTTCTGCGGGGGGTATTTTCTTTTTTGCAATTATATTTTTGTCTATATACAGATTTTCGTCATGCTTATTCAACCAATGTCTGATCTTGTTTCTGGCTTTGGTCGTTTGGACAAACCGGAGCCAGTTGACATGAGGGGTTGCCGTATTTGCGGTGCGTATCTCGACAACTTGTGTATTTTTCAAAGGACGGGTAAGGGGTATGATACTTCCGTCTGCGAGGGCGCCGAGGCAGTGATTCCCTATTTCGGTATGAATCTGGTATGCAAAATCGATGGCAGTTGAATTCTTCGGAAGTTCAATAATATGGCCTTCAGGAGTAAAAACGTAGATTGAATCTTTCAGAAACTCTTTCCGTATATCGGAGATAAAGTCATCGGCACTCGACTTTACCCCGTCCCATTTTTTTATTCTGTCCACTATCGGCAGATCTTTCCCCTTGAGTTTTCTCCCATCAAAGCCGCCGCTCTTGTACAGCCAGTGAGCTGCAATTCCGTATTCTGCTGTATAGTGCATCTCCTCTGTCCGAATCTGTACTTCAGTAACCCTTCCTCCGAAACACATGACACTTGTATGGAGACTCTGATATTGATTTGCCTTGGGCATGGCGATGTAATCTTTAAAACGTCCCTCTATAGGGGGCCAGAGCTTGTGCACCAGACCAAGTACCGAATAGCACTCACTCACACTGTTGCAGATGATCCGTATTCCCAGGATATCATAGATCTCATGGATATCCTTTTTCCTCTTTTTCATCTTCATGTAGATGGAGTAGATATGCTTTCCCCGGGTAAATACCTTTACCCTGTACCCTTCCTCGGCAGCTTCTTTCAGGATGGTCTGCTCCACCTTTTTCAGGAATTTCTCCTTCTCCAGACGCTTTTCATTGAGATAGTCGCTAATGTAGCTGTAGACCTGAGGATTCAGATGCTTAAGTGAAAGATCCTCCAGTTCCGCCTTGAGCCAGGAAAATCCGAGTCTGTTTGCCAAGGGAGCGTAAATATCAAGGCACTCTGTTGCAATTGTCTTTCGTTTCTTTTCAGGAAGATACTCCAGGGTGCTCATGTTGTGAAGCTTGTCAGCCAGTTTGATGATGATAACCCGGATATCCCTGGACATGGCAAGGAGCATCTTCCGGATTGTCTCTGCTTCCTGAATAGATTTGCTCTTGGCTTTCATTATGGAGATCTTTGTTACCCCTTCAACGAGGAGGGCTACCTGCTTGCCGTACCGTTTTGTTATCTCGGTAAAGGCTGTGTCGGTATCTTCAAGAATATCGTGGAGCAGGGCAGCTATAACAGAATCGGAATCCATTTTCATATCTACGAGGAACTCTGCCACCTTAAGTGGATGAATAAAATAAGGCTCCCCGCTGGCCCGTTTCTGATCCTTGTGCAGTTCTTTTGCCCACAGGGCAGCATCAACAATCCTCTGGGCTTCATTTTCCGGGAAATGAGTAAGTTTCTTTTTAAAAATTTCAATCTGCGTATTCATTTCAAATCAGCGGTTTTCTCCCCACCGTTATTCTGTCCCTGTCTGTAAGGTCTTTCCTTATTTCTGTATCGGTATAACCAGCTCTCTCCATCATTCTTTCAATACTATATGTCTGTTCAATGGATGATTCAAGAAGGAGATACCCTCCCGGGGAAAGATGTTCCAGAGAAAGGGGGATAATTTCCCGTATCAAGTCCAGGCCGTCATCACCTCCATCAAGGGCCAGCCGGGGTTCTGCAGGATTTGTGGATTTTATTTCACGGACTTCTAGCGACGGGACGTATGGAGGATTTGAAACAATCATGTCAAACTCTCCAGCTATATTTTCGAGTAGATTGCTCTTTATAATCTCCACAGGGTTTGAAAGAAGTCTGCTGCTGTTGTATCTGCAGACATCCAAAGCATCCGGGGATATATCGCTGCAGGTAATAGCAAGTTTCGGAGCCTCATATTTCAACGATATCCCGATACACCCGGATCCGGTGCATATATCGAGAACTTTTTTTATCTCCGGATTCTGCTGTAGTATCTCAAGGGCGGTTTCCACAAGTGTTTCGGTATCCGGCCTGGGAGAAAGCACCCGCTCATCAACATAAAAGGGAAGGCCGAAAAATTCTTTTTTGTTGGTAATATACGCAACAGGTATGTTCTTCTGTCTCTTTTTTACCGCTTCCATGTACCGGTCCATCTGCCCGGGTTTAAGCGGATCGGGGTACGAGGAAAAAAGCTTCTCCCTTGAGATAGACAGGATATGGGCAAGGATAATTGAGGCATCGAGGAAGGGGGTCTCACTCTTTTCAAGGAGCGACGCACCCCGGTACAGGGCCTCTCTGACGGTAATCATCTACTCTTTAAGGGCCTGTTCTCCCGCGGCGATCTTGAGGCTCTCAATTATTTCAGACAGATCCCCCTGCATTATATACTCAAGCCTGTAGAGGGTAAGATTTATTCTATGGTCGGTTACCCTGTTCTGGGGGAAATTATAGGTGCGGATACGTTCGGACCGGTCTCCGGAACCTACCTGACTTTTCCTGTTTTCCGCCCGTTCGCTCTGCTTTTTGGCTTCCTCCGCCTCGTAGAGCCGTGCTCTGAGCACTCTCAGTGCCTTTGCCTTGTTCTTGATCTGTGATTTTTCATCCTGACAGGTAACAACAACTCCTGTGGGAAGGTGGGTAATACGTACAGCGGAGTCAGTGGTGTTTACACTCTGCCCCCCGGGACCGGAAGATCTGAAAACATCAATCTTTAAATCTTCGTTCTTTATATCAATGTCGGTTTCTTCCGCCTCAGGAAGAACGGCAACAGTAACTGCAGAGGTATGGACCCTGCCCCCTGATTCGGTGGTGGGTACCCGCTGTACCCGGTGTACGCCGCTTTCGTATCTGAGGTTTCCGTACACGTTCTTACCTGCTATGGAGAAAGAGATCTCTTTAAATCCGCCGATTCCGATTTCGTTGGCATCCATAATCTCTATTTTCCACTTGTTCTGTTCGGCAAACTTCGAGTACATACGGTAAAGGTCTGCAGCAAAGAGAGCTGCCTCGTCTCCACCTGTACCGGCACGGATTTCCATAATGATATTCTTGCCGTCCAAGGGGTCCTTGGGGACGAGAAGTTTTTTTAATTTTTTTTCAAGGCCCTCTTTCTTCTCTTCAAGTCCGGAAAGCTCCTCTTTGGCCATCTCCTTCATTTCAGGATCGGTTTCATCTTCCATCAGCACTTTTGCGTCTTCGATTCCTGAAAGCACATCCTTGTATTCAGCATACACAGATACAACTTCGCTCAAGTGGGAATGCTCCTGCATCACCTCTTTGTAGCGGTTCATATCCTTCATTATGTCAGGATTGGCCAGTTCTGCCTCAAGGCTCTGGTATTTTTCCACTATGCGGTCAAGTTTATCAATCATGGAGGAAATATAGCAGATTTGGGAGATGGTTTCAATCGTCAGGTTGGCTGTCTGAGGGGAGGAATATCTCTTCTCTGATCTCCGGCTCCCGGTGCAGATGTAAAAAGCCGAAGATACTTCCGCAAGCGCCGCCGGCAAGGTGGGCGAATTCGGCTATTGAGTTACTCTGGAAAGAGCTGTATACCTGCTTTGTTATGTACAGTACTACAATAAGGATAAAGGTGAGGGGGATATCGCCAGATTTTGTGTTTGTAAAAGGGGCAAGCAGAATCATCATAAAAGCTGCACCGCTTGCTCCGAGGAGCCCGGTGGGGAAAAAAAGAATGTTTATTACTCCGGTAACAAGTGCAGTTGTAAGGATCATCAGAAGGAATGGAGCTGAACCGTACTTTTCCTCCAGAATCGGGCCGATCAGAAGGATAATGGAGAAATTGCCCAGCAGATGAGTCCATCCTGCATGCCCCAGAATGTGGGTGAAAAGCCTGATGTACTCCAAGGGGGATGCCGGGTTAAAGTACCCCTTTCCGGGTATGGAGAAAAACCGGAGAATGAGGTTCCCGCCGGTAAACTGGTCCAGAATAAGAATTCCCGCACTCAAAAGGGCAAAAGTAAGGGTAACCGGAGCGTTGTAGCGTATCTTCATGGTTTACGATTATACAGCCGGGATGGGGTATGTTGCAAGGTGCATCGGCTCTACCGGTACATTGACAACACAGTAAAATACGGGTACTATTCCAGCGTAAATGTCAGGGTGCGTAGCTCAGCTGGATAGAGCGCTTCCCTCCGGAGGAAGAGGCCGTGGGTTCGAATCCCGCCGCGCTCATTAGTAAGTGACCAATTTTCATGCTCCGTCCCTCTCTTCGGTACTTGGTATTTTGGGAAGTTTTGTTTAAGATTACAAAAAGAGGGATATTAATAATGAAAAACGATTTGGAATTCAGATTCAGTTTTTATACAAAAAAGTATGCCGAGACGATCGCATTTTACGCAGATATACTAAAGCTGCCGGTGGTAAAGACCTGGAATAGAGGTTTCAACGACAGCGGACATCAGTTTAAAGCTGCTTCGGGAATGATGATTGTGCTGCAGAGTGCTACCAAACAGGTGGAACCGCTAACGGATGCCGTGATTCTTATACAGGTTGAAGACCTTGATGGTTATCTGCAGGAAGTGAAGGGGCGGGGTGCTCCCATCGTTCAGGAGATTGTTAAAAGAGAGTGGGGACACAGGGATTTTAAAATATCTGATCCCAACGGCCTTATTATTGGATTTTATTCGGAAAAATAATCAGTAACAGTGGATTTATCTATTCTAAAGCAGTATATTATCCCCTTATACAGTAATTAATGGAGACAAACAGAATGTTAATGAATTTAATGAAAAAACGGCAGTATATACTAATCCTGATGGTACTCCTGCCGCTCACACTTTTTGCAGGCGGTAAAAAGGATGCAGAAAAGCAGCAGGCTGCTGCCCCGGCTGAAGTAACGGCTGACAGCGGATCAGCACAAAGAGAGGCGATCCAGAGCCCTGCGGATATTGCAGCCAGGGTAAACGGGATTGCAATTCCCATGGCAAAGTTTAACAGCCAGGTTGAGAGTACCCTTTCCCAGTATACCCAACAGGGAATGGTACTTCAGGAAGATCAGATGTCCCAGTTGCGGGCTGGTGTATTGAATAATCTTATCAATCAGGAGCTATTGTACCAGGATGCCCTTAAAAAAGGGATGAAGGTTACTGATGAGGAGATTCAGGCTCAAATGGACAAGGTCAAAGGGCAGTTCAAGGATGATGAAGAATATCAGAAGGCATTGAGTGATCAGGGAATTTCTGAAGATCTTCTTGTTGATGATCTTAAAATGAACCTTATGCTCAGCAGATATATCGAACAGGAATTCAAACCACAGGTTGAGGTTACTGAAGATGAAGAAGCAGCTTTTTACGGGCAGAATCCGCAGTATTTTTCCCAGCCGGAGCAGGTGAGAGCAAGTCATATTCTTATTCAGGTCAAAGAGGATGCAGACGATGCTGCCAAGGCGGAGGCAAAAAAGAAGATCGAAGCCGTTCAGAAACGCCTTGAAAACGGCGAGGAGTTTTCGGATCTTGCCAGAGAGGTATCAGAAGGACCCAGCAGTAAAAATGGGGGAGATCTTGGTTTTTTCGGTAAAGGCCAGATGGTAAAACCCTTTGAGGATGCTGCCTTCGGAATGAAAAAAGGTGAGATTAGTGGTATAGTGGAGACCCAGTTTGGGTACCATATTATTAAACTTACTGACAGGAAACCGGCAGGTATGGTCCCGTTTGATCAGGTAAAAGGGCAGATTGCCGACCATCTGTTTCAGACGAAATTGGGTAAAGTACTCCAGGACTATATCGATACACTGATTCCGGGTGCCGATATTGAGAGGCTTGTTTCTTAGAAACAATTTATGATATATTTAGTTAGATTTAGACTTAGGGGTCTTGATTAGAAAAAATATATATAGTATATTTGTTATACAATAGATAAAATTAGGTTAGGAGGGTAAGAATGGCAACACATCTTACTAAAGATACTTTTTTAAAGGAAATCTTTGATTACGAAAACAACAAGGAATGGAAATTTCAGGGAGAGCTTCCTGCAATTATCGATTTTTATGCAGACTGGTGCGGACCTTGTAAAATGGTAGCCCCGATTATTGAAGAACTTTCAGAAGAATATGAAGGGAAAGTAAATTTCTTCAAGATTGATACTGAAGCTGAGCAGGAGCTTGCAGCGGCTTTCGGGATTCAGAGCATCCCGTCTCTTCTTTTTATTCCGGTAGACGGTAAACCTCAAATGGCAGCCGGTGCGCTTCCTAAAGATACCTTTATTGAAGTTATCGAAAAAGAGCTTCTTGGAAACAAATAGAAAGAAGAGTATCTTTTACGAATAGCTCCTGCAGCCCGGAAGGTTGACGGGAGCTTTTTTTTAGACCTTTTATTTGCTTATAATATGGGGGAGGACCTCAGGAAGAGGACTCATCTTGATACCCAGGGCAGAATGGACGACTCCTCCTGTAATCATGGTGAGGATTATCTCAGCTACAATTGCCGGTTCCTTTTCCTTCGGGAGAATTTCTGTCAATGCTTCTTCCAGCATCTTCTGCCATTCTGCATACGCAGACCGTATTCTGTTCTTAAGAAACTTGTTGTAACTGATAGCTTCATAAATCAGGTATATGTGAAGTTTTCCCCTGTTGGTAGTTTTAAACATTATTTTGAATACTACCGAGATTATGTCTTCCGGACTGTTTTTGTTATCATGGTTTTTTACCCATTTAAGAAGTTTCCCTGAGAGTCTTTTCATGTAGATATCAGTAACATCGAAGATAAGGTCAGATTTTGTCGGGTAGTAGTAGTACAGGGTTCCCTTGCTGATGTTCAATTCTCTGGCAATATCTGCAAGACTTGTTTCATGGGCTCCCTGTTTGATAAAGAGTTTTGTGGCGGTTTCAATAATCCTCTGCTTGTTATCTACATCTGCGTAATCGAGTTTACTCTTGGCCATGGTTCTATTATTTTAACTTTAGCGTTGATGTCAAGACAGAACTCTCCTATTTGTCGGTCCTTAACCGATAATTTTACCCCAAAAGATAAAATACTTGCTAATATGGAATGGATTTCTTACAATCATTGAATGATGGAATCAAAAATTATACGGATTAGTTTAAAACTATTGTCAGGAGCAGCAGTATTATTTCTCCTCGCATGTACTAGTTCTCCTCCAGCTGAATCAGGGTATATAAAAGGAATAGATGATCTTACTTCAACGATAGCTGAAAGAACGATCGCACTTCTTCCCGGTACAGAGCCTGTTACGCTTGCTGTTTATTATTTTACTGTTGACGGAAAACCAAGTGCAATAAGTGATTATCTTATCACCGGAGTAACTACCGAGATTGCAAACAGGGGTGGGGAAAACCTTACCATGGTAAGCAGACAGGGGCTGGACCGTATAATGGAGGAACACTCCCTCATGCTCACCGACCTTGTGTCGGAAGAGACCCAGGTGAGTCTGGGGCAGCTGCTTGGAGCAGATATAGTGTTGACAGGGTATATAACTCCTTTAAAGGATTATAATAAAATCAACATTCAGCTCATAAAAGTTGAGACTGGAGAAGTAATAGGCGGTTTTCAGTTGAACTACCAGCTGGAAAGCGAATTTCAGCAGGATGGGGTAAACAAGGTAATATTTCCCACAGATGCGGCCTCTACCGTTAAAGGGGTTACCACCACTACTACTATACTGGACGATTTCGAAGGACCTGTTACCCGGGTAAATTTTTTCCATTACGAAGAATCATGGGGGGAGCTCTTTACCGGCAAGAGTGCAGAGATTTCTGCAGGAGACGGGGCTGTAGCCCTCGAATTTGCAGCAGATTTGAATAGTGAAAGTATACTGACCCAGTGGAATGATTCAGACCTTAATTTTTATGCCGGATTTAAAACAAAGCATATGATAGGGAAAGACGCTGGATTTTCAGTTGATTTAAAACCGGAAGAATTTTCTCAGGTTTATCTTTTTGTTTCCCAGCAGTTTCAGGATGGCGATAGGGTTTTCGGTGTTACTGTCACCTTAAATCCCGGGGAGTGGAATCACCTTAAGATACCTTTCAGCGTTTTAAAGGACTACTCCTTCAGCGGTCCTCTTGATAAGGATAAACCTATGATCTTAAGTTTCGGAGTTCCGTTCGGCGAAAACTACAAACTTTTCTATTTCAGGAACCCCGGTAAAATGTCAGGAAAGCTTTCTGTTGATAATTTAGGTTTTTTTACGATGGATAGCGATGACAGTGAAGGTATCGTTGCTGCTTTCGATGATGAGGTTTACCGCGCGGTACCGTCTGTCAGCATTGCAAACAGTTCATTGTATGTTGATTATTCAGGATCTGATGAAGGTGTTTTAAAAATAAATGAAGGAGTGCAGTCGCTCTCTCTGTCAGTGCGCAGGAAAGAAGATGGCCCTGCCGGTACATACCTGGACATAAACGGATCCCTGGGAGTTAACGAAAAAATAAAAGCGTTCCTTGAAAGTGATCAGTCTCTCATAATAAATCTGATACTCAATATTGGCAAATCGTTCCGTGGGAAACACACTCTTTCTTTTCTGGCCAAAACCGATTCTGCGTCCTCCGTCTATATGCAAGTGAGCGACTCGGCTACTGGTGTGTCATACAGTTCAACGTTTTTTGTTCATTCCGGGTGGGGGCAGGTGGAGATCCCTTTCAGTGAGATGATTTCTGATCAAGGGACAATGGAAGATTCTCCTCCCCTTTCTGATAATATATGGATTTCTCTGAGTTTCCCTGTAGAGCCGGATCGGTTAAAAGAAGCTGCTGCAGCCGGTAAAATGGATTTCACTGTTTCTCTTGACCAAATACTTCTGGGAGATTAACAATGGAGAGTGCTGGAAAGGAAACAATCGAGATAATCCGGGAGGTTTTTACCTATATAAACCGGTTCAGGGGAAAGGTTTTTGTAATAAAGATTGATTCTGAGGTGATAGACAACTTATATTTTCCGGTTCTTTTAAAGGATCTTGCAACGCTTCACAATGCGGGGATCAAGGTAATTATTATTCCCGGTGCACGGAAGCGAATTGATGAGATTCTCGAACAATACGGTATAGAGACGGTTTACAAAGGTGGAGTACGGATAACAGAGGCGGGGACAGTCCCTTTTGTCAAAATGGCTGCTTTTGATGTTTCAAATAGAATAATGACAGGCCTTTCCGCTTACCGGCTGAATGCCCTGGTGGGAAACTGGATCCGTGCACGGAGCATGGGAGTTATTAACGGAATAGATTACAAGTATACAGGAACTATTGATAAAGTTCTCACCTCTCCGTTGAACAAAGTTCTCAATGAGGACTTTATCCCTATCATCCCTTCGATAGGATGGAATCCTGCAGGTACCCCATACAATCTTTCCTCCAACGAACTGACCATACAGGTTGCCGCAGTTCTGGGTGCAGAAAAGATTTTTTTTATTACCTCGGAAGATATGCTGAATATTTCAGATTACAGGATTCCAGCCGGGGTTGTTCCATCGTCAGACGGCAGAATATCCAGAATGGACGGGGATGCGGCCGAGAAGTTTCTTGCTCTGAATTCGGAGAGAAATTCCGGTTCTCTTGAAGTTATAGAGCAGGCAATTTTGGGGATAAAATACGGAATAAAAAGGGTGCATATTATAAACGGGAACGGAAACGGTGGAATTCTTTCCGAAATATTTTCCAATCTTGGAATTGGTACAATGATTTACCGGAATGAATTTGACCGGATCAGAAAGATGGTTTCAGGTGATATCCCCGAGGTACTGAGGATAATGCGGCCTTTTGAACGAAGCGGTGCACTGATTCCCCGGACAAAAGCTGATCTTCAGCATACAGTGGGGGACTTTGTTGTTTATGAGATTGACAATGTGGTTCATGGCTGTGCCGCCCTTCACGTGTATGAAGGAGACATCGGTGAGATTGCTGCGGTAGCTGTGGATCCGGAGTATGAAAAGCTGGGGATTGGAAAGAAGCTTATAACATATTTGATCAAGAACGCTCAGGAGAGAGGGATGAAAGAGCTGTTTCTTCTGACTACCCGTTCTGTTGACTGGTTTGAATTACTGGGGTTCAAATCCGGCGGGATTGATGATCTTCCCGGACAAAAAAGAGAAAATTATAACGTTACCCGTAATTCACGAGTAATGATTCTCAAACTAAAAGAGTACCGGCAGCAACCGCCAGACCAGTACTGAGATGCAGGAGATCGGTCAGGGTAAATCGTTCCAGTGCATAGTCTCTTTCCCCCGAGTAACACCGTGCCTCCATTGTGAGAGCGGTTTCTTCCGCCTTACGGATAATTGCGTAAAGAAGAGGAACTATCAGGGCTTTTAGCTTCCGTACCGGGTTTTTAACATTCTGCACACACCTGGATAAGCCTGCTTCTTTTATCTGTGCTGCAGTCTCCATAATATCAGGGATAAAGGTAATTGTCAGTCTGACCCGCATGGCGATCTCAGTTTCGGAGATGAGAGGAACAGGTTTTACAAACCAGTATACTGCTTTCTCAATTTCTACGGAGTGGGTTGTCCCTATGAGTACCAGACCGAGAAGGACTGCCATTAAAAATCTGGATACAGCCAGTATGGAGAAAAAAAGATCGCTTGAAGAAAGGTACGCCGCGGCTCCGATGAACAGACTGAGCAGCAATGCCCCTTTAATCTCTCCGGGACTCTTGATACGGTAATTTGCCGTGAAAAGAAAGATGGTAAATACTGAAAGCAGTATAAGCCCTCTAGTCGATGTATGGTACAGGATGATTGTATAGATCAGAAGCAGGAGGATCTTTATTCGGGGATCTACCTTTTTAAGAAAAGAGGATTGGTCCTGATAGCGGAAAAATACTGCTTCAGCCAAGCCAGGTCATCCTTTTTAGTATGTCGGCAGGATCTTCCTTCTCCGCGTCTCCGGGGATTCTAATCCCGTAGGATGTGGCTGAGATCAGAGCCTTTCCCGGTATATCGTCGCAGACTATCTTCCCTTCGTTCATGATTATCAGTCTGTCTGCATGGGCGAGCATCTTTTCAAGTTCATGGGTGATACAGATAACCGTGTGTCCTTTTCTGTTCAGCTCTATAATTTTTTCGAGGATCTGCTCAACTCCGGGAAGATCCAGATTTGTAAACGGCTCATCCAGGATGATAATCTCAGGTTCCATTGCGAGAATACCTGCTATGGCAAGCCTCTTTTTTTCTCCCCCCGACAAAGATCTGGTGTAATGCTTCCGTTTATCGTCAAGTCCGACGTGTTGTAACGATGAATCAACCCGTTTCTTAACCTCGGCTTTTGGTAAATTCAGGTTTTCCGGACCGAAAGCAGCATCCATTTCTACAGTCTGGCTTATTATCTGGGAGTTTGAGTTTTGAAAGACTAGACCTATCTTCTGTCTGACTGAAAGAATATCTTTGAAAATAGGCTGCCCATTGAAAAGTACCCTCCCGGAAGTAGGCTTTAAAAGACCATTTAAATGATGCATTAAAACACTCTTTCCAGAGCCGTTCTTCCCGGATATCACCAGGAATTCACCGCTTTCTACAGAAAAAGTGACTTTTTTCAAGGCTTCAGTCCCGTCCATAAATCGGTGGGACAGATTATCTACCTCAAGCAGTTTCATTTTCAAGACTGTCTATAGCAGGTTTTAACCATCGGGTTATAGGAACCACTGCTGCAACTTTGACTGCGTCCCCTATTAAAAATGGAATCATCCCTGCCGAAAGAGCTTTGCCCCATGCCATATCAAGGTTGTATTTTAACCATGGAACACCACACAGGTATACAACTACTGCTCCGCTCAGTGTTCCCAGCAGAATAAAAAGGGCAGAGTTCTTTGAATCTCCGGCTTTTCTTCCTGCGATTAATCCGGTTACCACAACTGCCGGGATGTATCCAATGAGATATCCACCCGTCGGCCCAAGAATTATTCCCATGCCTCCGGTTCCGTTATGAAATACAGGAAGCCCTATTGCCCCGAGAACAAGATATGTTACAACTACGGAAAGTCCTTTCCTGCTGCCTAATAATGTTCCCGCAAGAAGCACAAAAAAATTCTGCAGTACGATTGGAACAGGACCTACAGGAACCGCAATATACGCTCCTACAGCGATAAGGGCGGTGAAGAGTGCAATAAGAACGGTTGATCGCAGGGAAAGTATTTTCGAAGACATAATTACGATATCCCTTTTTCTATCGGAGCTAACTCCTGGAGTAATTTAAGAAGATCAAAAATTTCAAAAGGTTTTGCAAATACAGCATCAACGCCGAACTGGTCTGCAATACGGTGAACAGGATCGCTGTTGGTTTCAACCTTTCCGGAGATAGCTATAAGTTTTATGCCGGGATACTTATCATGCACCTCCATGAGGGTCTCAACACCCCCTTTTTCAGGCATAATCAAGTCCATTATGATGACGGAAACAGTATTTTCCTGAAGTATCTCAAGGGCTTTGATACCGTTTTCGGCTTCCAAGGTTTGATATCCAAGCCTTACAAGCCCTTTGGTTATCATCTTTCTTAAGTTACTGTCATCATCTACGATAAGAACGGTGCTCAAAATTATCTCCAGAATCTAGAATTTGTTGAGGTATGATACTACATAACTCCGGTTTATGTAAACAAAAGCAGTAATTTTACTTTAAAATTTTACCTGTTTGTATTAATGTTTCTAGGGGGGATTTGTATGGAAATTAACAAAGAAAAAAGCGCTTTTATTATTGTGGATGTTCAGAATGATTTCTGTAGCGGGGGTGCTCTGGAGGTTAAGAACGGCGAAGAAATAGTTCCCGGTATAAATGTTTTGCTCCAGGAGGATCTGTTCGCAAAAATTGTTTTTACTGCGGACTGGCATCCTGTTAATCACATTTCCTTCGCATCAACTCATCACAGGAAGCCGCTTGAAATTATTGAAACCAGAAACGGTCTTCAGACTCTGTGGCCGGATCATTGTCTGGAAAATACAGAGGGGGCCGCTTTTCATCCCTTTCTGGGGGTAGAAAAAGGTGATCTTATTCTCAGAAAGGGAAGGGGAATAAAGCTTGACTCATACTCAGCTTTTTTCGAAAATGATAAAAAGACCTCCACCGGACTGGCAGGTTATTTGAGGGAACTGGGTCTAACCGATCTCTACTTTTCCGGCCTTGCTTTTGACTGGTGTGTTTTCTTCAGTGCAATGGATGCTGTCGGATTGGGGTTCAACACGTTTGTGGTTGAGGATTTAACCAGGGCGGTGAACTTCCCGGAAGGTTTTCAGGCAGAGAAACGGGAAGAGATGCTAAAAGCCGGGGTATCCATAATACAGTCAGAACAGTTGTAAACTTTCTTTTGACATACGCTACCTCATGTAATAGAATCTCTACATCCAGTACCATACAAAATGAAGAGTAAAACATGAAAATCAGGATCAAACTAGCAGGTTCATATATTGTTATTATCAGTGCAGTTCTCTTTCTCTCTCTCTTTACCATCGTACGAGTTGTTGACTCGGTTGAAGCAATACGGTTTATTAAGGATGAAGTTACTGCTTCACAAAATGATATGATCCGCCTGAAGCTTAGTATTCTTCAGATTCAGCAGTGGTTTACCGATGCTGCTGCTACCGGATCCTCAGAAGGGCTGGATGAAGCTGACAACTTCTTCGATTCGGCTCAAGAAGTTTTGGACAGAGATATACTGCGAAAGCAGAATGCTGGTAAAACCAAGCTTGCCGACCAGCTAAAGGAAGTAAAAAAAATACTTTTAGAGTATCATGCAATTGGTACCAGGATGGTAAAAGAGTATGCCCAGAACGGCAGAGCTGCCGGCAATGAATGGATGTCCCGATTCGACCCGGTAGCTGATACACTGACGAACCTTGTGGATGATCAACTTGAGTTTCGAAGTGGTGTATTTAACAGTACATTAGATGCTCTTTTAGTGCATCAGATGGATATTGGTAAAATGCTCTCTATTCTGGGAGCAGTGATTTTTCTTATCAGTCTTGTTATTGGTCTGCACGTTTTTATTTCTTTCAAGCGGGGGATTCTGGTTATCGGAAATTATTCGGAAAAACTTGCTTCAATGGATATTGCACCTTTTTCTGTAAAAAAAAGAAAAGATGAATTCGGGGAGATTGCTGAGAATTTTTCCGGCAGTTTCAATGAGCTTCGTGGGTTAATTTCTGGGTTGAAATCAGCAGCTGATGAAACAGAACATGTGAAAAATTCACTTGTCTCTTCAGCAGAAGAGACCTCTGCAGCAATAAGCAGTATCCGTACGAACATAGCATTGCTTCTTAAAAACAATGAAAAGATGGGTGGTACTATTTCTGAAAATGTTGCTGCTATGGAACAGATCACTGCAAATATCAACAGTATTGACAAGCAGATAATTGAACAGGCTTCAATGGTAGAAGAATCTACCGCATCGATCGTTGAGATGATCTCCTCGCTGGAAAGTGTTAATCAGATAACCAAAAAGAAGACCAAAGCTGTTGAAAACCTCGTTCAGGCAATGAAAGACGGCAATGATGCTTCTGCCGAAACCGATGAAGTTTTTAACAGGGAAGTGACTGATAGAATAGGTGAGATCTCCGAGATGGCGTTGGTAATACAGTCCATTGCCTCTCAGACAAACCTGCTGTCGATGAATGCTGCTATCGAAGCTGCACATGCCGGTGATGCAGGCAAAGGATTTGCCGTAGTAGCAGAAGAAATACGGAAACTCGCAGATACTGCAGCCCAAAATTCGGCAAGTATTTCACGTTCAATAAAGGAGATTGAGGAAGGGATAATAAATACCGGAAAAGTGGCGGAGAAAAAGGTTGCTGCTTTTAAGGTAATGGATCGTGAAATAGGGGAAACCAGGAACGCTTTTTCGGAAATTGCCGGCAGTGTTGAAGAAATTACCATTGGGGGAGAGCAAATCCAAAAGGCAATGATCGTTCTCCAGGATGTATCGGAAACGATAAAGAATGCCACATCAGAAATGGCAGAAGGTTCCAGACATGTAGCTGAATCGCAGCTTGCACTGAAAGAGCTTGCAGATAAAGTTACTGAAGGGATGCTGGCAATGGAAAACGGTTCTGATGAGATTAGCACAGCAGCCGGCGAAATGGTCTCCCATTCGACCAGCCTTGATACTATTGTGGATGAACTCAAAAAAGAAACAGAAAAGTTTATTGTTTAATAAAAAAATACCAATAGGAGTTGAAGATGGGTGTAGAGAATGCTGCTTATGTGGCAGCAGATGAAGCACGGGAGATTGTAGCACTGGTAGGATCTGGTCCTGATAAGGTAATACCCTTGTTACAGGAGATCCAGAAACGGCATAATTATCTTCCTGAGGATCTGGTGGAGGCTGTTGCTGAAGAAATCAACGTCCCCGTCGCGGATATATACGGGGTCGCAACCTTTTATTCCCAATTCCGATTTACCCCGATGGGCAAGCATCTCATAAAAGTCTGCAAGGGGACAGCCTGCCACGTTCAGGGTGCAGATATGCTTTCATCGGCACTTTGTGAGGAGCTTGGTCTTGAAGGGGAGGGAACTACCTCCGATATGGAGTTTACCATGGAAACTGTTGCATGTCTTGGCTGCTGTTCACTGGCTCCGGTAGTAATGATAGATGGAAAGGTCTTTGGAAAGTTGACATCTTCCAAGGTGAAGAAACTGATAAAAGGATACAGAGATGGAAAAAACTAAGGTCTACGTTGGGCTGGGGTCATGCGGGATTGCGGCCGGTGCACAGGATATCTACGATCATCTGAGAGAAAATACTGCCTCTGATAAACTTGATCTTGAAGTTACCTCCTGTGTTGGGATGTGTTATGCAGAACCTATTGTTGAAGTTGTGCGGGGCGGTGAGAGGATACGGTACGGGTCTGTTGACAAAAAGTTTGCTGACAGGATTATTGCTTCTTTGGAAAGCGGTGATCTGCCTGAGGATCATGTCGTAACCACTACTCCGGAGGGGAAGGAATACCTGGATCGTCAGGTAAAGATTGTCTTAAAAAACTGCGGAATAATAAATCCCGAAAGTATAGATGATTACCTGTCTGTTAATGGATATAAGGCTCTTGAAAAAGCAGTTAACGAATATGAACCCGCAAAAATAATAGAAATTATGAAAGAATCGGGTCTCCGCGGCAGGGGAGGGGCAGGGTTTTTAACCGGACAAAAATGGTCCTTTTTGGCCGGAGCAAAGGGGGAGAAAAAGTTCCTCGTATGTAATGCCGACGAGGGAGATCCGGGAGCCTTTATGGACCGCAGTGTTCTTGAAGGAGATCCCCATAAGGTTTTGGAGGGGATGCTCATCGCATCCTACGCAACAGGAGCTCAGGAAGGGGTTATCTACTGCAGAGCTGAGTATCCTCTTGCAATAAAACGGCTGAACAAAGCGATAGCCGAAGCAAAAGAGCGGAACTTTTTGGGGGATAGTATTCTCGGTACAGATTTTTCTTTTCATGTCCATGTAAAAGAAGGTGCCGGTGCTTTTGTCTGCGGTGAGGAAACGGCTCTTATGGCTTCCATTGAGGGGAAACGGGGGATGCCCCGGCTCCGTCCCCCCTTTCCGGCTGAATCGGGAATACAGCAGTCTCCCACGAATATAAATAACGTGGAAACCTATGCAAACGTTCCGTTTATCATCCTTAACGGACCGGAGAGTTACAATAAGTACTCTTTTAAGAACAGCTATGGAACCAAGGTTTTTGCACTTGCCGGAAAGATCAAGAGGGGCGGGCTGATTGAGGTTCCCATGGGACTGTCCATTAAAGAGATTGTAGAGGAAATCGGCGGCGGAACTGATTCCGGCAGGCCGGTAAAAGCTGTTCAAATGGGTGGTCCAGCAGGAGGATGTATTCCTGCCAGCATGTTTGACACTCCCATCGATTATGACTCGATCAATGAGACCGGAGCTATTATGGGATCCGGCGGACTTGTAGTAATGGACGATAAAACCTGTATGGTGGATGTTGCCCGTTACTTTCTTGCATTTACCCAGAACGAGTCCTGCGGAAAGTGTACCTTCTGCAGAGTCGGAACCAAGAGAATGCTTGAGATTCTAACCCGTATTACTGAAGGGAAAGGAGTTCCGGATGACCTTGATAAGCTGGAGGAATTGGCTCATCATGTGCAGAAAACTTCTCTTTGCGGACTCGGCCAGCTCGCTCCGAATCCTGTATTGACAACCTTAAAATACTTCCGGGAGGAGTACGAAGCTCATATTTTTGACAAAAAATGTCCGGCTGGGGTATGCAAACCGCTTATAACCATACAAATAATTACGGAAAAATGTACCGGCTGTACTGCCTGCGCAAGGGTATGTCCGGTTAGTGCCATTTCAGGAGAGGTTAAAAAACCCCATGAAATAGACCCTGAGGTATGTACGCGCTGCGGACTCTGTATTGAGACCTGTAATTTTGATGCAATAGAGGTGGTGTAATGGGATTGGTTAATGTAAAGATAAACGGAATAGATACAAAGATAGAAGAGGGCTCGACGATTCTGCAGGCGGCTACCCAGGTGGGATTTGAAGTCCCAACTCTCTGTCATTCAGATAATCTGGAGCATTTTACCAGCTGCTTCCTCTGTGCCGTAAAAGTTGAAGGGGGCAGAGGCAACCTTGTTCCTTCCTGTGCAACCAAGGTACGGGAGGGGATGTCTGTTACAGTTGAATCGGAGGAGATAAACGAGAGCCGCAGGATGGCTTTAAACCTGCTCCTTTCCGATCACTGCGGAGACTGTCTTCCTCCCTGTGAGGATGCGTGCCCTGCGTCCATCGACATTAGGGGATTTCTTGCCCTGGTACGGGACGAAAAGGAACTGGAAGCTGCAAAGCTTATCCGGGAGAAAGCTCCCTTCCCCGGTGCTCTTGGAAGGGTCTGTCCCCGTCCCTGTGAGACAGCCTGCCGGAGGAACAGAGTTGAGGACTCTGTTTCCATCTGCTACATGAAAAGGTATATCTCTGATACGGAACTTGAAGAACTCGGAGAAGCTCAGCTGCCTACGTGCGCACCCCCGACGGGTAAAAAAGTCGCAATTATAGGCGCCGGCCCTGCCGGAATGAGTGCAGCTTATTACCTGAAACTTGAGGGGCACGAAGTTACTGTCTTTGAAGCTCACGAAAAATCCGGTGGAATGATGCGGTACGGTATCCCCTACTACAGGCTGACCGACCAGACGTTGAAGGATGAATTCGATGCAATTGAACGCCTCGGCGTAGAGGTTAGATACAATACAGTGGTAGGGAAAGATATTATGGCCAAAAAGCTTGAGGCTGATTACGATTCCATTATCATTGCTATTGGAGCTCAGGGGGCTTCATCCATGCGGGTGGAAGGGGAAGATAGTAAAGGTGTGTATTCCGGAATCGACTACCTGGGAAAGCTTGCAGAAGGTCAGGAGCCCGATATCGGAGATAACGTGGTTGTTGTCGGGGGCGGAAACACCGCAATTGACGTTGCACGGAGTGCTGTAAGAACAGGAGCAAAGGCAACCATCCTTTACCGCAGAACAAGAGCGGAGATGCCCGCCAGCAGCTTTGAGATAGATGAAGCAATAGAAGAAGGGGTGGAAATTAGATTTCTTGCCGCACCGGTAAAACTGGAGGAAAGCGGAGCCGGAGTAAAGGTTTCCTGTATAAGAATGGAGCTTGGTGAACCCGATGCCAGCGGCAGAAGGCGCCCTGTTCCTGTGAAGGGATCGGAGTTTGAGATTGAGGCATCGGCGGTTATAAGCGCCATAGGTCAGAAGGTTGTTCCTGATGGAATAATAGATACCGGAGTAGGACTTACCCGGTGGGGAACAGTCCAAACTGATCCCAAAACCTTTATGACTGACAGGCCCGGAATATTTGCCTGCGGCGACTGTCAGACCGGAGCTGATATTGCAGTAAGGGCTGTGGGTAACGGCAGGAGAACAGCCTATTCGGTTAACCAGTATCTCAACGGGGAGGAAGTGACCGGAGAGCCGGTACTTTTTAACTCGACCATGGGTCCTCTGGATCAGGTAAGTGAAGAACTCTTCAGGGGTATTGAAAAGGTTGATAAAGTTAAAATGCCTGTCATTGAAACAGCAAAGCGGGTGACTACCTTCCAAGAGATTGAGACTGGATTTTCAAAAGAAAGGGCCAGAGAAGAAGCTGCAAGATGTCTTGAGTGCGGGTGTGATGCTGCTGATAACTGTAAGCTGAGAGACTACTCAACAAAGTATAATGCAGACCAGCAGTACTTTGGCGGAGAGATCCGCTCTTATCAGGTTGACTACTCTCATGAAAAGATAAAGATGGAGATCAACAAGTGTATTAACTGCGGTGCATGTGTCAGAGCCTGTGCTGAAATCAAGGGTTTTAACGTGCTGAGTTATGTCGGCAGAGGATTTACCACCCGAATGACAGCACCCTTCGGCCGTTCACTTGTTAATACGAGCTGCGATGGCTGCGGTGAGTGTGTTAATGTTTGTCCTACTGCAGGAATCATGTTTAAAAAGGAGTACCGTAATGAGTCAAAGGTATAAAAGTATTCTGTCATTTGTCTGGACTACAGACATCGAAAAATCAAAGGCATTTTATTCTCATGTTTTGGGGATGCATGTTGTCTTTGAATCCGAAGGGTGGGTTGAGTTTTCGATTCCGGGAACCCAGAACGCCTTTATTGCGCTTAATAAATGGGCACAGCAGGGAAAACATCCGGTAAACGAATACCTGACCCTGAGTGTAGAGGGAATTGATGATTTTAGAAGCACTTTGGAAGCCAAAGATGTTCCTTTAAAAGGGGAGATGAGAGAATTCCCGGAGCAGGGGCTCAGAATGTTTAAATTCGCTGATCCCTCAGGAAACGTTCTCACGGCGGCAGAGGTCGAGAATTGATTTTTTAACTACTTTACCGCTTTTCCAAGGAGGTGCAGGAATATTTTCTGTTCCTCCTTGTTTAGATTTGCCATAAGCTTTCTTACTTTTTCCCTCCGGTATCTCTCTATTGCCTTGTAAAGATTTTCCGCTTTGTCCGTTAGTTCGAGAATTGTAATCCTCCCGTCCCTGCTGCTTATGCTTTTTTGTATCAGTCCGCTCTCTTCCATCTTCTTTACTGCTACACTCACGGTAGGGGGGGAGAGCTCCAGTAACCGGGATAGGTCTTTTACTGTTAAATACTCTTCACTGTGAAGAAAATCTACAATATTTACCTGGGTAGGGGAGAGCCCTGTTCTTGCTGCAGGAGGCTGACCTGCCCCCATATCCATAAGTTTTTTAAGAAGCTCAATCAATTCCCTTTCTGTATTCATGATCTGTATTGTATCACATCTACAGGACATACTTCCTGGCATTTAAAGCAGACAAGACATTCTTTTTTAACTATTCTCCTCTTTTTGGATTCGAGAGTAACAATGGCATCGGAGGGACAGACCCCCTGACAACGGCCGCAGGATATACAGTTATCCTCCTGAATTTTAACACTTAGTACTGAAGGGCGGGCTGAAAGACTCAATAAGGCTCCATATGGGCAGAGATGCTTATGCCAGAAGGATTCTTCAAAGAAAAGTGTGACAATAACGGATAGGAGCACAATATAGAGGAGAATGTTTACTTTTATCTTGAATTTGAGCGTAAGGATAACCCCTGCTGCAAGCAGCATAAGGGTAAAAAACCGGAAGATGTTGTTTTGTAAAATTCCGGGTGTTTTCAGCCTTTTTATTCCAAGTTTTGAGTAGAGCCAGTTGATAGGTCTGAAAAGCGTTCCCATGGGGCACATCCATCCGCAGTAGAATCTGTTGAAGATAAGAGACAGCAGTACCCCGGCGGCAAAGACCGGCATCCAAAGCTGTAGACGCTTATGTGCTAAAAGAGCGGTAAATAAACCTAAAAAGAATAACTGAGAGAGTCCTCTTACTATTGTTTTTTTTGTTATTTTCTTTTTCATTTGGGATCACCTTTATAAGATTAGTTAGTCTAACTAATAATATTCGTTATTTTGCTGATGGTCAAGGATACTTGCCCATACAATGGGAATGTATGCTACATAGAATTGCGGGATGGAAAAAGGTATCCCGGAGGATTATGCCTCTGTCTCAAAACTGCAGTCTTCGCAAACCTCTTCGCTGAGTATATGCAGGCGAATAAGGATACCAAATATCCAGCAGCCTGCACAAAATTTAAGGAACGCTTCAAGAAAGGAGAATAATAACAAAACAGTGGTAAAGATGAGCATGGTGAGATCATAGCCTACGAGACCTGCTATTCCTGCAATCCCGGAGATTACTGCACCAATGGAAGCCGCAAACTTTTTTGGTTTTAAGAGGATCATTCTTTTTCGAAAGGGCAGAACAGGAGCAAGGATCTTTCTTGAAATAAAAGCGAGGGGGCTATAGGTACTGCTGATAAAGGCTCTTACAATAAAATCACCGCTCAACAACAGCATGAGAATTGGCAATTTAAAAAAAAGTGCAATGGCGGCAATAAGTACCACCTGCACCGCGACAGCACGTACCTTTCTTTCCTGGACCCGTTCGGGTATTTTATTCTCTTTCATACTTATAATACTATAAATATTACAGAAATAGTCAACAAAAAAGTTGTGAAAAAATCCAACCAGGAAGAACCAAGAAGTACCTACCCCTGCTGCAGTGTCCCGTATTTATCCAGATGCAGTACGCTGCAGGATTCATGGAATCCTGCGGGGGGTATACCGAGTCCTTGAATAAGCCGTGTCCAGAAATTTACCTGGGCTATGGTACTTACAATAATTGTCATCGCTCTGTCAGAAAAGTATCCTTTCAGCTCATCGAGGGTTTTCTTTTTTATCCGTATTGGGGTTGCAGTGACCTGACGGACATACTCGAGGGCACATTTCTCCTGTGGAGCGAATGAGGGGCATTGCGTAATCCCATCCGGCTGCTGCAGGTATAGAAGCTCATCTTCACTGATACCTGTTTCCTGGAAGTGGAACGAATTCATATCGATGCAGAAGGTACAGCTCGCTGCAAAAGATACCTGTACACGGATAAGTTTTAAAAGCCTTGCAGTAACTTCTTTATCATCATGTGCTACGAGGGATTCAAGGACTCCTGCCCCGAGTGCTGCTTTGGGGTACCAGGACAATAGCCTACCGGGGAGCATTTCCCTCTTTGTTTTTCTTTCAGCTATTTTAATTCCTATCTTGAGATACCAGGGAATCCGCTTCGGTTCTTGAATATATGCCATTGTACGCTCCTTTTTCACCGGTATTGTATCATATCAGTAAAGAGGGAAATTTTTTTATGAAATCCCTTGCTTTATTTGGAAATAATAGTTAGATTTCTAATAATACATATTCTAACCAAAAAAGAGTGTTGTTATGGATACAGATTTTACGATAAAACTCTTAAAAACCCTGCCCCACCTCATGTATAAAATGTTTCATGATGTAAAGAATCTTGAAATTCCGCAAACCGCCGGTGATGTCAAATTAAATAAAACCCAACAGAAAACGCTTCTGGTTCTTTTTTCTGAGAAACGGTTAAACATGTCGACATCATGCAAAATTCTTAATATGGAAAAAGGTTCTTTTACGTCGGTGATAGACAGTCTCATACAACTACAATTGGTGGAAAGGCAGCGGGATACTGAAGATAGAAGAAAAGTACACATCAGTCTTACCGAAGCTGGGCGGAAACTGGTTACACAGAGAATGGATGTAATACGTAAGAGGATAGAGCACAAGTTAGCTGTGCTGTCAGCAAAAGACTATAACCGGTTTATCAATGCTATTGATGAACTGGCGGATATAACTGAAAAATTAGGAGAAAAATAGTGGCTGCAAAATATAAAGATGAAATACTGGGTACGATGAGTATTGGAAAACTGCTTGCAAAGCTGTCAATTCCCGCGATGATCGGGATGATTGTCAATGCTCTTTATAATGTTGTTGATACAATATACCTTGGAAGGGGGGTCGGACCTTTGGCTATTGGAGGGCTTACCATAGCATTCCCCTTCCAGATGATCGTTATGGCTATCGGGATGACCATTGGAGTTGGAGCTGCTTCGGTCATTTCAAGAAATCTTGGTTCTGGTGACAGAGATAAAGCGTACCATGCAGCGGGTACCGCATTAACGGTGGCTGTTCTTCTCGGCGTAATCATGTCCATTACCGGTGTCCTGTTTCTCGACCCATTACTGCGTCTCTTTGGAGCATCTGATACGCTCCTTGCATATGCAAGATCCTACTTGTCGGTGATTTTATTCGGAGTTCCCCTGATTAGTTTTTCCATGGCCTCCAATAATATTGTCAGAGCAGAGGGGAAAGCCATGGCAGCCATGATAAGCATGCTTATCGGTACGGTGATGAACATTATTCTGGATCCTGTATTTATCTTTCTCTTCCATATGGGGATTAAAGGTGCCGCTGTTGCAACAGTGATTTCCCAGGGGTTATCATTTTTATATCTCCTCTTTTTCTTCATAACCGGAAAGAGCTCTTTAAAAATCAAAATTGGCCATCTTGTTCCCGATTTCACTCTGTTAAAAGAAATAGTTCTTATCGGTCTTCCGGCATTTATCCGTCAGGCTGGAGGCAGTGTTCTTGCGGTAATTTTAAATAATGTTCTTCTTGTATACGGGGGAGATTTGGCTATTTCCTCATACGGGGTTATTAATAAGCTTTTAATGTTTACCCTGATGCCGTTATTTGGCATTGTACAGGGCTTTCAGCCGATTGCAGGGTATAACTATGGAGCCCGGAAATTCGACCGGGTGCAGCAGTCAATAAAGGTGTCTATTCTTATAACAACAGTCATGTCTACGCTGTCGTTTCTCGTGATGATGCTATTCCCCGCATTCTTGATCGGACTTTTCACAACCGATAGTACCCTGATTGGTCTTTCTGTAGATGCAATCCGCAGGGTAGTTATATTTATACCCCTGATTGGAATTCAAGTGGTTGGTGCTGCTTTCTTCCAGGCTGTTGGAAAAGCACTGCCTTCTCTTATACTCGGAATGACCCGGCAGATTCTCTTCCTTATTCCTCTGGTTCTTATTATCCCCCGGTTTTTAGGGCTTAACGGTGTGTGGCTGTCATTTCCGGGAGCTGATATTGGTGCAGTTTCAGTTACGCTTTTTTGGCTGTTAAAAGAATTGAAAGCCCTGGGCATTCTTCATGTGGAGCATTTAGAAAAAAAAGAAGCTCTGGAAGCGGCTATGGTCAAAGAGGATGCTTGACAGGTTGGAATACTAACGGGCAAGGAAAAGAATGCCGGCTCCTGCTACTGCAATGAGGGTTCCCGCAGCGGCGGCAGCTGGCACTTTTTTATGGAAGTACACTACATCGATACCAAGAAGTAAGACAGGAGTGAGCTGCATGAGCGTTGTAACAATGCCGACTGGTGCCCAGGTAAAGGCATAGAGCGCAAGAAGCATGCCGAATACCGGACCTACCAGAGCTGCGGCAGTTAAGAGGTAAAAATACCGTTTAGTCCGCATTCTTGTAAAGTCAGATATAAAATTTCTGTGCAACAAAGAAAAGAGTATCAATCCGCCAAGACCAAAACCGATTCGGACAACATTTGCAGAGAGTGGTTTTACTTCAGTTGTGAGTCCCGCTTTTGCAAGAATCATACCTGCAGCTTGAACAACTGCTCCCGTTAGTGCAAAAAGGGTCCAGATTTTCGAAGGTTTGTCCCCGTCATTGGAATTTTCGGATAGAATAACAGCAACCACCCCGCCAATTGTAATAAATACCCCGGTTATCTGAAAAGGTGAAAGAACCTCTTTAAAAATAATCCAGGAGAACGCGGCGCTGAATAAGGGAGACAACGTCATAATGACCATTGTATTCCGTGCTCCATTATGCTGAAAAGCTTTGAAAATAAAAAGATCAGCAACAAAAAATCCAAGCAACCCGGATGCTCCGATATAAAGGTACGAAATGGTAAAAAGATTGCGGGGGATAATGGATCCGGTAAAAATGAGATTAAGTAAAACTGCAGCAGGGAAAGCAATCCATGTCCGCATATGCGTAACTGTTGAGGAACCGATTCTTTTACCCAAATAGGTATAGATAAGAGAGTTTTGAGTCCAGCATCCTGCAGTAATAACTGCAAAAAGGTATCCAAGAAGTGTGTACATAACGAGACTGTGGCAGGTTTTAAAGTATCAGTCAAGAACTATTAAACGGCTGTCTCTAATCGACCTGCATTACATTTATCTGAGACCCTTTACCGGGTCAGTTTCCCATAGGTGTCCAGGGTATCCAGGACCTTATCGTCAAACAGAAAGTTAATAATATCTGTTTTTTCATCTCGGTCATATTCAGTTACAATGAACTGAATTACATAGGTTTCACAATAAATATAATAATAACTGACTTCAAGATCTCCCAGTTTCTTTGTGAAAACCTTCTCATAGCTGAGGTAATCACCATATAAAGACTTAATCTGCTTGAATTGGTTTATCCAGTTATTCTTGGTTTGAGTGACGCTCAGAACCTTTTCTTCCAATGCAGTGCCGGTCAGCAGTTTCTCCAGTCCGGTTGAATAGCTGCCTGTTTTCAACGCTGTAAAGAAATCACCTATTTTGTGGTCTACTGCCGGGCTGGCAAAGACAGTACAGGCTGCTGTGAACAGTAACACGGTAATAAAAATCTTTTTCATTATCACTCCTATAAAATCTTATTCCTGGTTATAGTATAACTAACCGGCTAAAAATAAAAAACAGGGAGAATACGTTTTTTTGTGCTGAACAGCTTCCCGGAGAGCTGGAATTGTCTGCATGCGCTGTGTACAACTTCAGGATGCCCATCCTTTTTTTCCATTGACAAGCATTTTCTGTATGGTAGAATAGAACAGGGTTTATTTTTTTACAAATTGAACAAAGTTTTTACACTAAACCTAATTTGAATCATAGGAAGCTTTACGCTATGATCGCCCATTTAGGTAGCAACATCAAACTGCACAACTATATTCTTCCACGCTGAGTAGCACCTGCGTAAAGGACTTCGTTTAAATAGGAGGTCCGTATGAATAAGAGAGTTTTTATTCTGATACTCTTATTCTGTATTTCCCTGCTCGTTTTTGGTGAAAATTC
>JANTFL010000018.1 GCA_024763455.1 Sediminispirochaeta sp. | reverse complement strand
AAATACTCCTACAGTAGATTTAATATTAAGTACCGGCCGGATTATATCGGATATCTCAAAGTCGACACCTTCCATTGCAGCACCGAAATTAATGCCTGTCCGGGAAAGGGGCAGGGTAATCCCTATGCCGATAATGACTCCCGCCAGAGCCCCAAGTATTCCTAAAAAGAATGCTTCAAGAAAAAACAATCTTTGAATCTGTCCGCCGGTCATTCCCATCGCACTGATTGTACCAATCTCTTTCATCCGTTCAAAGATTACCATCATTGTCGTATTGACGATTACAGTACTGGCAAGTATAAAAAATATCAGAGCAATAATATCATAAGCAAATTGGGCAATACTCATAAGAGAGAGGGTTGTATCCAGGGATGTATAGGCTTTCACATCCGTGGAGCTATCTCCCATCTGCGCTAAAATCGTGGAAATCTCACTTACAGCACTTTTCAGATTCGTTTTGTCCGGGACTTTCACAAGAATCTCTGTTACCGCATTATCCGCTTTGAGTAACTTCTGTACCCGGGGAAGGGAAGCATAGAATGTTGAACCGTTCAACCCGCCGATCCCGAAGGATGCAATTCCTGCTACCTCAAAGGTCATTGCGTTGGAACCTCTGTATACGGTTGTTGTCAGAGCGGTAAATTTATCTCCGATCCCAAGTCCCATTTTTTCTGCAAGCTTGTAGCCGATTACAATACCGCTGCTTCCCTTTTCCGGAATGCTTCCCTTTTTAATGTATTTCTTGAGATCCTGGAACTCTCTTTCTTTTTCAAAATCAAGTCCAACACCTTTTATGTTAAATGATGTATCGTTTTTGTAAACAATTGCATAAAAAGGGATCCGGGGAACGGTAATTGCCGTATCAGGGAGAGCATTGATTTTCTCCATCTTTTCTTCTGCGTTCTTTATATTGAGAAAAACCGGATTTACCATCTCATTTTTATCGTACTCCCTGTTGTGAAGCCGGATCTCTCCGGTGAGATATGATGTGATATTCCACTGCATATCAAGGATCATCCCGTTGATCAGTGCGAACATGAATACTATGGTCATTGTTGCAACGGTTATTGCCGTTGCGGACAGAATGCTTCTTTTTGTATTGCGGCGGATGTTCCGCAGTGCTATCTTGCTTAAATTCATTCTTTACCCCCTCCTATACGTTTCTCAGGGTGTCGGTAATTTCCATTTTCAATCCCCTTTTGACCGGAATCCATGCAGAAGCAACGGCAAGGAAAATCCCGATAAAGAAAGCTTTAATCATGGTTGCCGGATTCCAGGCGCCGTAGAGAACCCCGGAAACTCTGTAGCCCATGTCTGCTTTCCTGAGGATGGCGGTATAGTCAATACCCCAGTGAATGATAAGAAAATCAAGAAGGATGCCGAAAAGTATACCGGCTAGAGAGCCGATAACGCCGATTCCTGCAGCTTCCAGAAGAAATGCTCTCCGTACCTGTTTATCCTCCATTCCCATTGCCCGCATCATACCGAGTTCCCTCTCCCGTTCAAAAACGGCCATGAGCATTGTGTTGGAAACCCCTACAATGGCAATAACAAAGATTAAAAGAAGAATTATCCCGGAACTTTTTGATTTCATTTCAGCCAGGGCAATAAAATCGGCGGCAAGTTCCTCCCATGTCTTGATTTCCAGGTCCCCTGCAAGAGGGCCTAATTTCTCCAGCACTTCACTGCTGATGGGTGCTGCCTTCCGGTAATTGGAGTATTTCATGTCGATCTCGGTTACTCCTCCTCGCATATCCAGGTAGGAATCCGCTGTATCAAGAGGAATGAAGAGTGATGCTCTGTTTATGTATGGGTTAGGGCAGTTGATAATACCGACAATTGTTGTATCGATAACCTGCATATATCCGTCCCGTGTTCTGGTTGTAATACTTAACGGGAATCCGACATCAGCTCCAATATCCTCGGCAAGCCAGGAGCCGATCAGTACACCATTCTCTCCTGGTTTTAAATACCGTCCCTTGACAACTGCATCTTTAAACCGGAATACGTCGGAATCTTTCAGAGGGTCAATGGCGAATATTTTGGAGTAAATAGAGCCGTCTTCCGGGTATGGATCCTTATAAACAATAACTTCACCCGCAAAAGTGGTTCTGGGAGCGGCCTTGATACCGGCAGCCTGAAGCGTATCAAGAACTTGTTCTTTGTTGTCTATTGCATACTTCAACGGAAGGTTGTCTTTCTCTTGCCAGTAACCCTTGTTCATTATCCTGGCGGAACTTGTTTCGTACCAGATTAAATTTCTCTCCGATTCTTCAGAGATTCCTACAAGCATTGAATCGGTGAATATGTACAGTCCAATTCCAAAGGCAAGAGCAAGAGAGGTAATAACTGTCCTTTTCCTGTACCGGGACAGGTTTTTCCATGCAAAACGGATTAAAAATTTCATTCTGAGCCTCCTATCCCTTTGCCGCAGGGTTTGATTCATCACTCTGAATTTGGCCGTCGTGGAGGTGAATAAGCCGGTTTGCATAGTCCATTACCATTTGATCATGGGTTGAAAAGACAAAGGTTGTATTATGCTTCCTGTTCATTGCTTTCATGAGTTTTAGGATATCCTCCCCGGTCTTTGAATCAAGATTGGCGGTCGGTTCGTCTGCGAGTACTATCAACGGGTTTTTTATAAGAGCCCGTGCTACCGCAACCCGCTGCTGTTGCCCTCCTGAGAGCTGGTTGGGCAGTCTGTACTCCATCCCTTTGAGACCGACTTCTTCAAGGAGCTTTAATGTCCTTTCCTCAATCTCTTTATCCGGAATATTTAATAGTGACAGGGCAAAGGATACGTTTTCAAAGGCTGTCAGTACCGGGATCAGGTTAAATGACTGGAAAATAAAACCGATCTTTTCCCGTCGTAACAGGGCAAGCTCCTTCTTTGTCTGGTCGTGGATCGTTTCACTGTCTATTAAAATTTTCCCCGAATCAGCCTTGTCGAGACAGCCTATCAAATTGAGAAGAGTGGTTTTCCCGGATCCCGATGGACCCGCAATCGACATGAATTCCCCTTGCCCGATAGAAAAACTTATACCCTGCAGAGCCTTTACCTCTGTTTCACCTGTCTGGTAAGATTTCTTTACGTCTACTGCCTGTATCATTTATTTCCTCCTTTATTATCCTTGTGTTCCATTTCTTTTTTAACTGAATCTGTCTGGTACAAAGCGGAGAGGCCTGCAATACCCCCGAGGTTCATACTGTCCAGAGCCGAGGAAGGGAGTACCATCATAGAGTTGTTATTCTTTCTGATCCCCTCATATGCCATGTTCATAGCCCGCAAGTGGAGAGCCGTGGGGTTCTTTTGGTAGGATTTCGAAGCTTCCTCGAATTTCTTGGCAATTTCCACTTCCGCTGCTCCCAGGATAACCCGCGCCTCTTTTTCCCGTTCTGCCTGGGCTACACGGCTCATGGCATCTTCCAGATTGTCAGGAATTATTATATCGGTAAATTCCACTGAAAGGATGGTTATGCCCCAGGGATTTGTTTTCTCGTCCAGGATCTGCTGAATCTCGTTGCATATAAAGGCTCTGTCTGACAGCAGGGTGGAGAGGTTATTCTTGCCGATTGACGCTCTGAGGGCGGTCTGGGCGGAAAGAGTGACAGCTTCGATAAAATTTTCAACCTCAAGAACAGCTTTTTGGGCATCCCAGATCAGCCAAAAGGCCAAGGCATCTACATGTACCGGGACGGTATCTTTGGTCAGAGATTTTTCAGCACTGAAATCGGTTGCTCTAATCCGGGTGTCAATCTTCTGAGCAAGCCGGTCTATCAGCGGCATAATAAATATCAGCCCGGAACTCTTCACCGTTTTGAACTTTCCCCGCCGGAGCAGTACTCCCTTTTCCCATTCCAGGATGATTTGAATTGACGGGGAAAAAAGAATACCCACAGAGAGAACGGTAAAAAGTAGATACAGAGGTGTCTGCACCAGAAAGAGCATTGAGACCCAGACTGATATAATCAGAACAATTGTTACTGACCACAACGGAAGGATCGTAAGGACAAGCCCTGAGAAAACAGCCTCTCCAGCCGTTTTGGCGATGAGCTCAGCTTCCAGGGAGCCGGAAAAGTATCCCTGTAACAGCACCCCTGCAGTAAAAAATATCCCCAGAATCAGAAAAGAGAAAACATTGAACGTAAAATCCCTCTTTAAAGTAAACCGGGGGAGGTTCTTTATCCTGTTAAATGTTTGTTTCCTAAGCATTTTTTATCTCCTTATCCTCAGCTAACGTTTTGAGATATTTAATAAGGTCTTCCAATTTGAAACCGTATGCATGGGCGTTTGAAATAAACGGCCTGGTCAGCTCTGACAGAACCCGTTCCTTTTCAATCTCCGTGAGAGAGATCTTTTTATTACTGATAAAGGTTCCAGTCCCCTGCTGGGTAGTTACAACCCCCTTTAACTCCAGCTCGTTGTATGCTTTGGCAACGGTGTTGGGATTTACCTTGAGGTTTACTGCCAGCCCTCTAACTGTAGGGAGTTGATCGCCGCTTGTCAGCCGTCCGTCGGCAATGGCCATTTCGATCTGGAGGATGATCTGTTTGTAAAAAGGGACACCGCTTTTCGGGTCCAGTCTGAACCTGATCGCTTCCTGCTCTTCACTCTTCATACCCGCCGCCTTGTTGTATTGTACTATTACACTAATACAATATAGAGCAGATATATCCAAAAGTCAAGAGAAAATTTGTGTTGAGCAAAAAAAACTTGACATATGACAGATGTGGGATAGTATTAATATTCTGTTAATACAATATAGGGAAAAGGAGGTATATAAAAAATTCTATGCACTACCCGTTCATGAGAACGGGCAACAGAACGACTGTTCGTCGAACAGAAAAATATTTTTAAAGAATGAATAATCGGAGGAGTTGATGAAAAAACATTCTAAGAAATCTATTGTGACTATTGTCGTACTGATCGTACTGGTTATGTTCCTGCCGCTTTTAAGCAGCTGCGGAGGCAAACAGGAAGCTGCTGGAGGCAATCAGGCTGCTGCAAAGAAAGCACCTGCAATTAAATGGAGACTTCAGTCCTATGCAGGTCCTGCATTGAACGAATACGTTGTAAAGAATGCAATAGATGAGTTCAATGAAGCAGCTAACGGCGAGATGGTTATTGATGTTTACACTGCAGACGAATTGGTCCCCCATGGAGAGCTTTTTAGAGCTGTTCAGGAAGGAACCGTCGATATGGCAGTCAGTGATGATGATTCAATGGCATCTCCAGTTGACGTATCTATTTTTGCAGCATATTTTCCCCTTGCTGCCCGGTATGGTCTTGATGTAGATGTTCTGTGGAACTGGTATGGCCTTAACGAAATCTGGAAAGAAGCTTATGACAAGATTGATGGCGTTACATGGCTGGCCCAGGGAAGCTGGGACCCTTGTAACTTTGCGACAACAAAGCCGATCCGCCATCTCTCAGACCTCAAGGGACTTAGAATGTATATGTTCCCCACCGGTGGAAAGTTTATGCAGCAGTTTGGAGTTGTTCCTCAGTCAATGCCTTACGAAGATGTCCAGATGGCAATCCAGACCGGTGTACTTGACGGTGTAGCATGGTCAGGTATTACTGAAGATTATACAGTAGGCTGGGCGGACGTATGTGACTACTTCCTCACCAATCCTATCTCCGGTGGATGGTCCGGTGGATGGTTTGTTCATACTGAATCCTGGGAGAAGGTCCCGAAGCATCTTCAGACCATGCTGATGCTTGCTATTCAGAAATCCAACTACTTCAGACTTCACTGGTACTGGTACGGAGAAGCTCACTACCGTGTCACAGGCGGAAAGATGGAGCTTACAACTATTCCTGCAGAAGAATGGAAACAGGTTGAGGATGCCGCCTACAAGTATTGGGACGATATTGCCGCAACCAGCGAAATCAATGCCAAGGTTGTTGGAATTCTAAAAAACTATGTTGATACCATGGAGAAAGCAGGATCACCTTACAGATAATAGACAGCGGATTCTAATAAATTCACTAAAAACTTCCCCTGATTCACTATCAGGGGAGGTTGGTTTTATTCACACCGGAAGATGAGGAGGAAACTAATGGGCAAAGCAGAACAGCCCGGATTACTTTTTAGAAGTGCGCGTGCATATGTCCGTGCAATGGATAAAATAAGCGAGATTGTCGGAAAAGGAGCCATGTTTTTGGTTTTGGTTATGATGGCAATTCTTTTACTCGAAACATTATCCAGGCTTTTATTCAACAGTGCACAGATATGGGCTGTGGAATTTACACAGTTTGTTATGGCAGCTTACTACATACTTGGGGGAGCCTATGTCCTTATTATAGGCGGTCATGTAAGAATGGACCTTGCATACCACCGGTGGAGTCCGAAAAACCAGGCACTTTCAGATGTCCTTACCTTTGCAGTTGCCATCCTCTACCTGGCTATTCTCTGGTATGGGGGGTGGAAAGGGTTACTGTATGCGATCAAATACAAACAGGTAAGTTATTCTTCCTGGGCACCATCAATGATTCCCATTAAAATTATCCTGCAGATAGGAATTTCCCTGATGTTCCTGCAGATGATAGCAGAGTTTATAAAAAATCTTGGAAAAGTATTCGGGAGGGAAATAGCATGACATATGAATTGATGGCTATTTTGATGTTTATGTCAATGATTACAATGCTTCTTACCGGCCGGCATATTTATGCTGTAATCGGTGGGGTAGCCACCATATTTTCACTTCTTTTGTGGGGTAAGGGAGGCTCAGGGCTTCCGTTTCACGCGGTTTTCTCACTTTTAAACTGGTATCCCCTTTTAACATTACCCATTTTTATCTTTATGGGATATATGTTTTCCAAGGCGGGAATAGCAGATGATCTGTACAGGATGATGCATGTATGGTTCGGACCTGTACGGGGCGGCTTGGCAATAGGCACAATTGTCCTCATGTCAGTAATAGCTGCCATGAACGGTTTGAGTGTTGCAGGTATGGCAATTGGTACATCCATAGCACTTCCTGAAATGCTGAAGCGCAAGTACGACAAAGTAATGGTAACCGGAGTAATACAAGCAGGCAGTTCCCTTGGAATAATGATACCACCGAGTGTTGTGCTGGTACTTTACGGCATGATAGCCCGGCAGCCTGTTGGGAGGCTGTGGCTTGCCGGCGTATTCCCGGGACTCCTTCTTACGGGTCTTTTTATTGTTTATATTCTTATCCGGGCTTTTATTCAGCCGGATATTGGTCCTGCTCTATCAAAAGAAGAACGCACCATGCCTCTGAAAGAAAAGCTTGAGCTTCTTCTGGCAGGTATCCCTCCTGTGCTTATTATTTTTATGATGTCAGGTTTATTTTTTATGGGAGTCACTTCGCTTGTAGAAAGTTCAGCAGTAGGAGCTGTCTCAGTAACTTTGGTTGCTCTGTATAAAAAGCGTCTCGATTGGAAGGGTTTTATGGATGTCCTTGTTGAGACTCTGAGTGTGAGCTGTATGTTCATGTGGGTTATTCTTGCAGCTCTTGCATTCGGTGCCGTTTTTGACGGCCTCGGAGCTGTACATGCAATTAAAAACCTCTTTCTTAACTATGGTTTTGGTAAGTGGGGAATTATCCTTATGATGCAGCTCTCCTATATTCTGATGGGTATGTTTTTGGACGATACAGCCATGCTGATAATAGTCGCTCCTCTGTATGTTCCACTTATAATAGAATTGGGATTCAGCCCTATTTGGTATGGTATTCTCTATACGATTACCTGTCAGATTGCATACCTGACCCCTCCCTTCGGGTATAATTTGTTTCTTATGAAGGCAATGGCTCCCAAGGAAATAACATTGAGTGATATCTACCGTTCTGTGTGGCCTTTTGTCGGACTTATGATACTTGGCCTGGTTATTGTGATGATCTTTCCTGATCTTGCTACCTGGCTTCCCCGGCTGGTGTATAAAAATTAGGTCAGAGTTTTGTGGAAACTGTTCTACCGCAGTTATTTTCTGCAGTAGAACAGTCATATGTGAAGGCGAAAGGAGGTTTTCGTGACAACAAATACTCCGGATTTACTTAAAGTGGAGTTTACTTCCGAAATTGTTCTGGATCTGCTTCCTGATTGGGAAGGAGAGGATATTACCGTTTCGGTCCTCTCAGGTGGAATAACAAACAAGCTTTACCGGGCATTCTGCAGCAAAGGAGATGTTGCAATACGTGTCTATGGTGATAAAACAGAGATGTTTATTGACCGGGACAGGGAGTACAAGGCGCTCACTCAAATGGCGGAAGCAAAAATAACAACAAAACCTGTTGCTTATCTTCCGGGCAAACATGTTACCATTGTAGAGTTTCTCACAGGAGCATATACCTTAAAGAACGAAGACTTTGTACGGGAAGAGATGTGGGACCTGATAGTTGATCCTATCCGCAGGATACATACTAGCGGTGCTGAACTGGATTATCATTTTAATCCCTACGAGCAGTGTATGAAACTGGGGGGTATTCTGGATAGTCTGAATGTAGAATACCCGGAATTTGACATCAAGGTGGTTTTAAACACCCTGAAGAAATTGAACGAAGCAATTGATATTCCGAAGAGTGATTATGTTATTACCCATAACGACCTTCTGGCTGATAACTTTATACAGGTAACCGAAGCTTACAAGGACAAATTTGAAATGCCAATGTATATTATAGACTGGGAGTATGCTGCGATGGGGCCGAAATACTACGATTTGGCTGACATGTTTCAGGAGGTCCTTGTCCCCAGGAGGGTGGAGAAAAAATTGATAGAGCACTATTGTGAGAACAGTAATGTTGAAGAAACCCTTTTTTATGTGGATATGTTTAAACCCTTCCCGGATATATACTGGTTTTTATGGAGTCTGATTCAGAAGAATGTATCTTCAATCGATTTCGATTTTTATAATTATGGGAAAATCAAGTATGAAAATACTCTCAGGAATATTGATTTTCTGAAGCAGGAATACGGTGTAAAACTATAAATCCCGATGCTTATCTGCTGCCTGCCTCTTTTAATGAAAAGGAGCTGCAGCAGTTTTTATATCTTTTATAATCCGAACATCTTTCCCCTTAAATTCCTGCCGCCGTCGACAAAGAGCGTTTCTCCTGTTACAAAACTGTTTGAAAGCAGGTAGATCAAAGCTGATACAACATCCTCACCGGTTCCGGTCTTTTTGAGAACTGTTGCATCTTCCATCTTTGCAACTGTATCCTCTGTAGTCCCCTCCGGGATTGTTACAATTCCCGGTGCTATGGCATTTACCCTTATATCGGGAGCAAACTCAATACTCATCATCCGTGTGAGAGAGAACAGCATCTGTTTGCTTAACGAGTAAGCTAGGTGATTTTTATCATAATCAACCATACGGGCATCAAGGATATTTACTATTGCTCCGGTTTTACATTGATTCCTGAATTCTCTGGAGAGCAGAAGCGGTGCTGCAGCATTTACTGTGACAGCTTCGATTATATCAGCCGCTGTGATATCGCTTAGGGAGCTGCTTTTATAAGTGGAAGCGGAGTTGATAAGATAATCGATCCTGCCGGTTAGGCTTATTGCTTCCTCTATAAGTACCTGCAGGGACTCCTGCTTCAGCATATTGAGTTTTACAGCAGCAGCCCTTACCCTGTTTATTTTAGAGAATTTTATGAGTTCTTCAGCTCTTGTTTCTGAACTGTTGTACTGGAGAACGAGATGTACCCCTTCTTTCATTAAGGCTTGAGCAAGACAGCTTCCGAGTTTGCCTGTTGCTCCTGTTAAAATTGCAGTTTTATTTTGCAATAAATTCATGGTAAAATCCTTATTAAAATTTATACATTTCGGCTTCCCGTCCGACAATATTTATGATATACTCCAAAAAAAAACAGGAGACGTGTACATGTTAAGCCCTTCAGATACAGCAATTTCGATTGCACATGCAGTTATATTTTTTTCCACCATAGGGTGTATTGTTTATGTCCTTTTTCATTGGAATCAGCAGGAAACAACATCCTCGGTAAAAATGCCCATAAAGATGGACGATGATCAAATCAAAGATCCAGGTAGAGCTTAAGAGCTCTACTTTTTTTTACGTTTATCTCTGAAGTACAGCAGTTTCCCCGGAGAGTTATTCTGGACTCTTTCATCCTTCTCAAAAAGATCTGTTGCATCCATAAGCTCGCCCAGTTTCTTGTATCCGTAATTTCTTGAGTCAAATTCAGGTGATTTTTTAGCAATATTCTGCCCCACGTTTCCAAGATAAGCCCATCCACTGTCATCCGCTGAGTCCTCAACTGCAGTTCGTAAGAGGGACACCAGCTTTGTATCCTGCTTAAGGTTACGGCTGCCAAGATTCTTGTGGATAGTTTCGGTGGAATCCTCTCTGAGGATTTCGGTGTATATAAATTTGTCACAGGCTACGACAAAGGGCCGCGGCGTTTTAAGTTCTCCGAAACCCAGGACGAGCAGTCCTTCCTCTCTAATTCTTGAAGCAAGTCTGGTAAAGTCACTGTCGCTGGAAACAAGACAAAAACCATCCAGTTTTTCGGTGTAAAGAAGGTCCATTGCATCAATAATCATTGAGCTGTCAGTAGAATTTTTCCTGACAGTATACCCGAACTGCTGGATTGGTACTATTGAGAACTCCAGGAGAGTCTCCTTCCATCCTTTGAGCTGCGGACCGGTCCAATCTCCGTATATCCTTTTTACACTGGCAATCCCGTACTTGGCAACTTCTGCCAGAAGTCCTTCAATAATTGAAGGCTGTGTATTATCAGCATCAATCAGAACGGCCAGTTTCTTCTGTGTTCCCTTTATCATATCTTCATCAGTCATATTATTTTCTCCTTATTTCCCAACAGTAGTGTATCTTTTTATTCCTTGAAAAATCAACCGGTATTGTTTCCTCCGAGATGTCATGGATCTCAAGTTCCGGGAAAATGGTGCTGTTCAGCTTGAACTTCCTGAAATTGGTTGAAAAGATAAGCTTCCCCCCGGAATTCAGGAGTCCGGTTGTCCAGTGTAAAAGATCCGGATAATCCCGTTGAATATCAAAGGTTTTATCCATATTTTTTGAGTTTGAAAAGGTCGGGGGATCAAGGAATATAAGATCATACCCCTTTTTCTCTCTCTGCAGCCAGGTAAGAACATCAGCCTTGACAAAGCGGTGATTGTCTTTGGTAAACCCGTTGAGTTTCATATTATCTTTTGCCCATTCAAGGTAGGTAGAAGACATATCTACCGTTGTTGTACCGGCTGCCCCTCCTGCTGCAGCATACACCGTTGCCGTCCCGGTATATGCGAAGAGGTTCAGAAACCGCTTCCCTGCTGACATGGACTCAATCAGTTTTCTTGTTTCCCGGTGATCAAGGAATATTCCTGTATCAAGGTAATCAGAAAGATTAATATAAAAAGAGTGTCCGTTCTCATGGATAATCTTTTTATCATTAACAGCTGAAATCTTGTTATATTGGGATTTCCCTGCCTGTCTTTTCCTTATTTTTATAAAGAGATCCTGCTTGTAGACCGGTATGACAGAGAGTAGCCCATCAATCATCTCCTCTCTATGCCTTTTTACTTTGTCCAGAGGGATCTCCTTTGGCGGAGCATACTCCTGCAGGTTCAGCCATTTCCCTTCGTAGTAGTCGATTGCCGCAGAGTATTCACTCATATCCGCATCATAGATCCTGTAACTTGTAACATCGCTCTTTACTGCCCATTTCTTCAAACCTTTCAGGTTCTTCCTGAGCCGGTTGGCAAACATCTCTGCACCGGGGGATGAGGGAGCTCTTTCTGAAATCTTCTTTGAAATGGTTTCCTTTAAATCTGATTTTTCTTTATCAGAATATATCCGAAAAACTCCAAGCGAACATTCTATCGGTCCGTTAAATATCGTGTTGACCTTATCCGGTTTCAATCCTATAGCTTTTGAAAGCTTGATATTTCCGGAGAGCACAGCTATTTTCCAGCCATGGAGTTCCTTTGAAGAGACAGCTCCTATGCTCTTGTACAAGGGCATAAGGGCTTCAATCTCATCCAACCGTTCTCCGTAAGGGGGATTGGATACCATAAGGCCGGGGGGCAAAAAGGAAACTGACAGATCCCTGAACTCTCTTTTCTCAACATGGATATATCTGTCAAATCCGGCGGAAGATATGTTTTTCAAGGCAGATGTAACTGCGTTCCTGTCTTTGTCAAAACCGTATATTTTGGGAATCCTGCGTTTACCTGCAGCCCTTCTGCCTTCTGCTTCCTTTAAAACGTTTTCCATAATTTCAGGGGTGAACCGTTTCCAGGCGTCCATTCCCTTTCTCCGTTTCAGGAGGCCGGGAGCTACATCTCCTGCAATCATCGCCGCTTCAATCAACAGAGTTCCCGTTCCGCAGAAAGGATCAATAAATGAGCCCCCTTTTTCTGCTATCTCCGGCCAGCCACTCCTCAGCAGGATTCCTGCTGCACTATTTTCTTTCAATGGGGCAGGACCGCTTACCGTTCTGTAACCCCGCTGATGCAGACTTTCTCCTCCGAGATCCATGCCGAGAACCGCTGTGCTCTCTTTTATCAGTAGATGAAGGGTGATGTCGGGATTTTTATTGTCGATCTGAGGTCTTTCTCCGAATTTTTCCCTGAACTGATCAACAATGGCATCCTTCACCTTTTGGGAAGCGAAGTTTTGGTGATTTACAACATCTGTTTTAATGAGATCTGTACCGATGGTAATTGCTGCAGACGGAGAAAACTCCCAGTCCCAGGGATATGCGTAGACTCCATTGTATATATCTTCCGGTGTTTCGATGTCAAAGGTTTTCAGTTGCAGAAAAAGCCTGCTTCCAACCCGGGACCATACAAGAAATCTGCAGGCGGTTTCCATAGTTCCGGTAAAATAGATACCGGTGGTGGTTTCTGTAAGATTTGTACCACCGCATGAGCTGACCTCTTTCGCCATGAGATCAGTCAGGTTCCGGGGGGAGGCGGCGTAAAACTGTAGATTGTTGACCATAAAATCGAGTATATATCTTTCTTTTTGATAAGTAAATCGGCATATACTATTTATTTCCCGGGTTAAGTATGATAGGTTTATCGGGTGAGGACCGATAAATGATACAAAGAAAAACTTGTTTTATATAATAAAACGGTGTATCATATAATGAATACTGTAAGAAAGGAGAGCTTTCATGCGGGGAAAACCAATAGTAGATGTCGAGCGGTGTAAAGGGTGTATGCTGTGCAATGCAGTGTGTCCCGAAAATATCATGGGAATAGGTGAAAGATTCAATCGGCAGGGGCTGGCGTATGCGGTCTGTGTCAACGAGGAAGCATGTACAACGTGCAGGTCATGTGCCATCATATGTCCTGAATCAGCTATTCGAATTATCAAATATGTGGAAGGGTGATTGTTATGAGTGATCAAATACTTATGAAAGGAAACGAAGCGGTTGGGGAAGCTGCAATTATCGCAGGATGCAGACATTATTTTGCGTATCCAATTACTCCCCAGAATGAGATACCTGCCTACATGGCAAAAAGGCTTCCTGAAGTAGGGGGTACATTTTTGCAGGCTGAAAGCGAACTTGCAGCCATTAATATGGTGTTTGGTGCTTCTGCAGCAGGAGCCCGGGCTATGACCTCATCTTCATCCCCTGGAATCAGTCTGAAACAGGAGGGTATTTCATACATAGCAGGGGCTGAACTTCCCTGTGTTATTGTAGATATGATGCGCGGCGGACCGGGATTGGGTAACATAGCAGGATCCCAGTCAGATTATTTTCAGGCTACCAGAGGGGGAGGCAATGGCGATTACCGTGTTCTGGTGATTGCCCCGGCGAGTGTTCAGGAACTGGCAGATATGACAGTCAAGGCATTTGATCTCGCAGATCACTATTCCATTCCGGTTATGATACTTGGAGATGGATTTCTTGGTCAGATGTCCGAACCTTTTACACTGCCGGAACCGAGCGGAAAAACCTTCGACAAACCCTGGGCGTTAACAGGAGCAAAGGGGCGGAAACCGAATATTATTGCATCAATGCGCTTAACACCTGAAGATTTACTTGAAAAACATAATTTAGAACTGCAGAAAACCTATCAAGAGATTGAAGCCAATGAAGTTATGTATGAATCCTACCTTCTTGATGATGCAGAGTACGTTATTGTCGCCTATGGAACCAGTGCCAGGATCAGCCGTTCAGCAATAGGGGAACTCAGGAAAGAGGGCATCAAGGTAGGGTTGTTTCGCCCGCTGACATTGTGGCCCTATCCTTACAAAGAACTTAAAGCTGTATCTGATAGAGCAAAGAAAGTGCTCACGGTAGAGATGAGCCTTGGCCAAATGGTTGAGGATGTACGTCTTGCAGTACAGAATGATTCGAAGGTTGATTTTTATGGCCGTACAGGGGGTATGCTCCCTGTTTCAGAAGAAATAATAAGGAAGGTGAGAAGTTATGGAGGCTAAAGCAGCAGATTTTAAATATGTGTATGACAGGCCGAAATCTCTGGTTGATGTTCCGACACATTATTGTCCCGGCTGTGGTCATGGTATTGTTCACAAAATACTGGCGGAAGTAATTGATGAACTGGGTATACGGGATGATACCATTGTTGTTGCGCCTGTAGGGTGTTCCGTTCTTCTGTATAATTATATAGATGTGGACGGATGTGAAGCTGCTCATGGAAGAGCTCCGGCCGTCGCTACCGGGTTAAAAAGGGTTCATAAGGATAAAGTTGTTATCTCCTACCAGGGAGACGGTGACCTTTTGGCCATTGGAACCGGAGAAGCTATTCATGCCGCGAACAGGGGGGAGAATTTTACCACCATTTTTATGAATAATGCCATTTATGGTATGACCGGCGGGCAGATGGCTCCGACAACAATGGAAAATCAGGTAACAAAAACTACCCCTTACGGCAGGGATACAGCCGATGTTGGGTTTCCTATCCGGGGCTGTGAACTTGTAAATACGCTGGAAGCTCCGGTATTTATTGAACGGTGTGCAGTCTATGATGTCAAACATGTCCTTAAAACGAAAAGAGCGATAAAAAAAGGTCTCCAAAACCAGATAGAAGGTAAGGGATACTCCTTTATTGAGGTATTGTCCATGTGCCCCACCAACTGGGGTATTAGTCCGGTAAAATCAGCTGAGTGGGTAAAAGAGGTTATGGAACCGTATTATAAGCTCGGCAATTTTAGAGATCTTTAAAAAAAGGCTGGAGGAAAAAGACTATGCATGAAGAAATAGTAGTAGCAGGATTCGGAGGGCAGGGAGTTATAATGGCTGGTAAGCTGCTGTGTCTTGCTGCCATGAAAGAGGGCAAGCATGTTTCACATATCCCCAGCTATGGTGCAGAAATGAGGGGGGGTACGGCAAACTGTTCTGTAGTTATTTCAGATGATCCCATAGGTTCACCTGTGGTTCCCCATCCTACCATTGTTGTAGCAATGAACGGGCCGTCCATGCGAAAATTTGAGCCCCGTTTAAAAAAGGGGGGATTACTTCTCTATAATAGTTCACTGATTGACTTTAAACCTGAGCGGGATGATATAGAGGTTATTGCAGTGAAAGCGAATGATATAGCAGAAGACGAGGGGAGCAAGATGGCTGCAAATATGGCCGCAATCGGGCGCCTTCAGGCTGCAAAGCCAGATCTGGTATCCCTGGATAATATTATTGATGCTTTAAAGATTGCAGTTTCCAAGCGGAATCAAAAACACAATGAAGTCAATATCAAGGTTTTAAAAAAGGCAAACAGCAGTACAACATAGAGTGACCAACAATCAGTTATTAAAAAAGGAGCCATATGGCTCCTTTTTTGTTGTAAGCAACACGGCCGGGAGGAATGTATCCTCCTGCCCGGTTATTCGCTGCTGTTTTTTCTATTCTGCATAAGGGGAACAGCAAATGACGCAACTGCAAGAAGTAGCAGGATAATACTTACCGGACGGGTAATAAATACACTGTATCCGCCCATGAGTACGGCGCGTCTAAAGTTGGTTTCGGCAAGTTTCCCGAGCACCATACCCAGAACTATGGGAGCGGCGGGATAGCCGTGTTTTTTAAGCAGCCACCCGGCAATACCGAATCCTATACATGATGCAACGTCAAAGATTGAGTAATGTACAGCAAAGCTCCCAATGATGGATATCGCCAGAATGGACGGTAGCAGCACTTTTTTGGGTATTATTGTTACTTTTATCCAGAGTTTACTCCCCCAAAGACCGAGCACCAGCATAACAGCATTTGCAACAAGAAGTGCTGCAAAGAGTGAATATACGATATCAGGGCGTTCTACGAACAGCAGGGGACCGGGATTAACATCATGGATCATAAGGGCGCCGATAAGAACTGCAGTTGTAGCACTTCCGGGAATACCGAGGGCAAGAAGGGGCACCAGGGCTCCGCCTACTGAACTTGAGTTGGCTGCCTCTGCTGCTGCAACCCCTTCCGGATTTCCCTTTCCGAATGTCTCCGGGTGCTTGCTGCTCTTTTTTGCAACATCATACGATAAAAATGCGGCAATAGTGGCACCGGCTCCCGGGAAAATACCGATCAGGGTACCCAGGATAGAGGAGCGGAGAATGGTGAATTTAAGCTTCCAGTAGTCCATGAATTTAGGCCAATTTGCTTTTTCAAATTTTGCTACAACCCCTTTTTCAAGTTTATATTCCTCCATTCTGGAAAAAACCTCGCTCAATGCAAAGAGACCAATAAGAGCGGGAACCAGGGCAAAACCATCGAATAGCTTATAATTACCGAAGGTAAACCGCTGTACGCCGGATATAGGATCAATACCGATTGTATTGATTAAAAGTCCCAACATAGCGGCTATAAAGGCTTTTGCCCAGTTTTTACCCCCGAGAGAAGCAACGGTAGCAAGGCCGAATATAGCAAGAGCAAAGTACTCTGCCGGATGCAGCTTAACTGCCAGACGTGCCAGTGGTACGGAAAAGAAAATAAGGATTATAGTTCCTATTATTCCCCCTACTGTGGATGCGATGAGGGACGTCCCAAGTCCTACTCCAGGTTTACCCATTTTTGTAAGCGGATACCCGTCAAAGGACGTTACCACTGCCGAAGGTGTTCCCGGGGTATTGATTGTTACTGCGGTAATGGAACCTCCGTAATTTGCGGCGATGTATATTGAACCGAGAAGAATAAGCGAGATCTGCGGAGATAATTTGTATGTAAACGGAACAAGCAGAGCAACCCCCATGGAAGGGGAGAGCCCGGGCATAGCTCCGGCAAGAATACCAAGTATTACTCCCACAACAATTGCAACTGCAGGCTGAACCCCTGCCAGATAACCGAAACCCGTTACCAGGTTAGATAGTAAATCCATAATTAAAGACTCCTTAGCCGAAGATCCAGCTTATCAATTTCCCCTGAGGAAGAGGAACGTATAATAATTTGTAGAATGCAAGATACGAAAAAACGAGCCAACCCGCAGTCAGAGAAATCATTACTTTCCAGTTTCTGTAGGTAAGATAGTACATGCCTCCGATGAGAAACAGGACCGTAGCGATATAGTAACCGAGATACTGCATAATTATAAGATAAAGAACGGTAAAAATAATGTAGGTGACGGCAACTCGTATATTTCCCCACTCAGGATCTTTTTCTTCATGCCCCAATAGTACTTTAACTATCAGTATAATACTGAATGCAAATATCCCTATTATCCACAAAAGAGGTACAACTGCCGGACCGACTGTATTGGCTGATCCCTTTTTAAATCCCATGAGGATAATCAAGAAAACAAATGCTATTTCCATGAAAATTACGGGGAAAACTATCCGTGCGGTATACTCTTTTTTTGAAGACCGCCTTATTAGAAAAATTACAACTCCCAGAACGGCAACCATAAAACCCAGAAAGAGGGCAAGTCCGGGACCTTTTTCGAGAAATTTTACTACTTCCATTGTATTTCCTGTATGTTAGATTGAAAGATAGGACAAGTCAAAGAGCAAGTCTTGAGAAGACTTGCTCTTTGTTATTGAAAACAGATGGAGCTTACTTGCCGAAAGCTTCCAGGTATCCCTTGTAGTCTTCTTCCACAATCTGGTTGAACTTATCCCTGGTATAATGAACAAGCTTATTCCCTTTGGGTGCATAGGTCGCAATCCAGTCTTCGTCATTGTTTACTTTCTCGAAAAGATCATCATACCATGCGATAACAGCATCGGGAGTACCTTTCTTTACGGCAAAACCTCTCCAGATAATCTCGTTTTCTACTCCAAGTACACCAAGTTCTTTGAATGTTGGTACATCGGGGAACTGTGGGAGCCTCTCATCAAGACATACAGCCGCAACGCTAAAGTCCGGTTTCCCGATTATTTCACCGGGGTTACCGGTATAGGTAACACCCTGCTTTCCTAAGAGAGCAGCTTTTGCTTTACCACCGCTGGCAAAGGGTACCCAGGTAGCTTTGATTCCTGCAGCCTTCCAGATTCTCTCCGCTGTTACGTTGTCAAGTCCTCCGGCAGCCGGGCCAAGCCAGAGCTGTTTCCCATCCTTGGCTTTGGCATCAGCAACAACCTGTTCCCAGGTAACGACATCTGTTTTATTATTGGTAATAACACATTCAGGGTCTATCTGCATCATAGCGATCCAGTCGAATTCCGCGGTAGGGTTCATCTCAGAAGCTCCTGCAAGCTTGCTGATGTTGGATTTTGTAACGTACATAAGTGTATAGCCATCCGCAGGAATGCTTTTAACGTATTCCATTGCAACAATACCACCTGCACCGGCTTTGTTTTCAACTACAAACGTTGCATCGGTGTACTTGGATGCGATATCAACAAATTTTCTGGAAAGAATATCTCCAGCTCCGCCAGCTCCGGTGTACACAATGAGGTGAATCGGTTTTGTGGGAAAACTTGCTTCAGATCCCTCACTGGCGCCGCCTGCAAACAGAGAGACAGAAAGCAGTGCAATCAGTAAAACTGCAATCAGTAATTTCTTCATGGTAAGCTCCTTAATAGTATTTACGTACGTGATAGTAAAATTATACTCTCACTGGATAAAATATCAATATCCAATCTCATATTGTCTTATTTTTTTGTCTATGTAAAATTAAAATTTATTATAGAACCTATTAAAATGTTTGATACGTTGTAATGAACTTATTTATTGACAGTTCCACTCTTTTGAGGGAGGATTATTGAATATCATGAAATAAGGAGTGAACAAATGGAAAGAGTTCTTAATAAATTTCTACAGGATGTGAAATCCGGACTGGACACTGATAAAAAGATGACGGTTGTCCTGGGAAACGAAGCAGCTGATCTGGATTCCATGGCCTCTGCAGTTACCTATGCATACTTTCTAAAAAGCAAGGGATTTGCTGAGAATCCTGTTCCTGTTATTAATATCCCCATAAACGATTTCAAGCTGAGAACCGAAGCGGTATTCCTCTTTAAAGAGGCCGGGGTGGATCCGGCGAATCTCATTTCTGTTGATGATATCGACCTGAATGCCCTTTACGGAAAGGGTAATCTGGAGCTTATTCTTACCGATCACAACAAGATAGGCGCACATCAGGAAAAGTTCAAAGATGCCATAGTTGCAATTCTGGACCATCATGCAGATGACGGAGACTATCCCCCCGGGATCGAGACTGATATACGGCCGGTAGGCTCTGCCTGTACTCTGGTGGCAGAACGGTATTTGGAAAAAGGGAACGATCTTCTCGATGATTCAGTTGCAACCCTTCTGCTGGGAACGATTCTTCTTGATACGGTTAATCTTGATATTCAGGCAGGAAGGGTGAAGCCGGAGGATGAAAAAGCAGCTCTCGCCTTGATTGAGAAGAAGGGGATCGACAGGGAAGGTTTATTTGAGAAACTTCAGTTTGAAAAGTTTAATGTGTCTTCGCTGGGAAGCTACGACCTCTTAAGAAAAGATTACAAAGAGTGGAATCTCGGCGGGAAAATGTGCGGTATTGGTTCTGTGCTCATGCCGGTCAATGATTGGTTTAAAAAAGATCCGGATATTGTTGCTTCTTTTGAAAAGTATAGAAGAGAACGATCTCTTGATGTACTCCTTGCAATGAATGCTTTTACAGAACCTGAATTTACACGGAATCTGGTTGTATATGTTCCTGATTCCGGTTTAAGAGAGAAACTTGTATCATTCCTTGAGCGCTCAGATCTGGGCCTGGAACGGCTGGACACAGCCGGGATTAAAGGTGCAGAAAAGATCGACGCTTACAACCAGAAGAATCTGGGTGTTTCCCGTAAGAAGCTCCAGCCGCTGCTTAAGGAATTTTTCGCTTAAGAGAAAGAAACTACAATGACTGCCCGTCAGGGCAGTCTTTTTCTTGTACAAAGAAATCATAGAATGCTTTCTGGCTTGGTGAAAGTTCCTTGTTTTTATGATAAATAATCTGGATGTATCGGTAAAAGGGATAATCAGATAGAGGAAGAGTTTTGATCCATCCTGATTCCGCTTCTTTTTTTATTTCCAGATAACTGAAAAATGCTATTCCCAGATTCCTCTCAATCATTGTTTTGATCATTGCCTTGTTTTCGATCTCATATGCAATCTTGTAGGGAATGTTGAGCCGGTGAAACAGCTTGTCGATAGCCTGCCGTGATACAGTATTTTTTAAGGATACAATCAATGGAAGGTTTGAAAGTTCTTCAACAGTTACTGAACTCTGTGTAGCAAGTGGGTGGTTGTTGCTGACAGCCACGACAATATTATCCTTGTAGACAGTTTCCCCTTTAAAATCACTATTTGATATCTCCGGTGAGCTGTTACCCACTATACCCAGATCAATTTTATTAGTTTTTACAAGTTCGGAGATAAAGGATGATTTCTTTGCAGTTATTGAGATACTGACTTTAGGATACTGCTTTAGAAATTTAGAAAGACAATCAGGAATGAGTCTTGCTCCCGGTAGATCACTTACCCCGACTTTCAGCGAACCCTCTCCGGCTTTTTTTAGTACGTTAACTGCAAGATGGGATTCATCGACAAGATCCAGAATATTTTTTACATAGGGGATGAGCATTTCCCCCGATTGGGTTAAACGGATATTCCTGCCGATTCTTTCAAAAAGTTTCGTTTTATATTCGTGTTCAAGATCCCGTATCTGAGTACTGACCGCAGGCTGGGTCAGATAAAGTACTTCAGCTGCCCTGGAAAAACTGCCCATTTTTGCAACGGTATAGAACGATTTAAGTTTGTATAGATCCATGAGTACAACCTGATGTATTCTACTGTATAATTATTATTTATGAAAGGAATAATTAATTTTAATTAGACTAAAAGTTTTATTCAATCTATGATAAAATCCTCTTTACAATAATACTTTTTAGGAGAGCAATATGAATCTGTTTTTTCAACGTGCCAGAAAGATTGAAGGCAACATTGACAAGTACCTGGATAATATTACAAAGGCTATTCTGACCTTTGAACAGGGAGTGAAAGAATACTTCAATGGGAATATGGATCTTTTTGAGGACAAGTACAAAGAAGCATGTGATTTGGAAAGTGCGAGCGATGAACTGCGAAGAGATATCAAGTATACATTGTACAGAGATTTACTGATTCCGGATGCCCGTGGAGATGTGCTGGGGCTTTTGGAAACTTTGGATGATGTTATTGATGTAACCGAAGAAGTTTTAAGAGAGTTTTCAATTGAAAAGCCGGCTGCACTTGGAGAATTCAAGGAAGATTTTCTCTCCTTAACCGAGATGTCTGTAAAAACTGCAAAAGAGCTTGTTTCTGCATCACGATCCTTTTTTAGAGAGCTCTCACAGGTTCATGATTTTATTACTCAGGTTCATTACTGGGAGCATGAAGCAGACAAGGTTGAAGAACGGATAAAGAGAAAAGCTTTTGCTTCGGAAAAGCTGGATAAACTCAGTATAAAGGTTCAGGTCCGTTATTTTGCCGAGCGAATTTCACTTCTGGCGGACACGTCAGAGGATGTTGCTGAGAGACTGGATGTATACACGATAAAGCGAAGCATCTAAGGGAGCCGTCAAATGGGAACAACATTACTTTTTTTAACCAGCGGTCTGTTTCTTGGATGGTCATTGGGAGCAAATGATGCTGCCAATGTCTGGGGAACTGCTGTTGGGACCCGTATGGTCAAATTTAAACAGGCGGCTCTGGTCTGCAGTATATTTATAATTTTGGGGGCCGTTGTCAGCGGAGCGGGAGCGTCTCATACCCTTGGAAAACTTGGGGCAATTGGTACGCTGGCGGGAGCATTTACTGTGGCTTTGTCAGCAGCACTATCGGTTTATTGGATGACAAAGCTTGCTCTTCCTGTTTCTACCACCCAGGCAATCGTCGGTGCTATCCTTGGATGGAACCTCTTTTCCGGGACTGCTATCAATGGAAAAGCACTGCTCAAGGTTGTCGGAACCTGGGTCTTTTCTCCCGTTCTGACTGCGTTTTTTGCATTTATTCTTTATTTTATCGTTACCGCTTTTATGAAAAAGGTTAAAATTCATTTAATACGGCTGGACGGGTATACAAGAGCTCTTTTGCTCATTGCAGGAGCTTTTGGATCCTACAGTCTGGGAGCGAACAACATTGGAAATGTTATGGGGGTATTTATTAAAAGTGCTGAAAGTGCTTTCCCCTCCTTTTCATTCGGTTCGTTTTATACATTCAGCGGTGTTCAGCAGCTCTTTCTTCTTGGAGGAATTGCGATCGCAGTGGGGGTCTTTACCTATTCCAAACGGGTTATGATGACAGTGGGAACAAGCATCTATCAGCTTTCACCCATAACTGCATTTATTGTAGTCCTCTCAAGCTCGATTGTTCTTTTTCTCTTTGCCTCCCAGGGACTTAAAGCATTTCTTGTTGGACATCATTTACCGTCGTTTCCTCTGGTCCCTGTATCAAGTTCACAGTCAATAGTAGGCGGTGTTATCGGCATCGGTCTTGCAAAAGGCGGTCGGAATCTTAATTTGCGGATTCTGGGAAGGATAAGTCTGGGGTGGATTGCTACTCCGGTGATTGGAGCTGTAGTGGCCTTTTTTGCCCTTTTTGTAGTGCAGAATGTTTTTGGACAGATTGTCTATTAAATATTATTTATAACATAAGGAGTTATATATGGCTAAAATGGAAATTGGGGTTCAGTCGGACCCGAGGTTTGAGTTCAGAACCTTTGGACGAGCTTTTGATGAAGCTGCTTTCAGAATGGCACGGTTATCTGTTCCTGTCCCTGAGAAAGTGTGGGAACGTCATTCGGAAGAGATTTATATTGTTTCTGCCACCAACGATATTAATAATACAAAAATTCGTAATGGGAAAATGGACATTAAAACCTTTGTTCAGGAAAAAGAGGGGTTGGAACAGTGGAATCCTCTTATGAAAGGTGAATTCCCCATTTCCAAAAAGGTCCTTGAGGAAGAAGTATTTCCTGCTTTCCAAGTAGAGATGCCTGCACTGGACAAGGATATCTATACTCTGGATGAGTTCATAGCCATTGTAAAGGCCCATAAGGATTTACAGCCTGTCAAGGTTGAAAAGCAAAGATATGGATACTCGGTTAACGAAACCATCTGCGAAGTAGCAAATGTATGGATTAACGGTGCCAAGGTTGTAACCATAAATTCAGAATCCACAGTAATAGCTGATATCCTTAAAACCCTTAAAGATGTGGGACTAGAGGGAGTTGAAAATATAAACTATCTTCAGGCTATCAAACGGATAATAGGGATGATCGACAAACCATTAAGCAATTAGGGATCTCTTACAAAAAAAAGGGCTGTTCCGTTAAGGAGCAGCCCTTTATTAAAATTTACCTTTATGTAATCAGTATCCCCTCCTACAGGAGCTCTCCGAAATCTTTAAGGAATTTCATCCTTCTTTTTGCATCTTGAGCTGCTTCTTCGTATAGAGCTTCAGCTTCTTCCGGTGCTGTCCGCTGTAACGCTGCATACCGTCGTTCACCCTTGATGTATTCTTTGTAATCCATTTTCGGCTCTTTTGTTTCCCAGGTAAACCGCTTCCCTTCTTCTGCCAGAGGATTGAATCTATAAAGCGGCCAATAACCTGCTTCAACAGCACGTTTTTCTTCTGACTGGGACTGACTCATATCAAATCCGTGGGCGATACAGGGGGAATAGGCTATGATGATTGATGGACCTGGATAACTCTCTGCCTCGCTCATGGCTTTCTGTGTTTGAGCCCTGTTTGCTCCCATGGCGATTGAAGCAACGTAAACATATCCATAACTCATGCACATAAGACCAAGGTTCTTTTTGGGAAGCCGCATTCCTGCGTTAGCAAACTTTGCCACTGCTGAGATAGGTGTCGACTTGGAGGCTTGTCCACCGGTGTTGGAGTAAACCTCTGTATCAAGGACGAGAATATTTACATTTTTACCCGAGGCCACAACATGGTCCAGGCCGCCGTACCCGATATCATAAGCCCAGCCATCACCGCCGATGATCCAGACACTCTTGTCCACAAAGTAATCCTTAAGTTCAACCAATTTTGCGAGGATCTCTTTCTTTTCGCCGGAAGCGGAGGAAAGTTCTTTTTCAAGAAGTTTTCCTGTTGCGTTCTGTGCTGCCACTGCTTCCTGCCCTTTGACATCCCACAGTTCGAGGTTTTTCTTAATTGCAGCTTCAAGGTCCGCTGAAGTACCTGCCGCCAGGAGCTTATCTACGTAGATTTTCAGCTGTTCCCTGTTGCTGTCAACGGCAAGTCTCATTCCAAGGCCGTACTCTGCGTTGTCTTCGAAGAGTGAGTTACCCCAAGCAGGACCGCGTCCATCTTTAGTTGTACAATAAGGAATTGTAGGAAATGTTCCACCGTAGATTGAGGAACATCCTGTTGCATTGGCAGCGATCATATTGTCACCGTACATCTGGGAAACCAGTTTTACATAAGGGGTTTCACCGCATCCTGCGCATGCACCGGAAAACTCAAACAGCGGTTTCTTGAACTGAGTTCCCTTAAAGGTTGTTTCCTTGATTCCGTCCAGTACATTGTCAGGGAGAGCATCGAAAAATGTTGCATTCTCAATTTCTCCTTTGTCCCTCTCTTCCTGTATCGGTTTCATAACAAGAGATTTTTCCTTGGAAGGACATACGTCAACACAAACACCGCATGACTGACAGTCTTCAGTGTAAACCTGAATCTTGAACGCCAGATCTCTGTCGTTCTTTGTATTTGATTTAATAGGTTTGAATGCAGCTGGTGCATTTTTGAGATCCTCAGGAGCGATCTGTTTAGCGCGTATAGCTGCATGAGGACAGGCCATTGAACACTGGTTACACTGAATACAGTTTTCGGATATCCAGTGGGGTACGTATGCTGCAACACCTCTTTTCTCCAAAGCAGTTGTTCCCAACGGAAGTGTGCCGTCAAAAGACATCTTTGAAACCGCTATGTCATCCCCCTTAAGATGCATACTTGGTAGAATTACGTCCTTGGCAAAATCGGAAGCATCATCCGGAATAAGTTTGGGAGGTTCATATGCATTTGCGGCTGAGTCGGGGATAGCCACTTCTTCGACTGCAGCCGAAGCTCCGTCTACAGCTGCCCAGTTCATGTCTACAATATCCTGACCTTTTTTGATAAAGGATTTATGGATATAGTCTTTTATAAGTTTGGTTGCCTGTTCTTCAGGGATAATTCCAGATATTTTAAAGAAAGCAGCCTGCATTACGGTATTGATTTTCATACCCAGCCCTGCTTCTTCGGCAATTTTCAATGCATTTATGTTGTAGAACTTTATTTTTTTTCGGCGGATTGTATCCTGCATCTCTTTTGTCAGATGTTCAAAAACTTCTGATGAAGGAATAATTGAGTTAAGCAGGAACGTTCCGCCTTCCTTCAATGGTCCGAGCATATCATATCTGCCGATGTATGCCTGGTTGTGACAAGCTACAAAGTCGGCTGCGTCAATAAGCCACGGCATATTAACTGAACTGTCGCCGAAACGAAGGTGAGAAATGGTAATACCTCCGGATTTCTTTGAGTCATACACAAAGTACGCCTGGGCATTTTTGTCTGTATTACCCCCTATAATTTTTATGGAGTTTTTGGCAGCGCCGACTGTACCGTCTGCCCCGAGTCCCCAGAACATGCAGCTCACAACATCTTTCGGTGTTACATCTATTTCCTCTTTTACTTCAAGAGAAAGGTTTGTTACGTCATCGTTTATGCCTACGGTAAAATTGTGGAAAGCTTTTCCGTCAAGATGATCAAAAACAGCTTTTACGTGGCTTGGATTGAACTCTTTACTTGAAAGTCCGTACCGTCCGCCTATAATTTTAATATCTTTTCCTGCAAGAGCTGCTACTACATCAAGGAAAAGCGGTTCACCAATAGCACCGGGTTCTTTGGTCCGGTCGAGAACGGCAATTTTCTTACAGGATGCAGGTACGACAGAAGCAAGAGCTGCAACAGAGAATGGTCTGTAAAGGCGTACCTTTATAGCACCAACCTTTTCTCCCTTTGCTGTAAGGTAATCAACTGTCTGCTCAATGGTATCGCAGGCGCTTCCCATGGCAACAATTACCTTTTCAGCATCAGGTGCCCCGACGTAATCAAAAAGATGGTACTGGCGGCCGGTGAGTTCTGCAACTTTGTCCATGTACTCCTGAACAATTGCCGGTGTGGCATCATAGTACTTGTTAACTGTTTCTCTGCCCTGAAAATATACATCCGGATTCTGAGCTGCAACCTTAATGATAGGTTCTTCAGGTCTCATCCCCCGTTTTCTGAATCTTTCTACATATTCAGGCTCCAGGAGACTCTTCATATCTTCAAATGAGATCTCTTCGACCTTCTGTATCTCGTGGGATGTTCTGAAACCGTCAAAGAAACTCAGGAACGGTACCTGTGATTTCAGTGTTGCAAGGTGAGCAACAAGTGCCATATCCATTGTTTCCTGAATTGAGGAAGCTGCAGTCATTGCAAACCCTGTATTACGGCATGACATAACATCGGAATGGTCTCCAAAAATTGAAAGAGACTGTGCAGCAAGAGAACGTGCTGAAACATGAAAAACAGTCGGCAGCATTTCCCCTGCGATTTTGTGCATGTTCGGAATCATGAGCAAAAGACCCTGTGATGCTGTAAAGGTTGTTGTAAGGGCTCCTCCGCTTAATGAACCATGCACTGCACCGGCAGCACCTGCTTCAGACTGCATTTCAACTACATCGACAGTTTTGCCGAAGATATTCTTTAATCCTGTACTCGCCCATGCATCGGCATATTCGCCCATGGGAGATGACGGAGTAATGGGAAAGATAGCAGCTACTTCACTGAATGCGTACGCTACATGCGCAGCAGCTGTATTACCATCAATAGTAACCATCTTTTTTTTAGACATAGTAATCCCTCTATTATAATTTATTTTTATACGTACACATTATAAAGTTTTATAACGGTATAGGCAAGGCGAAAGACTTTCTGTTTCTTAAGAAAATATTTAAATTATTGTGAATAGAGTAATTTAAAATATTCCATTTTTGTAAATAATGCTAACAAATTGGAGCTGACTTGACTGTTTTTAGCAGTGTGTACTCCGGATATTGGGGCGAAGAGTATGTTCTTTATTGTTGATGCATGCTGTTGAAGCGAGAAACGTTCGAGACCAGGTTCTTCTCCTTCTGTAAAATCATTGGAGAGGATCGCTTCAAATCTGTCTAAAAGCTCTTTATTCATATATCTTACTTCGTTTAGGAAGCTTCTGTCATGTAACTTTTTTAAAGTATCCAACTGCATTCCAGGGGAAAGGTAGGAAAAATCAATAAACTCCTCCTTCAGCATACCCTCAAGCTCTTTTAAAAGGCTCGCGATATTCAGCGTGGGATATATTGCTGAAACTCTCTTAAAGTGCTCCTTGTAATTTTCCCTAAGCTCATTTTTTTCTTCAGGATTCATTGGAATTTTGACTTCTCTATAGAATCCAGCCTGTTGGTGTTCAAACAAGTGCTCCGTCCCTCTTAGTACATCGAGGTACCTGGCAAAGAGGGGTTTCTCCCACTGAAGAGCATTGATAAATAGGTATCCAAACCCTTCCTGAACCGAAGATGAAATGATACCGCTGCTTACAGCAACCTGTTCCAAAAAAGAAAACCCATTCTCCTGCCCTTTTAGTCCGGAGGCAAAAACACCGGGAATTAAATTTTCCTTAAAAGCATATTCGACCATATTTGAATACTCTTTTTCCGATTCCGAAGTCCCCGGAAGAGTGACAAAGAGGTTGGTTTCACGGACAAGTAGTCTGCTCAGCAGCCCTGCCTCGAGAGTATTCTTCCTACGGATGGACCTGACGGGATAAATGAGTATCGGTGCTTTGGGGATGTATGAATGCTCCGTCCCCGAAAAAAAATTGTCCATCTTTGTGTATGTATCAGGTCTAAAAGGTAAAGGATCGGTCTTTTTTACCGGGTTATCCAGTAGGAATATTGATTCCTTGTGTATTCCGGCTTCTGCAAGAAGCTGTTTGTCTCTGCTGTTTATTACTGCGTACTTCACGTTATTTGATTGCGGATAAAGATCTTCGCTTATATAACTTCTTAAAGCACGTATGTTCTGGAATCGTCCGCACTCGGGGAAATCATGAATATGCATGATCATTTTGACGTTCTTGCAGGTTTCAGCAATAATAAGCAGGGATTTGGTAAAGATCGGGTTTTTCCCGAGGTGAAAGTTATGAATCCACCAAATGCCGGGAGCGAATCTCTTTGTTAAGATCCTGACCATCTCTTCTGTATCCGGTACAGAGGGTTGATCGGAGAGATACCGTAATTCTTGAACGATCTCCACCTTGATCTCATTCCGAATACTTAAGGGAACATTGTCTCTTATTTCGCCAAGAACATTTTCTGTATTCTCTTCTCTACCACTTACCAGTGTTATCCCGGTTATTTCCGGGATATATTTCAGCATACTCACTACCGAGGATAGTATTACCTGGGTAACCCCCCCCGGTAACAAGTGATAATGGAATATTGTGATGTGCATTCTTGCTATCTGCCCCAGATATTGGAAACTATCTCTTTAAGCTTGTGTTCCAGCACTGTATATGAATAGTATTTCAGGCTAAGCTCATAGTTTTTTTCGGTGATCTTTTTTATCCTGCCAGGATTATCAAGGAGTGCATTCATTTCACTTACTGTTTTATCAGAAATAAAGTTGTCCATCTCAATGGCTTCAAATCCCTTTGGTTTAATGTCATAGGAATAAATAGAATAGTTATTTACGAGAATAGGTTTTTTAAAGTATACCGCTTCGAGAAATGCATTGCCAAACCCTTCCTGCAGGGAAGGGTAGGTTACAAGATCTGCATGAGGGTAGATATCTTCCAGAGTGTAGATCTTTTTCCCGTCTTTTGTTGTCCCCCGGCTGTCTCCAATCCGGTGATCCACGAATAACGCCCGAATCTTTAACAGATCAGCAAATTCCTTCACTCTCTGCTCGTATTCATAACCCTCGTCACCTGATGCATGGCTTATTACCAGAACAGATTTGCGTTTCATCCGGGCAACAAGTTCTATAGCATGCTCAATCCCTTTTCTTTGAACTACCCGTGTGGGTTGAAGCACAAATAATTCATCTTCTGCTATACCCAGTTCCTCTCTAACATTGCTGTTATATTCATCTATAGGAGGATGAGGATTTTCAAAGTTCATGACATTTGGAATAAGGGTAGACGATATCCCCGTTCTTAATGCCAGTTGGTTCTGAGCTGAGGAATTAATTACAACATGGTGAATAGAGTTGAGGTGAGGGGGATAAGCTGCATTCAGATAGTCCCATACGCAGTTTCTTAAAAATCTTTTTCTTTCCCAAAAAAAATCATGGTGATGTGCGATGACCGGAATATTTGTTTCCGCTATTACCTCTGTTAAAGCAAGAGCTAGAGGAATGTGAAGAGGAATGGTAAGTGTATTCTGGGGAATTAAAAGATCAATTTTGAATTTTTCTATGAAATCATATATTTTACTTTTAAGCATATCCCTCATAGCATGAATATCCCGTGATAGTTGTCTTGGACGGGTATCTGTGCCGTTGAAGCACTGTTTGTAAAGGCGCATTGATTCAGGATGCTTGAAGTGTGTCTCGGGTACAATAAACGAGTTTTCTTCAGGAGTATCGAGTTCACCTGCCATATAATAGTTCCTGTATCCCCATTTTTCAAAGATATCGGCCCACTTCTTTGTTTCAAGTGAGACACCGTCAGTACCTGAAATCCTGAATGAAATAAACCCAACGTTCCGCTTTTTCATGGAAGTACCGTCCTTTTTGATAACGTTTATTACTCGTATTCTAACGGAAAATTGCTATACGTCAAGGATTAAAAAGGGACGGAGCAAGAAAGTGGGATAAGTTTGAAGCAGGAAAGGGATTTTCTCTGTATTTGGGAGTATGAGGAAGCGAAGAGAATTGAAAGAAGGGGCCAGTTATCATGTCTATGCCCGAATAAATAGGCAGGAATATCTTCTCCAGACGATATTCATCAAAAAAATGTTTATGTCTATTTTGAAAAGAGCCAAGCAGAAATACCGTTTTCAAATAAGTAATTACTGTATAATGAATAATCATATTCATTTTATAATGAAACCCATGAAAGATGAGAGTTTGTCAGCTATAATGAGGTGGCTTCTTGGTGTGTTTGCTCAGACATATAACAGAAAATTTAATCTGCATGGCCATGTTTGGTATGACAGATTTAAAAGTAAAGTAATAATTGATTTCCGACAGTATTTGCATACCTTTATTTATATTTCAAACAATCCGGTTAAAGCAGGTATTGTTGGTTTCCCTACAGATTATTTTTTCAGCGGTATATACTATCTACAGAAAGGATTACCAGGAATATTGGAAAGACCTCCTAATAGAGTCCTTAAGATATTATGGGGTGAATTATATTATAGAAAACATTCCAACAATAAGCCTGATTAAAAATATAGTTTTAAGATTAAATCCTACAGCCTCAAACGGTGTGCTCAAGTCAAAAAAACCGAGTGCAGTAAAAAGCTGAAAATATAATGAAGTATAAATCCATATATAGTTGTATTTTTTTAAATTCTGAATAGAAAAATAGATTTATTTCCTGTATCCTTGTTTACCATGAGCAAAAAACTAATTTGGAAAGATCTTGATCGCAAAAAACTGAACAGCTGCAGGATATTTGATTTGTATGAAGTAAGCAGGCTTTCACCGGTTGGAAGGGAGCGGCGCTTCTTCATTCTCGATGCTCCAGACTGGGTAACAGTAATTCCAGTGCTCACGGATGAACATGGGGATGAATGTTTTCTGATAGTGGAACAGTTCCGCCATGGTAGCAGCAGTATTACTCTGGAATTCCCGGCAGGGATCGTGGATGAGGGAGAATCACCTGAAAATGCCGCACTGCGCGAACTTATCGAAGAGACAGGATACATGGCTGGGAACTTGATAAATCTGGGTTCTGTTTCTCCCAATCCCGCTTTTATGGACAACCTTACCCACACCTTCGCTGCTTTTAATCTAGAACTGGTTGCAAAGCAAAACCTTGATGATGACGAGTTTATCCATATTCACAAGATTCCTGTTAAAGAGATTCAGAAGAAAATGGGGACGGAGCACTATTCGAACGGTGTTATGATGATGGCACTGGCTTTTTATAACAGGTGGAGGAAGGGTATATAAACTTACCAGCAGGTTAAAAATGAGAATAGATAAAAAAAGAATGATGTTATCTCTACCATCTACATGGAATTGAAACCATTGCTAGATAAATGCTTAAAAGTGGAAACGACAACCTGTTTCGTGTTCTAGTTTGAGTATAATTTAAATTCACGAATAGCTCCGTCCCCATAAACCCTCCGTCCCCATAAACCCTAAAAAGTTAGTTAAAAAGGACCGAACCCTATTTTTACTGCAATTACCAGGAAAATACTGGTAATCACCAGCATCAGTACCTGTAATTTCAGCGTCCACCTTATCCACTTGGGATAACTGACAACGGTAAATCCTAGGGCAATAAGAAGCAGGGCGTTGGATGGGTAGATCATATTGCTGAAACCGTCACCAAAATCGAATGCAAGAACAGCAGTCTGTCGGGTAATATGAACAAGATCTGACAGAGGGCTGAGAATAGGCATCATTAAAAAAGCCTTTGCTGAGGCTGAGCCGATGAAAAAGTTCATAAAGAGGGTTAGGGCGTAAATAAGAAACACTGCTCCGGTTGCTGAAGCTCCGGCAATTTTTTGGGAGGCTGAGTAAAGGATTGTATCAGTTATCTGCCCCTGATCTATTATGTATTTAACACTGTATGCCATTAGAATGAGAATAATCCCAGGAAGAATGTTAAGTGTTCCTTTCCCGAATATCCGGGTAATCTGTCCCCCCGTAAGACCTGCAAAAAAACCACTCCCGACGCCTCCGATGAGAAATAGCAGTCCCATAAGGGGAAAAGCATAATCACTAATTCCCGGAATAAAGGATGAAACAACAACAAAACCCAGGGCTAGGAATAGGCATGCTGAAAACCAGATTATTGCTCTCCGCATGGCTGATTTATCACCTTCGGTAGATTCAAATTCCTCCAGTGCTTCAAGCCGGTCCCTTAAAGGTTTGTCCAGTTTGTATACAGGAGAGCTTTCAGGGTTTTTCTCGACTCTTTTAGCATGGATGGAAACAAATAAATAAACAACAAAATAAACTAGTACAAAGAATATGATTCTGAGCCAGGCCCCGGAAAACAGGGGGAGTTCGGCAATCTTCTGGGCCACTGCAATGGTAAATGGGTTTGTTACCGCTGCAGAGAATCCGAAGGCAAGGGCCAGCAGGCTCATCCCCAGTCCAGTAAGAGAATCCCACCCTAAGGAGTAGGACAGGGGAATAATGAAAACAATCAGAGGTACAAGTCCTTCGTACACTCCGAGAAATGCCGCCATGAACATAAAAAGGAAGATTATAATAGCCAT
>JANTFL010000017.1 GCA_024763455.1 Sediminispirochaeta sp. | reverse complement strand
TCTGACATTATGGGATATCTCCAAATACTCAAAAATATATGATATCTTGTATTAATTAACTTTAAGTTTCGTTAAAGCCTTAACTTGACATTGCAAAAGTTAACGTCTATTATTTAGGCTGATCTGATTGTGGAGGAAGAGATGCGTTTTATACTTTTTATAACACTTCCTCTCGCAGGTTTGATTCTAGGTTGGATTATAAGATGGCTCTATGCCAGGTTTCAGCTTTCTTCTACAGAGCAGAGGGTTGAGCGTTTAAATCGTGAAGCGATAAAAGAAGCAGAATCTAAGAAAAAAGAACTGCTTTTAGAAGCAAGAGATCAGCTCCAGAAAGAGCGGAATCAACAAGAACGGGAATATCGTGAGAATAGAAGTGAGCTGCAGCGGATGGAAAGAAGGCTGCTGCAGAAGGAAGAAAATCTAGAAAAGAAGCAGAATGAACTTGATATACAAAAATCACTGCTTACAGACCGAGAGAGAAAGGTACTAGAGAAAGAGAAGTATCTTGTTACTGAGGAAGAAAACTGGAAGAAAGAGTTAGAAAAAGTTGCCGGAATAACGAAGGAAGAAGCAAAAGACCTCATTATGAAGTCTATGGAAAACGAAGCACGGCATGACTCACAGGTTATCATTAACAAGATAGAAGCGGAAGCACAGCTTGTTGCTGAAAAAAAGGCAAGAGACATTGTTGTAACAACAATACAAAGGATTGCGACTGATGTCAGTTCTGGAGTTTCAATAAGTTCGGTAAGTCTACCGAATGATGAAATGAAGGGGCGTATTATCGGCAGGGAAGGAAGAAATATCCGAACCCTTGAGACGTTGACAGGGGTGGATATAATTATAGACGATACTCCTGAAGCTGTAGTAATATCATGTTTTGATTCAGTCCGGAAGGAGATTGCCAGAGTTGCTCTTGATAGACTCATTCAGGATGGCCGGATACATCCGGCACGAATTGAAGAAGTGGTTCAGAAGGTGACGAAGGAGATCAGCCAGATTATCTTCGAAGAAGGTGAGAAGGTTGTCTTCGATCTTGGAATGCATAACATCCCCAAAGAAGGGATACAGGCTATAGGCAGATTGCACTACCGTACTAGTTACGGACAGAACGTTTTAAACCATTCCAAAGAGGTTGCTGTTATATCCGGAATGCTTGCAGCTGAACTTGGAGCTGACCGGGAGATTGCAAAAAGAGGCGGTCTGCTGCATGACATTGGTAAGGGGATTGAGACAGAGGGTGACTCAAACCATGCTGAACTTGGTGCTGAGCTGGCAAGAAAGCTCGGGGAGGACCCCAGGGTTATTAATGCTATTATTTCTCATCATAATGATGTTGAACCTAATTGTATTGAATCAGTTATTGTACAGATTGCAGATGCAATTTCCGCATCCAGACCCGGGGCAAGAAGGGAAACCCTTGATAACTATATAAAGCGGCTTGAGAACCTTGAGAACATCTCAGAAAGCTTTGAAGGGGTAGAAAAGGCCTTTGCTATTCAAGCAGGGAGAGAACTCAGGATTATTGTTAACAACGATTCGGTTGATGACGATAAAGCAAAGATTCTTGCAAAAGATATTGCAAAGAAAATTGAGTCAGACCTCAGGTATCCGGGACGAATCAAGGTTACCATTATACGGGAAACCCGTGTAGTTGAGTATGCCCGATAATTTAAATGCTCTGTTTCTCGGAGATGTCTATGGGCAGCCCGGGTTCAGAGCTGTTTTTATTGGTCTTAAAAATCTAGTTAAAGAGAAAAAGGCTGATCTTGTTATAGTAAATGGAGAGAATGCTGCAGATGGGTTTGGTTTAACTCCTGAGATTGCCGGGCAGATTTTCTCCGCAGGTGCTCATGTAATTACCAGTGGTAATCATATCTGGCACCATCGTGAAATACTGCCGCAGCTTGAGGACATCAATGTCCCTGTTATCCGGCCGGCAAACTACCCGCCTGGTACTCCGGGAAAAGGTTATACTGTCGTTACTGTAAAAGGGATCAGGGTCGGAGTTCTTAATCTGCAGGGAAGATCCGGAATGTCAACTATAGACTGCCCGTTCAGAACTGCCGGAAGCCTCCTAAAAAAAATGAAGAGTGAAACCGATCTTGTTCTGGTAGATTTCCATGCAGAATCTTCTGAGGAAAAGGAAGCTTTGGGGATCTACCTTGACGGGAAGGTATCTCTGCTCGTTGGTACCCATACTCATATTCAGACAGCTGATGAACGAATCCTACCAAAAGGCACTGGATATATCACCGACATTGGGATGTGCGGTCCAGAGCTCAGTGTTATAGGGAGTGATCCTTCCATTTCAATAAGAAGATTTTTGACCCAGCTGCCGCTGAAAATTGAAGTATCGGATAATCCTTCTGTCCTTTCGGGGGTTCAGGTAAAGATTGATATTTCCTCAGGGAAAACAGTCTCAATAGAACGTTTCAGGAAAAAATCGCTGGTTTAAGCATGACCCTTTTAGAAAAGATGAGAGCAGAATTTCCGTATTTATCACCTGATGAAAGCTTTGGGTATATAATGTGCGGTGAGGTTCTGGTAAACGGAGAGAAGGTTGTCAATCCCAAATTACATGTTAAAAATGATGCGGTAATTGAGGTCGCCACGAAGAAATATGTTTCTCGAGGCGGGTTAAAGCTGCAGGAAGCTCTTTCCCGTTGGAATATTAATTGTAAGGGAAAAGTTTTTCTCGATGCTGGAAGTTCCACCGGAGGATTTACGGATGCACTTCTCCAAAGAGGAGCAGCAGGCGTTCATTCGGTTGATGTCGGGTATAATCAACTCGCTTATTCCCTTAGAATTAATCCACTTGTTTATGTTCATGAAAAAACAAATATCATGGAAGTTGAAGAACTTGATCCTGCTGCTGATGCAGGAGTTGTAGATCTCTCGTTTCGATCGATAACCGGAGCTGCTTCCAAAATAATTGAACTTGTAAAAGAGAAGTGGCTGATTGCCCTTGTAAAACCTCAGTTTGAGGTTTCTGTTCCGGACAGGAAGGTCTTCAATGGCGTTATTACTGATAAATCCCTGCTCCTTGATACAGTGATTGAAACAACCAGGAGTATACTAAAAGAGGGGTTGTCCATTTCCGATGTCATTCTTTCACCCGTTACCGGTAGAAAAGGGAATACCGAGTTTTTCTTCTATATTACCAAAGGTGGAAGGGCAACACCAAAGGATATAGAAAAGACAATTCGTAATCTGGTGTTTTCACCTTAAAAAGATGTCCTTGTAAGAGGTTTTCCCACAAAAACTCCTTCGGTGGAAAGATACTTTTCTATAGTTCCATTAATTAACAGCTGTACACCTTTGACTGTAGAAAACTCAGTAGAAGTGAATACTATCTGTTTTAAAGATGCTTTCAGCCCTTCTTCCCCAAAAGAATTGAACTTCAGCATTTCATTAAAGTCTATATAGGCGATGGAATCCTTTATTGAAATACCAAGGAGTTTTGTCCCTTCCGGAATCAGGGATATGAGGCCTCTGTTTAGTTCTGAGGCCGATAGACCGCTGAGCAGGCTCTGCATGGTTTTAGTCAGCGGTGAATCCTTATAATATACTGTACGGGTAATAGGTACTAATGAAATAGTCCCGCTATCATCAACATTAATAAAATAGAGTACAGATTTTCGGGATTTTCTCTCCTGCGCAGGTGCTGTATTTTCGTTTATAACTGTTTTGGGTTCTGTGTTGACAGCTGTTTCAACATCAGTACTATTTTGAACAGGTCCTGTGGTAGAAGTATCCTTCGAAGGGGGTGGCGTTTCATTCTTTGGTACGGCATTTTTATCGGTCTTTATAACAACAACAGGTTCTTCGGGCACTTCGTTTTTCGTTATTATTTCTTTAAATCCTGTTGTTTCGAGTACCTTATCAATTCTGGTTCTACTCAAAAGGAAGATTACTACTAGTAGAAGAATAAGTGCGATCCAGAATAGGCACCCGATTGAAGACTTCTTTTTCTTTCTCATCTCTACAAAATATCGGTAAAAGACTCCTTAATCAATACGGTTGTTTGACAGTTGGATGAAAAGTACCTATATTATGTACATTATGAATGTGTTGAAAGGAGTCTCAGCTGCTCCGGGTATAGCAATAGGTCGGATTTATCTCTACCTTGATGAAAACTATAAAGTTCCCCGGTACGACGTTAAACTGGCTGACTTACCTGGTGAAATGAGAAGATACCGGGCTGCAGTTCAAAAGGCTTCGGAAGAGATAGATGCTCTGAAAGTTGAAGCTGCTAAAAGGAATCTGGACAAGGAGAGCGGTTTTCTCGATGCTCATATGCTCATGCTGAGTGATCCTGAGTTTGATAAACAGATTGAAAAGAATCTGAATAAATATTTAAAGAATATTGAGTGGATCCTCTTTATTACGGTTAAGAAATTTATAAGCGCACTGGAGTCTACTGAGGATCTGTATTTGAGAGAACGATCAGTCGATATGTATGATGTGGCAAAAAGGGTTTTTAATCATCTTATGTTCAAAGACAGAACTGCCTTGCCCGATCTTAAAATGCAGGTAGTACTCGTTTCAAACGACCTTCTTCCTTCAGATACCTTAATGATGCGGAAAGACAAGGTAAAAGGAATTGCTCTTAATGGAGGGGGGAAAACCTCTCATACGGCAATTCTTGCCAGAGCTTTTCAAATCCCTGCCGTTCTGGGGCTGTCTACTATTACAGATTATGCACGAAGCGGCGACAGGATCATCGTTGACGGGAACAGAGGTCTGGTCATTGTTGACCCTGACAAAGACACTCTCAAAAAGTATAGAATGCTCCGGGATCAATGGACCAAGTATGAACTGTCGCTGAAACAACAGAATAAGCTGCCCTGTGTAACAAAGGACGGCGAGCATATACATCTTCATGCAAATATAGAGATGCCTGAAGAGATAGATTCTGTTATCGAGGAGCATGCTGATGAAGTTGGACTATTCCGGTCCGAGTTTATCTTTATGCAGAATGATTTTGTGCCCACTGAAGATGAACAGTTTGAAGCTTATACTAAAGTATTGAAAGCCATGAAAAATCTTGGCTCTGTTGCCATCAGAACTATAGATGTCGGAGGAGATAAACTCATACCGGGACTTGACGTGATTGAAGAGCGGAATCCACTCCTGGGATGGAGATCAATCAGGTTTTGTATGGAACATAAGGATATCCTCAGGACTCAGTTGAGGGCACTTTTACGCGCATCAGTATTTGGGAAGCTGAGGATAATGTTTCCTATGATTTCAGGGGTTGGGGAACTTAATGCTCTCTATGAAATTCTGAATGAGGTCAAGGATGATCTTAAGAGAAAGAAAATTCCTTATGATAAAAATATTCCTGTGGGGATTATGATAGAAGTTCCTTCAGCTGCAGTAACCTCGGATATTCTGGCAAAAAAGGTAGATTTCTTTTCTATTGGCACAAATGATCTTACTCAGTATACCATTGCCGTTGACAGGGGTAATGAAAAAGTTGCATACCTGTATGATCCTTTTCATCCGGCGGTCTTAAGGATGATCAAGACTGTAATCGAAAATGCGAACAAAGCTAATATCCCGGTAGGTCTCTGTGGAGAGCTTGCAGGTGAGCCCCGGGCAGCAGCTGTACTTCTCGGGTTGGGATTGAAACATTTCAGCATGGCTGCAAACAGTATCGCCGAGGTGAAAAAAGTTATAAGAGAAATAAGAATGGATGAAGCAGAAGAGCTTGCAGAGAAGGTTTTGAAGCTTGAGTCTGCAGATGAGATTAATAAATTGGTGAAAAAATGGATGGAAGAAAGAATTGAGTATACAGAATAATAAAAAGGGTCTGCCGGTAGTTGCTGTTGTGGGAAGACCAAATGTAGGGAAATCAACCCTTTTTAACAGGTTGGTTGGAAAGAGACAGTCAATTACCGATCCTACCCCTGGGGTAACACGGGATCCTGTTGAAGGAATATATGACCTGGGACATCACAAAGTTAAGCTGATAGATACCGGGGGATTTAAAGTAGAACAGTCTGGTCTGGATGAGCAGGTCACCAATAAAAGCCTTTCAGTTTTGGAAGGTGCTGACTTGATAGTCTTTATGATGGATGTAACTGAAACTACAGGAGAGGATGATGCCTTTGCAAAGATTCTCAGGAAGTATTCAGATAAAATACTCCTCGTTGTGAACAAGGTTGACAGTGAAAAACGGGAAGCGGATGTCTGGAACTATTACTCCTATGGATTTGATAATGTAGTAGGAGTGTCCGCTGCACATGGTATCGGTATTTCGGAATTCATAGATAAGCTGGAAGAACTGATTGATTTCGAAGCAGACCGGGCGGCAGACGAGATAGCTGAACCGGATATACGTATTGCTCTATTGGGTAAACCAAACACAGGGAAATCAACACTTATAAACAGATTACTCGGCAAGGATGTGGCTATAGTCTCAGATATCCCCGGCACAACACGGGATGTTATAGAAGGAAGATTTGAGTATAAACATAAAGTCTACCGGGTGATGGATACTGCCGGAATTCGTAAAAAGAAGAAAGTGGGCGAAAATGTTGAGTACTATTCAGTAAACAGAGCGATAAAAACTATTGAACATTCCGATGTTGTCCTCCTGCTGATTGATGCGGCAGAGGGGTTGGGCGATCAGGATAAAAAGATAGCGACCCAGATTGTAAAGAGGGGGTGCGGCGTCGTTCTGGTTTTAAATAAATGGGATAAGGTCAAAGAACTACCGAATCAGATGGAGGCTATTCAGGATAGAACGAAATTTCTTTTTCCTGTGCTCTCCTTTGCTCCTTTGGTGCCTCTGTCGGCAGTTACCGGAGAGGGGGTAGATGATCTTTTCAAACAGGTTTATAAGGTGTGGAACCAGCTGAATCATAGAGTTGATACATCTACACTTAACTCCGCACTAAAACGATGGGTGGAACGTACTGAACCCCCAAGATTTAAAGGGGGACGTTATAAAATTCTTTACGGTACCCAGGTTAACAGTAATCCGGTAAAATTTGTCCTTTTTATAAATAAAAAGAAAGGATTTCCTGAAAGCTATCTCCAGTATATCAAGAATAACATCCGGACGGAACTTGGATTTTCTTCGATACCCCTGGAAGTGGAGTTGAAAGAGAGGTAGGTGTATAGATTTTATATTCGTGATATATGCAGCGTTCTCGGCCTAAAAGCACACATAATCAGATACTGGGAAAAAGAGGTGCCCTTTCTGGTCCCCAGGAAAAATATATCAGGAACCAGGGTATATACTTTCCATGAAATAAGTCTCTTTTTCAGACTTAAGTATCTTGTATATATAAAAAAACTTCCATTGTCCAAAGCAGCGGGTAAGCTTTGGCAGGAGATGACCGGTGAAGATCAGGAATTGCGTCTGCGTATTCATTCATTAAGGGAGAATTTTCTCATTCTGTACTCAAGCTTGAAACGGCAACAGCAGTTGGTGGAGAAATTCTTTGATAATAAAGAAAAAAGTGACGATATAGAAAGTAATGTACATTAGGAAAACCCTGATTCTTTCACTTATTCTTTTTTTCTCTCTACCCATTGCTTTGCTGCTGGCAGCCGAAGAGCGTGTGCCGAAACATAGTGAACGGCTGCCGTCAACTCTAGCGGCGAGAGAGAAATACAAGGAATTGATCACGAGTCCTTTTGATAAGAATTCAGGTATCCTGCCGGATGTTGTTATAGATCCGATCGAGGAAAGTGTAATAAACTTCTTTGCTGAGGTAACCGCAAGACGAGTGAATCTCTACTTTTCTCTGGATTACGGTCTGGATTTCAGTAATGTCAAAAAGGGAAGCTGCCAGATAATCAAGATTCCTGAAAAAGACGGGAATTCAATCGGAGAAATAAGATTCTATTTAAAAGATGACCCCCAGTCATATGTGAGTATTTATCCTGATTCGGTTTCAGGTGAGTCACGAATGAAGATCTATCTCTACGGTTTTCTTATGCAGGAAAATATTAAGATTCCCCTTCCTATAAAGGAAATTGTTACCGCACCATTTGAAAGAATTGAAAATCTGACTTCCTCGTACGTTGATTGGGGATTTTATCTCCCAGATCCTTCAGCTATCTACAGTGATGATGTTATGAGGCTTTCAGGTAGAATTATTCCTCTTTTAAAATTCCTGAGAGATGCAGATGACGGAGCCATGGATAAAGACGCCAACTATGTCTATATAAACAGCCTGGAACCCCAGGAAGGGGAAGGGGGGCTCAACTGTTCCGGGTTCGCAAAATGGGTAATAGACGGAATATATTATACCAAAACAGAAACCTACACAGATATAGCTGTGCTTAAAAAAAAGTATGAAAGTTTAAGGGGCAGTAGATGGACAGCGAAGATTGAAGACAGCCAAGACCCCTTTTTCGGACTGGACTGGACGAGAAATCTTGCTCTTGCCATTGCCCGCTTAAATAAACCGGAGGTAGAACCCGCAGAGGTAGATGTCTCCGATCTGGAGTTTCATTCCTATGTGCAGAATGTTGGATATCCCCTTAAAGATTTGAAAACAGTCCTCTACGAGCTTGCGGTAAGGTCTCCCGATTATTTTTATCTTGGATCAATCAATATGATTACAGAAGATCTTCCGGGGATACGAAAACACCTTCATGTTATTGTTATGTTCCCCTTTATTGATTCCTTCGGGGAATTCCACAACGTTATTCTATCACGGAATAAAGAGGTTTCTCTGAAAGAACTGGAAACCGCTTATCCGGAGTCGTTTATTCATCTGGTTAAGGTAAAGGCTGATGCTCATTTTGATCCTCCGGGGATGAAATTTGACCCCACTATCCGAAGATTTTAGCCTCAATAATTGTTTTAATTATTCCGGTGGTGTATTATTAAGGAACTATGAGAAAGTTGTGGTTCTTTTTAATATTTTTTTCCCTTATATCCTTTGTTTCCGCCTTTGCAGATACCCCCGCAGAGCTCTATTCCAGAGCTGAAAGCAGGTATAAGAAGGGATCTTACGAGCTGTCTTTAAAATTATACAGAGATCTCGTAAGGGAATATCCGCTGTCTCAATACGTCCCTGAAGCTGCTTTCAGAATCGGGGTTATCCAGGTTTATACCGGGGACTATGCAGGAGCAGAAAAAAGTTTTAACGATATTGAAAAACGGTACGGATACCGTGGGTTCAGCCGGGATATTCCATTCTGGAAAGGGATAATACACTACCGCAAGGGGGAGTTTCAGGAAGCGGAAAAGCAGTTTGAACAGTATCTTCAATCAGGCAAGCGTGAGTACTTAAAAGAGGCTGTTGTTTATAAAGCAAGAAGTGAGTACGAGCTGTCTGAGATCTCCAGAGCGGTGGAGACCGTTTCCGTTCTTAAGGGCTCAATTTACACTTTTGAAGAGGATCCCTCTTTGTTCTCTTTCTATCTGTATCTCCTCGAACAAAACGGCAATTACTCCGATGTTATTTCCCTCTCAAGCACTGTACAGATTGATACATGGAAAGGTTTGTACAGAGACAGGGTTAAGCTTTCCCTCGCCGAATCCCTGTACAAAACGGGAGATACCCAAAAGGCCCGGGAGCTGTATGAATCGATTATAAGCTCAACTCCTGATATAGCTTCGGTAGCACTTATCAGACTTTTTACCCTATCCAAGGGAGATGTCGAAAAGCAGAAGGAAATCCTTTCGAAAGCCCAGCTTGTTTTATCCGGGTACCCTGACCTTATAAATAATTTCTACATACATATCGGTATAGAAAGCTACAAGAGAGGGGATTACGGTGTTGCGGGGGCATATCTTAGCCGAGTGTGGAATTCCAGGAAAGAGAAACCTGTAAACTACCTTGTTCCGCTCTACCTTGCACTTTTAAAAGGTGCAGAGAAGGATTACTCCGGGGGAGAAGTGTATCTAAGAACGTTTCTGAAAGAGGGGGGTGAGCGGAAAGAGGAGATCCTGTACACCCTGTCAGATCTTTGCCTAAAAGATGAGGACTGGGATTGTGCAGTTGAACTTTTACCTGACATGCTGAACTCTTTTCCTGAATCAAAACTTTACAGCAGGACATCCTGGATGTACGCCTATGCCCTTTACAGAAAGGGATCCTATAGGGAAAGCCTTACGGTTATTGATTCTGTTACCAGCAGCGGTAAAGGAGGGACTCTGCAGGATTCCCTTATCCGTTTGAAAATAAAGAATCTCATGAAGAGGGGCAGAAAATCGGAAGCGGTTTCTCTTCTGGAAGAATACATTCCTCTGCATCCTGATAATATGAATGCCAGGCTTGATTATATTATTCTATCATTTCAGCTTTCAGATTATAGAAACCTGCTGGAGATGTATAAAAACATGAAAAGTTCTCCGGCTGTTTTACTAAAAGGTAATTCAAAATCTTTTCTGTTATCAAGCTATATTGCAGGAATAACGATGATTGGTGAAAAACGAAGCAGGGAGGGAATAGCGCTACTGGGATCGATTGACAAAAAGTATCTACTAGAGAATGACCTCGAATCAATATATCCCTACATCGCCTATTATACAGGATGGGCTTATTATTCCATGTCGGATTACTCCGGTGCTGAAAAATGGTTTTCTGAAGTAATTGGTGAGTATACTGATTCACCCCTCTATGCTGATGCTCTCTATCTTGCAGGGTGGGCATCATACCTGCAGCAGGACTTTGCAAAGGCTGCAGATTTTTTTGCTCAGTATAGTAAGCATGCTGAAGCAGCAGACAGAGGCAGGGGGGCGTATTACTACGGTAAATCAATGCTGGCCGATGGAAGACCGGAGGAAGCGGAGCTGATTTTCCAAAATATATACACCTCTTTCCCTAAAGACAGCTATGCTGATGATGCCCTGTACAGACATGCGCAGATCCTGGAACAGCTGGGGCAGACAGAGGAAGCAGTTTTACTGTATGAAAGACTTTTTAAAGATTATCCACGAAGTGTGCTAGCCGAAGAGGGGATGTATAAAATAGGGGAGCTATACTTTAAAAAAGGGGATTATACACAGGCACGCCTTTCTTTTTACAAGTACAGGAGCCGATACCCATCAGGAAAACTTGTGGATGCTTCCCTGTATTGGGGAGGATTGTGCGCTCTTAAGCTGGAGGAACGATACGGTGCTCTGCTTCTGTGGGAAAAACTTGTAAATAACTACCCGGATAGTTCTTTCAGGAGTGAGGTCCTGAGAGAAACAGCGTCCATTTATTCAGATGAGGGGGAATATGGGAAGGCCCTGGAATACTACAGTGAGTACATGCTCTCTTATCCCGATGAAACTGAAGCTTCCAGTGTTAAAAGAGAGATTGAAAAGTTAAAACTTCTTGCCAGCGGACTCGGCGAACGGGAAGCAACACTCCTTGTCGCAATAGAAGACAAAACTCTTAAGAAAAAGGAAGGAAGAGAAGCGGCGATTGAACTTGCTTCACTATACCTCTACAACGATAAAAATAAATGGGAGAATGCTCTGAGCCTGCTTAACAAGGTTGCTGCAATGAGAGAGACTGATGCAGATACTGCAGGAAGAGCTCAGTATTACATTGGGGAATACTACAGTAAAAAGCATCTGTATGCCGATGCGGTTAAGGCCTTTATCAAGGCGGCGTCCATGAATCCTTCGGATAGGGATCTTGCTGCTATTTCTCTTTACCGAGCCGCTGAAAATGCCGGGTACGCCGGCGACAAAACATCAGCTGAAAAGATGGTCAACCTCCTGAATTTGAAGTTTCCGACCTCTCAATGGTCTTTGGAGGGTACTAAATTGCTGGAGGGACTAAATCGATGAAAATAGTACTGTTGCTTTTTTTAGTCGTTGCTGTCATTCCTTTTGGTTATTCAGAAGATGATAAACCTGATTCGGTTACTTTGGAGATTCCTCCTGTGATAGTAGAGATAGAAAATGAAGATAACAAGGAACTTTCAATAAATATACCGGATGTAAACGACCTTGTTCTCCCAGGATTTGGTCTCGATCTCCCTGACCCGGCGGATATTTCGGTAAAGGAACTCCCTCTTGAAACATTACCCCTGCCTGTTTTAACAGATACTGCTCCTGAGCATGAAAGCTCTTTTTTTAGTGAAGGGACTCTGGGAGCTGGAAATAATAATCAGCTTATCGGTTATCTGCGTCTTTTCAAGCTAGGCAAAGGGTTGAAATATTCGGTACTTTTTTCTCACCTGGGTATTGACGGCTATGGAACCAGAGGTTCCGGCAAGGGATTTTTCAATCGGGAAGAATTGTTTAGTGGAAGTGTATCCAACGAGGGGGAGACTGTCTCCTGGTCAGGAGAAGGTGCTTTAGTTGAGAGGGAAAACGGTCTTCAGGAGCAGTCTTCTTTATATTCATCCGTTGTTCACCGTTTTAGGGAAGCTTCTGCAATGATAAAAAATAGCGGGGAAAATTGGGGATGGAATATCTCTACATCTGTGAAAGGAGCGGATAGAGTACTTTCCGGAAGTACACCGCTTACAACAGGCACCATTATTCTCAATCCCGAGGCGGTGCTGCTGTACAAAAATGGACCGGTAAATTTGTTTCTATCCGGTGATTACCGGATGGAGTACCGGAAAGCTGAAAACAGAATTTTCCAGGATACCGCATCGACCCTGGGGATGGGATATCATTTCCCGTTTCTGGATATAAATACAGAAGTATCTGTAAAGTATCTTTTCAGCGGCGGGTTCACGTTTCCCTTTTCCGTTTCCCTGTCTGGATTTGCCGGAGATATTTTCCGTTTCAAGAGTTCCGGAGGACTAAAGATTCTTTCATACGATAATTACTCTCTGTGGAATACCTATCCATTCGCTGATAGCAGGGATGGTACTGCTGAAAACTGGTTTGTTTCCATGGATGTAAGAAGTGATCTTTCCTCCTCTGTTTCACTTTATGCTTCAGGAGAGTGGAACCTGATTTACAATTATTCCGGATTTACTGAGGATATTTCCCCTGATCCGGTGACAGGTTTGTTTAGCGTGCCGGTTTCCGGAGAATATGAGAACCTGTCCCTTTCAGGGGGTGTTGACCTTGCAGTTGGAAAAACCGGGATACTCAGTCTTTTGTGGGAAGGGCAGTTTCTTTCCCAGACAGATCCGTTTACTCCGATTCAGCTGATCGAGGCGGAATACAGATTTGACAGCGGGTATCCGGGCCTTTCAGGATCAGTTGAGACCCGGTGGCCGGTGTATCCCATGGAGTCAATCCCGGGAATAGGGGGAAGCCTGTCGTATAATACCGGAAAAGGGGTTTCTCTGGTTGCAGAAGCAAAGGATATCCTATCTCTTGTTTCCGGCGGCGACAGAAAGCTTTTCGGACCGTACATTGATTCTTCCGGTGAGGTAAGTCTAAAAATAAAGATATCGTTATAAGGAGAAAAGTAATGTTGAGTTTGTTATCCAAGGGAGGGGTTGTGATGTATTTCATCCTCTTCCTTTCACTTGTTGCAGCGGCTATTATTCTTGAAAGGCTGCTTTATTTTAGAAAGATCAAGATTGACGAAGAGAAATTTATTGGACATTTGAAATCGGCAATAGAGAAAAAGCACTTTGAGGAGGCTCTCAATATCTGTGAGAATAACCGTTCACCTCTGTCGAACCTTATGAAGGTAGGAATAGAACACCGCAGATACGGGAAAAGGGAGATTAAGGAATCCATAATGGGTGCTGCGAATATGGAGATTCCAGTTTTGGAACGCTACCTTACTTCTCTTGGTACGATTGCTCATATTTCTCCCCTTCTGGGACTTCTCGGAACCGTTACCGGTAATATAAAAGCCTTTGGTGTCCTTGGAAGGTTCGGGTCGGTGAGTGATCCTTCTCTTCTTGCTTCCGGAATTTCCGAAGCGCTTCTTACCACTGCCGCCGGAATTATTGTTTCAATCCCGGCGATCGCCTTTTATAATTATCTGGTGGCAAAGGTCAACCATATAATTATTTCCCTGGAAAACAGGGTTAACGAGATGGTTCTGTTCCTGGGGGAGGAGGGCTGATGGTTTTTAAACGGAGACTGAAACCGATAGCATCCGTAGAACTTATCCCGATGATAGATGTCATATTTCAGCTCGTTGTTTTCTTTATGGTATCCAGTACCTTCATTATTACACCGGGCATTGAGCTTCAGCTCCCCGATTCTGCCACCGCAGAACCTGTTGTAATGAGCAAGATTGTTATCACTATTGTTTCTCCTGAGGAAATATACCTGAACAAAGAGAAGGAGACTCTTACCACGGCAGGGGAAAAACTCAAAGAACTTGGAGAAGAAGGGGATCAGCAGAAACGATCGGTCATTGTACAGGGGGATAAATCGGTATCCTACAGCCTGATGGTACGGGTTCTGGACTTATTAAGGGAAAATGGATTTACCGGCATTAATTTGAGGATGAAACAGCCTTGAAGATGATTGTAGAGGAGAGAAAAAGATTTTTCACCGCTTTGATTTTAAGCGGTATATTTCACGGGGTGATTCTCATTGCCCTCGGCTTCTGGAGCCTTAAAATTCCGGCACCGCCTGAATTACCTCCTCTTTTAACGGTAACAATCACCCCTGAGACCAGGGTGGCTGAAAAGACAGTTGTTCCGGAACAAGCTGAATCTGCAGCGGAACAGGTGCCTGCAAAGAAGGAAGCGGTAAAACAGCCTGAGAAGGAACCTGCAGTGAACACACCGGTCCCTGCCCCCCGGAGAATAACCGAAAAGACAGTTGAGGTGAAACCATCTGAACCGGTAAAAAAGTCGGACTATGTTGCAGAAATTCCAGCCTCCCGGGCTGGAGATGACAGCCAATTCTGGAAGGATCTGCAGGCAGCGGAAACGAATACCAGACCTGTTCCGCCCGGTGGTACCTCAAAGGTTGAGTACGACCGTTCTTCACTGTCAGAAACTGCCACAGCTTCACCACAGAATGCTGAAGAGAATTCTGAAAGCAGTATTCTTTCTCCTGACGAGGAGAAGGAACTGGATAAACTTGCATCAAGTCTGGATGCTTCCAATCCCGATTCCAGACAGTCTACAGCTTCAAACGAGGCCGGCACAGAGAAGAAGATAGAGACGGCATCGGTATTTATTCCCGATAACGCTACCCTTCTGCTTGACCGGGGTAACAGTGCCAGGAGACCGATAGCTCCTTTGAATCTGGATATTCCACAGGAACTTCTGTCCCAAATGGACCGTGACGGCAGTGTTACGGTGGAGTTTACACTCACTCCCGAAGGTCGTATAATACAACCGTTCGTAAAGAGGTCCTCTGTAGATGCAGAGATAGACACAGAAATTCTCGAAGCGGTCCGGAAATGGAGTTTTACCTCAGATCCGGGAGCTTCTGGGAATATCACCGGTGAGATAACCATATTTTTTAAGGTAAACAAAGAATGAGAATTAAGGCAGTCGGCTTTGACATAGACGGAACCCTGTATCCAAACTCCTCCATGTACGTATACTCAACGTTCGCCTTTATAAAGCATCCTGTTCTTTTTTCTCATTTCGGGAAGGCAAGAAAAAGTATCAGGCGAATCAGGTATGACGGCGATTTCAGGACTGCCCAGGCAAAGCTTGTTGCAGCATCCATGCACATTGCGGTTAAAGAGGCGCAGGAAGTGATAGAGAGGGATCTCTACGGCAGCCTTGAAAAGGTATTCAAGAACGTAAAACCCTACAAAGAGATCAGACCGGTTCTGATATCCCTCAAAGCCGAAGGTCTGGCTCTTGGGGCAATGTCCGATCTGCCGGTGGGGAAGAAGCTTGAATACCTGGGAGTTGGCGATCTTTTTAATTTCTCCTTTTCGACAGAAGAAACCAATTTTCTCAAACCCAGCCCTGTCCCGTTTAAACACCTTGTTAAAAAATTTGATTTTCTTCCTGAGGAGATCCTGTACGTTGGAAATAATTATGAGTATGATGTGCTCGGTGCAGCTGCCATCGGTTTGCGGACGGCTCATCTTTCACGGAAACCGGTTCCGGCCTCGAAAGCTGATCTCACATTTTCATCCTTTACAGAACTTAGAGACTGGATATTCTCTATAAATAATTGACAACAGGCGGTTCCTGAGTAACAATAGGGCTAAAGACTGGGAGAAGGGAAATGGTATTTTCTGTAGGAAATGTAATAACACTACTCGTTGTATTGATAATTCTGGCTATTTACCGTCAGCTTGATAAAAATAACCGTTCGCTTGAAAAAGTTAAACGTTATTCAGATAAGATCAAGGAAGAGCTTGATATCTATGTTGATGAAAAAACTGTTGAGGTGAAGAACTATGCCATCGAGCTGGAGGTTCATCACAAAACGGGCAAAGAGATCCTTTCCAGAATTCAGAGCATTGAAAATCAGATGGACAGCAAGGCTGCCAATATCGAAGCAATGTATGAAAAGGTTAATGAGTATGACAAGGCTTTGGAACAGCTGAATACCATGACTCTCAAGGTGCAGGAGAACCTTAACCGTCTGCATGAGGAATCAGATTTTGTAGATAAAGTGGGCCGAAGAATTAAAGAATCCGGGAATGCAGTAAAAACACTCGAGAAATCTATTTCTGAGATAAAGAATGAGTTTGCAAAAGAGAATCTGAAAGAACTGAAGGAGATCAGGTCGGTTGTGGCCAAAGATACAAAGGATTATGTTACCCGTCTGCATGGTGAGATTAAAAAATCCTTTGAACGGATCCATTCGCTGGAGTCCATGATAACCTCTATTGAAGCAAGAAAGGATGAACTTCAGAGCGAGGCGGTTTCTTCAATCCAGCAGAGCCTTGATGAACAGATCTACAGGGTTCAGCAGAGCGGGGAGCAGCTGAAAAAAGAATTTGAAGATGACCTTGCCGCAGCTGTATCTTCGAAATCTGCAGAAGTTGATAATTTGAGCAACCAGCTTGATTCTGTGCTGGATTCCTACAGAGCTTCTTTTGAGGAAGCTGCAAAGAGGGGGGCTGCGCTTGAGGACGAAGCATTCAGCGCCATAAAAGAACGCATCTCAGGAGCTGCTGAGTCTTTAAAGAACGATGCTGCCGCTCAGTTAAACAAGCTCAAAGAATCTCTGTATACTGAATTCGGCAGTTTAAAAGAGGACTATAACGGATTCCTGCAGGAGGCAGAACAGAAATTCGAAGCAGTCAGTGGCAAAATGGAGGGACTTGAGCAGAATGTAAGCAGCAAGTTTCTGGAGATGGAGAAAAAAATTGCCGAGTACGAAGAGGATCTAACCTATAGATATGGAAGAATAGAAGAGATCGGAAAAGACATAGACAATCTGGAAGGGAACCTGCGAGGTGCCATGGATAATACTGCTGCCAGGATAGAGTCTGATTTCACAGAGTATGAAAAGGCTCTGGATAAGGAACGAGAGGATTACAGAGAGAAGGCAGCAGCTCAAATGGCTGAGATAAATGCAGGCCTGAGCAGCCTTGAGAGCGATCTGAACGATCTGAAGCAGCGGGCCTACGAGAATGTCTCCGAAAAACTAAAACTCTTCGAAGACGATTTCTTTTCGAGCCTTCAAACAAGAAGTGCTGCTATGGAAGAGAAGCTTGTTGAATGGAAAAGCGGTATTGACCAGATAATGGAAAATCTTGCTCTTGAGGGACAGCAGGAGCGGGGAGAGATTGAGAAAAAGTATGCGGATGAACTCAGGATGCGGTTTGAAGATTTTAAAACAAAGATCTATCAGGATCATGACAAGTTTGAGGATAAGGTTAACGCCTTTCAGCTTAGTATAGAGGAACGGCTCAAAGCTTCTGATGCATCCATAGAAACTACTGCAAATGAGATCCGTAAAGAGATTCTTGATGTAAAAGAGAGTTCTGTCGGTATGTTTAACCGTGAGTTTACTGAGTACCGGACGAATGTTGACAGTGAGATAAAAAAAGCTGCCCGGGAGTCAGAAAACCAGCTGAAATCTCTTGAAGAGCTTTTGGATGTACGGGAAAAAGAGATCCTTGCAGCTCTTGAATCGACACAGTCGGATGTGACGGTATGGCAGACAAAGGTCTTGCAGCAGTTCCAGGCGGCTGAGAGTGAATTGCATACCCATTACGGTGATCTTGAAAAAGAGGTTCTCGATAATATCAATCAGATTAAAAGTGAGTTTGAATCGCAAAGAGATGATCTTATCCTTTCATCGCAGGAGGAGCGAACCCGCCTGAAGAATGAACTCAAGGAGATCGGCGACGGGGTTGTAAATCTAGAAGGAGAGCTGAGGAAGCGCACGGAAGATGCCTTTGAGAAGTTTGGCAGGGAATTTGAGGGTTTTTATTTTGAAATTCAGAAGAAAAACAGAGAAATGCAGAGCGAGCTCGAGAAGAGGATAAAAGAGTTCCGCGCAATTTCCCAGGATACAAAAGAAAAAACTGAGCAGCTTCAGAAAAAGCTTTTTGGCAAAATAGAGGAGAACTACCAGGTTCTTTCTGTAAATCTGCAGGAAATTGATAAAAGACAGAAAAATTTTATCGCACAAACAAAGATTTTTACACGGGCGGATTCCCTAAAAGTTAACCTTCAGGAGAGTATTGAGGATTTGAAAGTAGAGCTTTCCAGGGTTGAGGCCCAGGAAAACGGAATAAGGGAAGCGGAGAGAAAATTTTCAGCAATCAAGAAGCTGGGTGACGAGGTCTCTGCAAAACTTGGGCGCTTTATGGCTGAGAAACGGCGGATTGAGGAGATGGAAGGGGATTTCAAGAAACTCATTATCATCTCTCAGGCTGTTGATCAAAAGCTGAATCAGGTTACCAGTGCCCATGATGATCTCCAGGCAATTCAGATCAAGATTAAGTCAATAGAAGATCTTGAAAAAGAGGTTGAAGCCCGGTATGAACGCCTCGAAAAGAAGAACCGCATTATAGATGCCACTACCGATAGTGTTGATAAAAATTTTCAGTTAGTCGAGGACCTTGAGGGACAGGTACGGTCTCTTAAGGATGTTGTTGCTTCAATACCTGATCAGATTCACACTGTAGCGAATAGAATTGAACCTTTGGCTCGGGATAAGAAAAAAGCCGATGACGCTGTCGAGAAGCTTAAGGCATTGGACAAACTCCTTGAAGATATCGAGAAACGAACCGAAAACATGCAGAAAGCCAGGGAATGGCTGGCAAGAACGGAGACCCGTCTCGAAGAGATCAATAAACAGGCTCAGGAGCAGGTCAAGCTTCTTGGTTCGATACTTAAAGAGGGTGGTAAAGCAAAGGCTGGTGACAATGGGGCTCCTCCCATGGCTGCACGGGATGTCGTTATCAGGCTAGCGCATCAGGGCTGGTCTGTAAAAGAAATAGCCAGTGCTACAAAGCTTTCCAGAGGAGAAGTGGAGCTTATTCTGGAACTTCTTCCGGGGAAAAAGTAGAAATAACTTGACGGTTACTCTATCCAGTTAGTATTTTATTCACGTAAATTAAAAAATCAAACTACGTTATAGAATAATAAGAATTGTAGAGGGAAATATGTCCAAATCGAAACGGAAAGATAAAGCTGAAGATAAAGTTACGCCTGCAGAGGCGATCGAAGAGGAAAAGGATCTCGAAGAAACCAAGGCTGAACAAGCAAGCGAAGATTCTACAGAAAAAGCAGAAAAAGCAGCTATAGCGGATGAAGCAGCTGAAGATTCTGTATCAGTAGAAGAAGTGCTGAATACAAGGGTTGAAGAACTGGAAAATGAATTAGCTTCATTGAAAGACCAAATGCTGAGAAAACAGGCAGAAATGGATAACTTTAGAAAGCGGATCCTTAAGGATAAAGAGGATGCAATCAAGTTCTCCAATGCGAACCTGCTGACTGACCTGATAACCATAATTGATAATTTTGAGAGAGCGATTCAGTCATCAACCCAGTCAAAAGATTTTGACAGCTTTCACTCCGGTATAGAGCTTATAGAAAAGCAGTTTACCGGAATGCTTGAGAACAAATGGGGGCTTAAGAGGATAAATAGTATAGGAGAGGAATTCGACCCTCAGAAACATGAGGCGATCGGGATGGAAGAATCTCCCGAGTATGATGTGGAAACAGTAGTCGAGGATTATCAGAAAGGATATATTCTCCACGACAGAGTGTTAAGACCGGCAAAAGTAAAGGTTGCAGTTCCTTCTAAAAGCACTCCGGCAGAAGAAAAACCGGATGAAGATAGAGAAACAGTTGCCGAATAGAAATAAAATAAATAACTTATAGTAAATTAGGAAAGGAGTGAATAAGATGGGAAGGATAATAGGTATTGATCTTGGAACAACAAACTCTTGTGTTGCAGTTATGGAGGGCGGTGAACCAATAGTAATTCAGAACTCTGAAGGACAGAGAACAACCCCTTCTATCGTGGGATTTACAGCAAAAGATGAACGGCTTGTAGGACAGCCTGCAAAAAACCAGATTGTTACCAATCCGGAAAATACAGTATTTTCGATTAAAAGATTTATGGGGAGACGTTTTAAAGAAGTTCCCGAAGAGATCAGGATGGTCCCATACAAGATAAAAGAATCAAGTTCAGGCGAAGTTCGGGTGGATATTCATGGAAAGGAGTTTTCGCCCCAGGAGATATCTGCAGCAGTTTTACAGAAGATGAAAAAAACAGCCGAGGACTATCTTGGCGAACCGGTTACTGAGGCTGTTATAACCGTACCTGCGTACTTTAACGATGCTCAGCGTCAGGCAACCAAGGATGCCGGAAAGATTGCAGGTCTGGAAGTAAAAAGAATTGTCAATGAACCTACAGCAGCTTCTCTGGCATACGGGTTTAATAAAGATAATAAAGAGGAAAAGATAGCCGTCTACGACCTTGGCGGGGGTACGTTTGATATCTCTATCCTGGAATTGGGAGACGGTGTTTTTGAAGTCAAGTCAACCAACGGAGATACCCATCTCGGTGGTGACAACTTTGACCAGAAGGTTATCGACTGGCTGATTGAAAGTTTTAAAAATGATTACGGAATAGATCTGACTCAGGACAGAATGGCGCTTCAGCGTCTGAAGGAGGCTGCAGAGAAGGCAAAAATAGAGCTTTCCAGTACCCAGTCAACTGAGATCAATCTGCCGTTTATTACAGCGGATGCCACAGGGCCAAAACACCTTCAGTATACGCTTACAAGAGCGAAATTTGAGCAGATGGTAGGTGAGCTGGTAGAAGGAACAAAGGCTCCATGTATCAAAGCTTTAAAGGATGCGGGACTTTCCGCTTCTGATATTGATGAAGTCGTTCTTGTAGGCGGTTCGACCAGAATCCCGGCTGTTCAGGAAGCAGTGAAGGAGATTTTCGGGAAAGAGCCTCACAAAGGGGTTAATCCTGATGAGGTTGTTGCTATGGGAGCTGCTATTCAGGGGGGAATTCTCGGCGGAGACGTTAAGGATGTACTGCTTCTCGATGTTACACCCCTTTCTCTTGGTATTGAGACCCTTGGAGGGGTATTTACAAAGCTTATTGAGAGAAACACAACTATTCCTACCAGGAAAAGCCAGATCTTCTCTACTGCAGCAGATAATCAGACTGCTGTCTCAGTGCACGTTCTTCAGGGTGAAAGAGAGATGGCTTCCCAGAACAGAACCCTTGGCCGGTTCGATCTGGTAGGAATCCCGGCTGCACCGAGGGGAGTTCCCCAGATTGAGGTTACCTTTGATATTGATGCCAACGGAATTGTGCATGTATCTGCGAAGGACCTTGGAACCGGAAAAGAGCAGAAGATACGAATAGAGTCATCCTCAGGTTTGTCCGAAAGTGAAATTGAAAAGATGGTAAAGGAAGCCGAGCTTCATGCTGAAGAGGACAAGAAGGAGAAAGAGAAGGTTGAAACCATGAACGAGGCGGATACTCTTATCTATTCCACTGAAAAATCCTTGAAGGATCTCGGAGACAAGTTTCCTGCTGATGAAAAGCAGAAAATCGAAGCGGCAATAGCTGATTTAAAGAAAGCTGTTGAATCCGGGAATGTAGAAGAAGTGAAGGCGAAAAAAGAGGCCTTGACTCAGGCTTCTCATAAACTTGCTGAGGAGCTGTATAAGAATACCGGCGCCCAGGGTACTCCCGGCACAGGACCCGAGGCTGCATCTGCTTCAGCGGGGGGCGAAACTCCATCAGAAGAGAGTGGAAAAAGCGGCAGCGTAGAAGATGTTGACTACGAAGTTGTCGATGATGATGATTCCAGCAACTAAAAGGAAATCAAATTGGCAAAACGTGATTATTATGAAGTCCTGGGTGTCCCGAAAGGGGCATCGCAGGACGATATAAAGAAAGCATACAGAAAACTTGCAATAAAATATCACCCCGACAAAAACCAGGGGAACAAGGAAGCTGAGGAGAAATTTAAGGAAGCTACCGAGGCTTACGAAGTCCTGAGTGATGATCAGAAAAGGCAAGCGTATGATCAGTTCGGGTTTGCCGGAGTTGAAGGGATGGGCGGCGGCGGACATGACTACACCAATGTTTACCGTGATTTTGAGGATATTTTCGGGGATTTTGGCGGTATTTTTGACTCATTCTTCGGCGGTGGAAGCCGCAGGGGAGGGAGAAGGAGTGCTTCCCGGAACAGAGGTTCCGATTTAAGATACAATCTTAATATCCCCTTTAAAGATGCAGTTTTCGGATCAAAGGTCCAGATCAGTTACTCACGGCATGTTTCATGTTCTGCCTGCAGCGGCAGTGGTGCTGAATCCGGCGGCGGCAGGAAGGTTTGTCCTACCTGCGGTGGAAGCGGGCAGGTTAGGAGAAGCTCAGGTTTCTTTTCAATAGCATCACCCTGTCCCACCTGCGGGGGAGACGGATTTGTTATTGATAACCCCTGTAAGGTTTGTCACGGAACCGGAGTCGTTCAGAAAAACCAGAAGATCAAAGTAACGATTCCTCCCGGTATAGAGTCCGGAAAGAGGATAAATATCCCCGGTCAGGGTGATTCCGGCCCTAACGGCGGTCCGGCAGGGGACTTGTATGTGTATATTAACGTAGAGCCTCATAAGTACTTTGAACGGGATGGAGCGGATATATACTGCGTTATCCCTATTACGTTTACTCAGGCAGCACTTGGGTCAGAGATCCAGGTGGAGACCATTGATGAAAAGAAGGTTAAACTTAAAATACCCCCGGGAACCCAGAACGGTAAAATCCTGAGGCTTAAAGGGGAGGGTGTCCCCTATCTTCACAATAAAGATAAACGGGGAGACATGTATATCAAACTTAGAGTAACAATACCCAAACGCCTTTCTTCCAAGGAGAAGTCCTTGTTAAAGGAGTTTGCTGAACTGGAAAACCCTGTTTCCAACCCATCTCCCATACCACTGGCAAATCTGTAATTCTATCCCGTCTTCAACGAAAGAGGACGGGATATCGCATGTATTTCTCCTATCTTTAATACCTTTTTATTCCGATATTGGGTAATATCTAGGTAAATATTAGGAGCATTTGTGTGCGGTGGTTATTATTAGCAGTTATGATAGCTTCTCTCGGATTTCAAGCAGCAGCTGATGAACGGGAGCTGGATGTAAAAAAGCTGGTTGACAGTTTCAATGCTATTGAAGAGGGGCTTCCCAACGAGCCATACGACAGCAATGGTGATGGAAAGGTTGATCTTCTGGAAAAGCAGGACGAGGACGGGAAAAAGATAATGGAAATGATTGATTTTAATCATGACGGCCTTATGGATGATTTCTATTACTTTACCGACGGGATTATAACGCTGCGGAAGATCGATTCCAACTTTGATAAGAAAATTGACGTCTGGGTTTACATCAAGGAAGGGAAATATATAGAAAAGTATGAAAGAGATCTTGACTATGATGGAAATGTTGATCAGGTAAAGGTTTTTGGAGAAGAGGAATAATGCTGTTTACAGGGTTTCATGCCATCGAGGAGTTTATCAGGTCAGGAGCGGGTGATGGTGTTGTTTATTACACCAAGGAGAACTCCCGGATACACAGTATCCTTGCTCTGGCGGAAAAAAACGGGTTCCCGGTAAAAAAGATCTCAGAGAATGATTTCTCAAAGCTCACCGGAGGATCCCGGACAAAGGGGATTGTGCTTGAAGGAGAAAAAAAGGGCGGTACCATAACCTCGCTGGACGATTTCCTGTTTTCCGCTGGGGATCGGGATTCACTTGTTGTTCTTTTGGACGGGGTGACAGATCCCCACAACCTGGGCGCTGTCCTGCGCAGTGCAGCACAGTTTGGAGCAGATTTGGTAATTATTCCTTCCCGCAGGAGTGTAAAAGAGACTGATGTTGTGGCCCGGACTTCTGCAGGGGCAAGCACCTTTGTTCCTGTTGTGCAGGAGACTAATCTTGTCAGGGCAATTGAGAAACTGCAGAAAGCTGACTATTGGGTGTACGGAGCGAGAATGGATGGCCGCCGTATCGATACTGTTGACTTTTCCGGGAGAACAGCCCTGATTCTTGGATCGGAAGGGAAGGGGATGCGGGAGCTGGTAGAAAAAAAATGTGACTTTTTTGTATCAATCCCCACGACGGAAACGATTGATTCTTTGAACATATCTGTAGCTGCGGGAATAATCATGTATGAGATATACCGGAAAAAAGCTTAGGTTTAAATTTAGGCTTAAAGAGACCGGAGAAACTCGGAGAATATTTCCTCGTACTCATCGTATGTTGAAGCATGGACGACTTTATTTCGTAAAGCTGCGCCTCCCTTGATCCCTTTCGTATAGCTTCCCATATGCTTCCTCATCTCTCTGCAGGCGGCTGATTCCCCTTTGTCATCAATGCACCTCTTTAAATGGGTAAGGGCGGCTGAAAACCGTGTATGTACCGTGACAGTGCCGGTACAGCTGCCGGTTGTAAGGAGCTCTTTAGTATGTTCAAATATAAAGGGGTTCCCAATAGCGCCTCTGGCAAACATTACCCCGTCAATTCCGGTCTCTTTCAGCATTCTTTGCGCATCCTCAGGGATGAAGAGATTACCGGAGCCAATAACCGGAACATCTATTGTATTTTTGAGTTTCTTCAACATGCTCCAGTCTGCAAAACCCGAATATCCCTGGGTCCTGGTTCTTGGATGCATGGTAATGAGGGCGGCACCGGCTTTCACAGCATACTCTGCGGCTTCAAGGTAGTTTATCGAGCCGCTGTCCCAGCCGGAGCGGATTTTTACCGTTACCGGAATATCAGTGTTATCTGTTATCGCTTTTACTATTTCTCCTATCTTTTCCGGATCACGCATCAGTGCAGATCCGCTGCCGGTTTTCACAACCTTGGGAACAGGGCAGCCGCAGTTAATGTCAATAAGGGAAGGTTTTGCCTTGAGAAGAACCGGCAAAGCTCTGTGTGCTGTTGATCTGTCGGGGAGAAATATCTGAATCCCCAGGAGTGTTTCCCCGGGGGCTCTCTTCATAAGGTTTATAGTTTTTCCGCTGTTTCTGGCAAGAGCTTCGGCCGAAACCATCTCGCTGTAGGTAAAGGATGCCCCATGCTCCAGACATATCTGCCTGAAAGCAGGATCCGTAAACCCTGCAAGGGGAGCAAGGAACAGATTCCCCGGGACAACAAGACTGCTTATTTTTACAGGATGGTATAGAATCTGTTCCATCTTCTCCCGGGTATGCTCTATTCGTCTATACCGAAAAAGGACAGGCTGTTGCTGTATAGGATTTCGGCAAGTTCCTCTACATCCATTTCTCTAAGGTCGGCGATGAACTGTGCTGTTGCTCCGAGATATGAGGGTTTGTTTCTCTTGCCTCTGTAAGCAGAGGGAACCATAAAGGGGCTTTCCGACTCAATAAGCATCCGTTCCAGGGGCATATTCTTTGCGGTTTCGTGAAGATTCCGTGCATTTCTGTAGGTAACGTTACCTGCAAAGGAAATATAAAGATTTAAAGAGAGGGCTTCCTTTGCAAAGCTCCAGTCTTCAGAGTAGCAGTGGAGTACCCCTCCTTTCGGCGGAAGCTTGTTCTTGAGAATATCGAGTACATCGGCACCGGCTTCCCTGTTATGAATAATAACGGGCAGGTCATACTGGGCAGCCAGCTCGAGTTGGCGGATAAAAAGCTCAATTTGTGAATTTTTATCACCGAATTTCCGGTAATAATCGAGCCCGGTCTCTCCAATTGCTATAACTCTGTCCAAAGCAGTCCCTTCTTCGATTTTTAACTCCCAATCTTGCCCTGGATGCATAACTTCTGAGGGAGAAACGCCGATACTATGATATATATGGGATGCTGTTGACAGGTTTTCATAAACCTGGAAAAAGTCCTGCAAATTGTTGCAGATACTGACAACATGAGCAACACCGGCTTGTTTTGCCTCTTTTGTTATTATAAGTTGTTCTATCGGGTCATCATGTATTAATCCAATATGTGCGTGAGTATCAAACAATTTCATATGGCTTTCCAATTTGATTAGATTTTGCGTTAGTCTAATATAATAGCAACAGTGGAACAGTATCACGAAGCAGTTGAGACGTCAATTGTATTTGACAATTTTTTTTCAACATGGTAGTCTTTTACCTTAAGGAGAAGCCGTTGTCGCCGACTCATAATTACAAAAAAGCGGAAAACAGGATATACAGTTTTTTTGTACGCCGAATTTCAAAACTAACCAGTGCGGTCTCTGACTTTTATACCCGTGTGGTTAACCGGGGTAAGCAGAAATTTACTGTTATGCTTATTCCCCATTCCGAAAAGAAAATATTCAATTTTAAGATATCGGTATTTTCGATGGTGTTTTTATCCTTCATTCTGGCAGGGGTTATCTTCGCTTTTTTTATCTTCAGTACCCGGTTCAGTGGTATGTCACGCATGCTTATTACCAGAACAGATAGCCTGAACCAGACAAGGTCCAGCCTCGAGCAGATCAGGGATGAGGTGGCGGATCTGAAAAAGGTATCGAGAACCTTTGAAGCTACTTTGGGAAAAACTCTGGGCGTTCTTGGGATGAATCCAGGGGCTACCGGTACAAAGGACTCATCTGAGGGGGATCTTGCGTCCTTCTTTGATGTAGAAGAGCAGGATAGCGGGACATTGAAGGAAGTAGCTGACCTGAAAAGTCTTAAAGAGTTTATGAGTCAATCGGAAAAATCCCTTGAAGCGGTTTCCAGTCTTCTTACCTCCCAGGGCAAACTTTTAGTTGATTTACCGACAAAGTGGCCGGTGGGGTCGGGAATCGGAAGGATAACAAACTATTTTGGTCCTGAAATCCACCCTTTTACCGGGCAATGGTACCTGCATAAGGGAGTTGATATAGCTTCGTACCGCCGAGGGGTTCCAATACTGGCAGCAGCGAATGGTAAAGTGATAGAAAGGGGTTACGAAGCCATGGGCTTTGGTAACTTTATTGTAATACGACATGCTTATGGATTCAGTACAAAGTATGCACATCTTTCCAAGGTTTATGTAAACGAGGGTGATGTTGTTACCCAGGGACAGAAAATAGGAACCATGGGAAATACAGGCCTTTCGACAGGGCAGCATTTGCACTTCGAAGTCAGAATAGGATCCCAGGTTGTTGATCCTCTGAGGTTTCTCAACGTAAAATCAGGAATACGGTAGACATTTAAGGAAAAAAGAAAGTTCATGAGTGATCATCTTGATACAAGCGGTGTTTTTATAAATTCAATCATCGGAGAGGGAACAAGTTTTTCAGGAGACATTCAGCTTTCCGGTTTAATACGTATAGATGGTGATTTTAAAGGATCGATTACCACTAAAGGAAAAGTCCTTATCGGTAAGAACGGCAGAGCTGAATGCATGATCAAAGCTGACACGGTCGTTATCGGCGGTGTCGTGAAGGGTGATATTGTTTCCACAGATAAGGTTGTTATACTCTCGACTGGTATGCTGATCGGGAATATAGCCGCTCCCCGGTTAGTTGCTGAGGAGGGGGTTATTCTCAATGGTATATGTAATATAACCAACGGTAAGATGCTATCGGAACATAAAGAAACATCAAGGGACAAGAAAGATCAGGAGGATCTCGAAAGGTACAATCCTGAAAAGAAAGTTTTTTCCTTATGGAAAGGATAAATCCTACCGGCGGTTCCCGTCTAAAAAGGGAGCTGAAAAGTAAACGGAAAAAAGCAGGTAAGGCTGGGCGCAGCAGAAGTACTACTTCGTCAAAAACGGGAAACAGCAAGGTAGCTTTTGATGCATTGTTCCCCCTGGAAAACAGAGAAATTGACAATGATCTTCTTGAAGATCTCCTTGATGAGATTCATGAAGCCGGTGAGGTTTTGAAAGAGTCTCCCACTCTGGAAAATATAAAGAACTACCGCCAATCTGTATCTGATTTTATGAAATATGTTGTGAAGAATACTCTAGATACAGAGACTGCCGTAAGCAGCAGCTTTAACCCGTTGAAAAAACAGAAGAGGTATATCATAATAAAGGTCATTAATGATAATCTCGAGCATCTTGCTGCCGGTATATTGCAGAATCAGATGGATCAGCTCAAGATTCTTGAAAAGATTGATGAGATTAACGGTTTAATAGTAAATCTGTTAAAATAACCGTTGTATGAGTACGGAGTGATAGTTGTGAGTGATACGGATACGGTTACCTATACATATTTTCTTGTGAAAATACTGCATTCAAGTGAAACACAGGTCTGCAAATGGTCCGGGGAGATTGAAAAAGATACCCCTGTTATTGTAAACAGCAGGTATGGTAAGGATCTTGCCAGAGTCCTTGGGCCTGTCAAAAGAACAGAAGAACAGGATGTCTCGGGAATTGAGAGTATTGTTCGGCTGGCTGTTGAGAATGATCTCCAGCGGTATGAAGATAATACAAAAAAAGAACAGGAAGCTTTCCTCATTTGCAGGGAAAAGATAAAGAGTCATAAACTGGAAATGAAGCTGATTTCTGCACATTACGTGCTGGAGGAGGCAAAGGTTCTTTTTTTCTTTACAGCCGAAGCCCGGGTTGATTTCAGGGAACTGGTAAAAGATCTTGTTTCTGTTTTCAAAATGCGGATTGAGCTCAGACAGGTAGGTGTCAGGGATGAATCGAGGGTTCTTGGAGGATTGGCTGTCTGCGGCAGAACATATTGCTGCCACGGAGTGACTGACAAACTTAAACCGGTTTCCATTAAAATGGCTATGAAGCAGAGCCTTTCCTTAAACTCCATGAAAATCTCCGGCCCCTGCGGAAGGCTCCTCTGCTGTCTCTCCTATGAATACGATCTTTACAAAGAGGAAAAAGCAAAATTCCCCGCAGAAGGCTCAAAGATTTTTCATGATAAAGAGCGTTACAAGGTAGTAGGGGTTAACATTCTTACGAAAAGGATATCTGTCGTATCCGTTGACGGAAGGTATCTTGACATTCCGTCTGATATGATGCAAAAAGAGGCATCCGGTTCCTGGAATATTAGAAAAGAATTCTTTCAGGATGAAGATGACTAACAGCATTGATCTTGACATTGAGCCGTTATTTTGTTAACTTCGTAAACCGTTACAATACGTAAATTTAATTAGGGGGATCCCATTGGTTACTAAAGATACTGCTGCCAAAAGAAACAGGCAGAACATCAAAAGAAATTTAAGAAACAGAATGGCTAAAAGTGCCGTCCATACAGCAAAAAGAAAATTTGCAGCTGCTGTAAAAGCAAAAGACAAGGAACGTGCTCAAAGTGAATTTATTGCACTTTCAAAACTTATCGATACAGCAGCCGGAAAAAAGATCTATCATAAAAACACTGCAGCAAGGAAAAAATCCCGGTTACACAAGATGCTCAACAGTATCGATCTTCAGTAGTCAGGTAGAGACGTTATTATGAGCTCCAGCAGAAAACTCACCAAAGCGGAAATAATAGATTTTATCAGAGAAGAGATGGATCTTGACCGCGATGATATTCACCAGGTACTCGACAGCTTTTTCAGGAATGTTAAAGATGCCCTGGGGGAGGATAAAATCATAGAGCTGCGGGGGTTTGGAACTTTTGAGATTAGAACCCGGAAGGGACGGGAAAAAGCCAGAAACCCTAAAACCGGGGAGATTGTTCCCGTTAGTACCCATGGGGTTGCAATATTCCGTCCTGGAAAAGAACTGAAAAAAATGGCCTGGCCCTTGAGAAATGAAAAGTAACAGTTCAGTTATACGGAAATTTTTTACCGAGATCGGTCTTCTCTTGTTGTCTTCTCTCATTTTTTCTCTTTCTTTTCCAAGTTTTATCTCTGACAGGGGCTTTGGAGTCCTTTCCTTTATTGCAATAATACCGGTATTTATTGTTGTTCACCGTTCATCGTGGAAATCTGTCTTTTTCTACGGCGGTTTCTATGGGTTTGTGACGTATGCAATCTTTAACTACTGGCTTTCAACGTTTCATCCGCTTGCGATTGTTATTGTTCCGATTATCTACCTGGTATATTTCTTAATACTTTTCCCTTTTTTAAAGCTGGCGGATAAACTTTTCCCCCGGCATGGATATCTGGTACAGATATTTCTCTGGATAAGTTATGAATACCTGCGGACAAAAGGGTTTTTAGGATATCCCTATGGCAACATTGGGTATGCACTTTCTTTCTGGACGCCGTTTATACAGTCTGCATCTTTTCTGGGGTCCTGGGGAATATCTTTTCTGGTACTATTCCCCTCAGCCTTCCTGGGGAACGCTCTCAAAGAGGGCAGACCTGGTTTTATGGACTTCATTAAAGACCAAAAGAGAATTGCTCTGGTCTATACAGCTCTTTTCGCAGCTAATTTTATCTATGGTGCTGTTGTAATGCAGGACTATTCCGGGTATCCAGCATGGAAAGTAGCTCTTATTCAACACAATTCCGATTCCTGGAAGGGCGGGATAAGACAGTATGAGAAAAACTTTCACATTTTGAAGCGGCTGAGTATGGAAGCTGTCAAAGAAAATCCGGACATTGTAATCTGGTCGGAAACCTCCTTCGTTCCCGGAGTTGACTGGCATTCAAAATACCGTACTGATAAAGAACGGTACGCTCTGGTGAAGGATCTTGAGGATTTTCTCGCTACCCAGAGAATACCTTACGTAATCGGTAATGACGATGGGCAGCTTAAAGATCCTGCATTGCCTCCGGTTCTCCCGGACGGTAGCTATAACAGGAAAGACTACAATGCTACTTTTCTGTATGAAGACGGAGAACTTAAACAGACCTATAGAAAGATACAGCTTGTGCCGTTTACCGAGAATTTTCCGTATAAAAAGGAATTTCCGAAGTTTTATCAGCTCCTTGTCGATCATGATTATCATTTTTGGGAAAAAGGTACCGAATATACAGTTTTTAACGCCAGGGGGGTAAGGTTTTCAACTCCCATCTGCTATGAGGATGTATTCGGTTATATTTCCAGGAATTTTGTAAAACGGGGAGCTCAGATAATAGTAAACATGACCAACGATTCCTGGTCCGGTGCTGTTTCTGCAGAGATGCAGCATATGCAGATGGCCGTTTTTAGAGCGATTGAGAACCGGAGAAGTGTCGTAAGAAGCACAAACTCCGGAATGACAGTTCTCATCGACCCGGACGGAAGAATACTTAAGTCCATAGAGCCCTTTAAGGAGGGGTATCTTGTCGGGGATGTCCCCATCTACGATGAGAAAACTACCCTGTATACCGTCCTGGGAAACTGGTTCGCCCAGCTTTCTCTTGCTCTGTCCGTGTTTCTTTTGGGATTGGGAATTATAAGTCATATAAGAAAGATAATAATTGACAAGAAAGACTAAGTAGGGGATTATATAAGTATGAAGGCAAAGATACTTATTGTAGATGATGAACCTATGAATCTCGATTTTTTTGACTTAATGCTCTCAAAGCTGGGTTTTGAGGTATTGAGTGCGGGGGATGGACTCGAAGCACTTGAAAAGGTGGAGGATACACATCCTGATCTTATTCTTCTTGATAACGTTATGCCAAGAATGTCCGGCTGGCAGGTTACGAAGGTTCTGAAGACAGATGAAGAGTATCTTCAGTATCGGGACATTCCGATTATCATGTTTTCAGCAATGGATGATGTTCAGGACAAGATCGAAGGGTTTGAACTGGGGGTTGAAGATTATATCACAAAACCCTTTAATTTTTCAGAGGTGATTGCACGGATCAGGGCTGTGCTGAAAAATAGAGAGGTTCACCGTTCCATGCTCAACAAGGATCAAAGCATGCGCCTCGGTAAAACCTTAAGCGATTCGGTAAAACTTGTAGTAGATTCACTAAAAGCTCCCCTAGGTCAGATATTAACCGATTCTGAGAGTCTGGATCCCTCTGACAGCAGTGCAGTTAAAGATTTCGTGGAGAATGTACGGAGAGAAACTTCAGGGATTTTATCCTCATTTAAAGAGATTGAAAACTATATAGCCAATTTCGAAAGCCAGGGCGGGTTTGATTCTTCCGGCAGCAATCTTCTTGAAGATTTTGACAAGAGGATTAAGGCTAATTTTCTGGAGGAACAGAGTGATAAGTGATGAAAAAAAGAGAGTTCTGGATCTTTTTGCGGATGGGAGAAAGAAATATAAACTGATGGATTTTAGAGGCGCAAAAAAGTGTTTTGCTGATGCGTTAAAGATTGATCCTGAAGATGGTCCTTCTCAAGTTTACTTTGCAAGGTGTAAGCACTATATCGAAAATCCACCCCCGGAAGACTGGGACGGGGTTTTTGTAATGACGACCAAATAAACTAAAACGACAACGGATTGGACATGACTAAAAAAAAGGGAAACAGTATAGCCAGAAAGATTGGGACTACCCTCGGTAAATCAACTGTATTTTCAGGGGTGATGCATTTTACCGATTCACTCAAGATAAACGGAAGTTTCGAAGGCGAGATAATCTCCTCAGGGTTTCTATACGTAGAAGAGGGGGCGGTGTTAAAAGCTGATATCCATGTGGACTCCATAGTTGTAGCTGGTGTTGTTCATGGCGATATTGTGGCTGTAAATCATGTAGAGATGCTCTCAGGTGGACAGGTCTACGGGAACGTTAAAACTTCCAGATTAAGAATAGCGGATAATGTTGTTTTTCAAGGGAAGTGTGAGATGATAAAGGATCCGAGAACTGTGGATATTTTTTCTGCCAGAGTGGAAAAACTGAAAAAGACGGTGGGTAGTGTCGGATA
>JANTFL010000016.1 GCA_024763455.1 Sediminispirochaeta sp. | reverse complement strand
CTTTTTGGCGGACTTGCTGTTTTGGAAGGGGCTGGTTTGTTTCTGAAGGGTAAGTTTTCAGCAATGGCTTCGGAGGGAGCTGTGAGAAGGCTTCGTAATTTTCTCCTGGACCATATACAGAGGTTATCATTTACCTACCATGATCATACCGATTCAGGCAATCTTATAGAGAGAGTAACGACCGATGTGGACGTTCTGCGCAAATTCTACTCTGAGAGAAGTATCGCGGTCGGACGGATTGTTTCTCTTTTTGTTTTTAACCTCACCGGACTTCTGTATCTCAATGTAAAACTTGGTTTGGTATCTCTTTTATTCATCCCCTTCATTCTGTTCCAGTCATGGTGGTTCTTTAAAAAAATATCAAAACGATACGAGGATTATCAGGTTCAGGAAGCCAGGCTATCATCAGTACTCAAAGAAAATATCTCTTCTATCCGTATTGTAAAGGCCTTTGCACGGCAGCGTTTTGAAAGGGATAAGTTTGAAAAAATCAATTATGGAAAGTTCGAAAAGGGGAGAAGGGTTATGCTGCTTCATTCTCTTTTTTGGCCTGTTTCAGATATTTTATGCACCACTCAGTTACTGTTTGTCTATTACCTTGGAGCGAGGATGGCTATTGCAGGGAATATCTCGATTGGAACCTATATCTCTATAGCAGGGATGGTGGTATGGATTATCTGGCCTATAAGAAATCTAGGTGAGGTTATAATCGATGCCTCTCAGGCCTTTGTTTCCTATGACAGAATTATCAAGATAGTAATACAGAAGCAGGAAGATTCCGGGGATACTGACAAGGGGAAAGAACTCACTATCCGCAGGGGAGATGTCGATTTCTCCGGTGTCAATTTTTCATACAGCAGCGGTGAAGCGGCTCTCAGGGATATATCCTTTCATGCAGAAGGAGGGAGCAGGGTAGCGCTGGTCGGATCCGCCGGTTCGGGAAAAACAACGCTGATAAATCTGCTGCCCAGGTTTTATGATACTACTTCCGGTACTATAACGATAGACGGTATTGATATCGGCTCTATCCCCCGCAGCGAGCTTCGCCGGCAGATCGGGATAGTGGAGCAGGAACCTTTTCTCTTCTCAAGATCTATTAGAGATAATATTGTATTCGGAGCAGCCGATGATGTTCCCCGGGAAGCAGTAGTGCAGGCCGCTAAGGCGGCGGCTGTCCATGATGTTATTATGGGATTCCCTCAAGGGTATGAGACCATGGTAGGTGAGAAAGGGGTAACACTTTCCGGCGGGCAGAAACAGCGGATCGTAATTGCCCGCACTCTGCTTAAGGATCCGAAAATACTCATCCTTGATGACGCAACTTCCTCGGTGGATACAAAAACCGAGCGTGCAATCAGACAGGCACTTTCGGCCCTGTTGACGGGAAGAACAAGCTTTGTTATTGCGCACAGGATTCAAACCGTTATGGAAGCGGACATAATTATTGTTCTGGAAAAAGGACGGATAGTTGAAATGGGAACCCACAACGATCTGGTATCAAACAGCGGTTTCTACCAAAGGGTCTTTGATCTTCAGATGGGTGGGGAGGGTATACATGTCTGATCCGGCTGCAATGAGAGAAGAAGAATTTACCTCAAGCGTCAAGGGGGACATCATAAAGAGAATTTTCTCCCTATTGGTTTCCTATAAAAAAAGGACAGCGGGATTTCTTTTTATGATTGCTTTTGTCTCTGTAAGCGATGCTGTTTTTACGTACCTGTCAAAACTTATCGTGGATCAGGGCATTGCATCCGGGAAGATGAGCAGAGTAGTGGATATTATATTCCTGTACGCCGGGGCTGCACTCCTGCAGGCAGCAGCTGTATTCAGCTTTATTTATCTTGCAGGAATCCTTGGTGAAAGGGTTGCATACGATCTGAGGAAAAGACTATTCAATCACATACAGGAGCTTCCGTTTTCATATTTCGACAGAACTCCGGTCGGGTGGATCATGTCCCGGGTAACCTCCGATACTGCAAAGATTTCGGAACTTTTAACCTGGGGGCTTGTAGATTCTACCTGGGGAGTCCTCAATATAACGACTTCTGTAATATTCATGATGCTTATAAACGTTAAGCTCGCATTGATGGTTACCGGGATTCTTCCCTTCATGATAGGCGCTGCTTTCTTCTTTCAAAAGAAGATCCTGAAGTATTCCAGGGCTGCAAGGAAGCAGAACTCCAGGATAACAGGCTTTTACAGCGAGACTATAACCGGTGTAAAGATAATAAAGAGTCTTAACCGGGAGGAGAAAAACCTTGAGGAGTTTAAAGCTGAGTCAGACAAGATGTACGATGCATCGTATAAAACGGCCTTGAATTCGGCACTTTTTCTCCCGTCTGTCAAGATAATCGGAGCCTTTGCCCTTTGTGCCATTATCTGGTATGGCGGAGTATTGAAGGTTTCAGGAACTATGTCATTAGGGGGAATTCAGGCTTTTATTTTTTATGTCGCATTCATGCTGTGGCCGATTCAGGATCTCGCCCGTGTTTGGGCATCCATGCAGGGGGCCCTTGCCTCGGGTGAAAGGATCTTTTCCCTCCTTGATATTGTTCCTGAGATCATGGATAGTGAGGACGCAAAACCGCTTTCCGGTATAGATACAGATATTGTTTTCAAAGATGTTTCCTTTTACTACAGTAAAGACGCGCCGGTTCTTACTGGTTTTAACCTTGTTATAAGGAAAAATGAAACTCTTGCCCTGGTTGGAGCTACAGGAGGAGGGAAATCAACAATTGTCAATCTGTTAAGCCGGTTTTACGAGCCGGTGGAGGGCGAAATTCTGGTCAATGGCATTGATTACCGCAATTTTACCCTGGAATCAATTCAATCCCGATTGGGAATTGTTCTGCAGACTCCGCATCTCTTTTCCGGAACCATCCGGGAAAACATCCGGTTCGGCAGACTGGATGCAGATATGGAGGAGATTGAGGGTGCTGCAAAACTGTCTATGGCTCATGAATTCATAACCGGTATGGAGAATGGATATGACACAGAAGTCGGTGAAGGCGGCGGGCTTCTGTCTGTAGGTCAGAAGCAGCTGGTGTGCCTTGCAAGAGCAGTACTGTCAGATCCCGACCTTTTCATAATGGATGAGGCTACAAGCTCTATTGATCCTGTTTCCGAATCACTGATTCAGTCCGGCCTGGATAAGATAATGGAGAACCGTACCTCCATAATAATTGCCCACAGGCTCTCGACCATTAAAAAAGCTGACCGTATCCTGGTAATTGGAGGGGGCAGGATAATAGAAGAGGGAGATCATCAGTCCCTTCTGCAGAAGAAGGGTGAATACTACCGTCTTTATCGGGAGCAGTTTGCTAAGGATTAATTGCCTCTTTCTTCTAAAAACCGTATCTTTAAAGCAGGGGGTGTGTTATGGAAATAAAAAAAATCATGGTCCCTGTTGATGATTCCGGGTATTCAATGGATGCCTTGAAGTATTCTATTGACTTTGCCCGGAAGATGGATTGCCGTATTCTTCTTTTCCATTGTCACCGTGAATTCCCTTCGGTTATAGGAGAGCCTTATCTACAGTATGCCATAGAAAAAATCCTTAAAACCAGCGAGGAAGTTTTAAAGCCCTACAGGAAGATTCTTAAAGAGAGCGGGGTGGGATTTTCCGAGCTTATCTTGGAGGAGCCGGCAGGTAAGGCAATAGTAGAGGCTGCAAAGATAGAGAAAATTGATCTGATCATCATGGGCACCAAAGGGAAAACAGACCTTGAGGGGCTACTGATGGGAAGCACTACTCACCGGGTTTTACATCTATCTCCATGCCCGGTACTTATTGTCCGCTGAAGGGGATAAGTGTGATGCCGTTTTCTTCGAGAAACTTCTTCGTTTTGCTGCAGATGGGGGCATTAGTCTTGAAATAAAAGGAGGTGAACACACCGTTTTTAAGCAGCTTGTTCTTTATCTCCAGGATTTTTTCACCGTCTTTCATAATAATTCTGCTTTTCCGCTCTTTTATGAGCGTCACAGAGCTGTTCCCATTGTCAATAAGGACAGTTTTTGAAGGAAGATTAAACTGTGATGGATCCACATAGGCTGATTTCATAGTGCTTTATGAATTGGAAATCTCATCCGCATGCATTCTTTCCAGTTTGTTCAAGGTAGAACTGATATGTTTACTCATGATATCCCGTGCCTTTACTCCATTAGAAGACTCAATTGCCTCCAGCATTTCTCTATGCTCCTTTCTGCTGGTTTCTTTACTTCCTTTCATGCCTCCGGTTTTTTGAAAACTCTTAATTAAAAGTTCAAAAAGATGGTTGTATATGGATATTATTATGTCATTACCGGATGCTTTGATAATAGCTTTGTGAAACTCAACATCCAAAATGTTGTATGCCTCAATATCATTGCTGTCAGCCTTTTCCTCCATCTTTTCGATAAGCTTAGTCAAGGTGTTTATCAGTTCGGGAGGAGTGTCTACTGCAATACTATAAATTACGCCGGTTTCAATCATCATACGGATATTAGCCAGATCAATAAGAGTTTTTAACTCCTTGGGAAGATGAAAAACAAGATTGGTTTTAAGCATCTCCAGAAAAAAGTCCATGTTGCTATTTTTTACGAAAACACCCTTCCCCTGTTTTGTTTCAACAAGACCTCTGCTTTCAAGAGAACGGATCGCTTCGCGGATAGATCTGGACCCTACATTGAGGCTTTCCCCAAGCGCAGATTGTGAAGGCAGCTTGTCTCCGGGCTGGAGATCATTATCAATTATTATGTTTTCAATGGCTTTGGTTACTTCATCCGAGAGTTTTGTTTTTTTGAGAGGTTCAATTTTGTTCATCCATCTTTACTATGTTAAATAAACGGTAATTTTGTCAAGACGTTAACACGTAAATGTTGACATATGTCATAAGTTGTTGTAGACTTCCACTATTAGTTATTTTTCAGGAGGAGATTAAATGAAAAAAGCTCTATTAATTCTATTGATGGTGAGTGTCGCAGCTGCAGGAGTTTTTGCTAATGGCCAGAAGGAACAGAAAGCAGGAGAGCCTGTTACCATAAACTTTTCTTCTGTCAGTGTTCCCGGTGATGCACACACCGAGGCTATGACTGTATTCAAAGAAGAGGTTGAAAAACTTTCAGGCGGATCCATTGTGGTAAATGTATATCCTTCCGGTCAGCTTTTCGACCAGGAAGGTGAGCAGGCTGCCATAAAACAGGGATCTGTTGATATGATTTATACTTCTGCACCCTGGCTTGCAGAATTTGTACCGTATCTTTCAATGTTTACTGCTGTCTACACCTTTCAGGGGTATGATCATATGACAAAAGTACTGAACGGTGAGATCGGAAAGAAAGTTTTTCAGGATGTTGTGGATAAGGTCGGAATCAGGCCTCTCGGGGCATTCTATCTTGGAACCAGGGAACTGAACCTTGTTGAGAAAGTCGGGCCGGTTCACAGTCCTGCTGATATGAAAGGTGTAAAACTCAGGGTCCCCGGGAGTCCTTCCTGGATCGCACTGGGTAAAGCTCTTGGAGGTAATCCGACACCCATGGCTTTTTCTGAGGTGTATATGGGGTTAAAAACCGGAGCTGTCGAGGGACAGGATAACCCCCTGCCAACAGACAAGAATGCAAAGTTCTACGAGGTAACAAAATACATTGTTCTTACGAATCATGTCGTTGATTCGGTATGGCCGACTATGAACGAGAAAAAATGGCAATCCCTTACCCAGCAGCAGAAGGACTGGGTAATGCAGGGTGTCGCCAAGGCAAAGGATTTCTGCGATAAGAAAGTTCTTGATACCGAAGCGAATATTCTTGGCTTCTTTAAAGACCAGGGTATGATAATTATAGAAGATCCTGATATTGATGCATTCGCCGCATATGCTAAAAATTCATACATGACAGAAAGCAAAGATATCTCCAAAGACTGGGATTGGGATCTGTATGATAAAGTTCAGGCTGCAAAATAATAAGGATTACTTTATTTTCAAATATCATAAACGGCACCTTGATAAAAGGTGCCGTTCTTAGACGGAGGCGGCATGAAAAAGGGCTTTAAGGTTTTTCTTGATATAATTGAGCTATATACACCAATGGCAGCATTCATAGTGCTTTTTACTGTTTTTATGCTGGGGATTTTCTTCAGGTATTTTCTTGCTCCCCTTACCTGGACCTTGGAGCTTTCGCTGATCTGTTTTATCTGGACTGCATTACTCGGGGGGCTTTATGCAAAGAGAACTGATTCTCATGTAAGATTTACCCTGATTTATGACATGGTTTCATCCAGGACACAGCTCTGGATGCGGCTTATAGGGAACGGGCTTTTATTAACCGCATTCGGTATGGGGTTTTATCCCTCACTGAGCTACGTTCTGTTTATGGGGTTCAAGAAATCCAATGTTTTAAAAATTCCTATGGATATTGCATTTATTCCTTTTGTTGTGTTCATGGCATTTATGATAGGACGTCTCGTCCATGACCTGTATAAAGACCTGAAACTTCTCTTTCAGGAAAGGAAACGCTCCTGATGAATTGGCCTCTAATCGTATTTCTGCTTTCGTTTGTAACGGTCTTTATAGTAAGAATTCCTATAGCTCTGGGAATGATGATGTCCGCTATATTTTATTTTGCTCTTGCCGGCGGCCCCGGCGCGGATATCAGCATGGTTGCCGCCCAATTCCTCAATCAAATGAATTCAAAGTTTGTACTGATCGCGGTACCTCTTTTTGTATTTATGGCAGAGGTAATGAATACAGGTAAAATTACGGATATGATCTTTGAATTTGCAGGAGCCGTTGTTGGGAAAAAGAAAGGGGCACTCGGGCACGTAAATGTTGTGGCATCGATTATATTTTCCGGTATGACAGGGTCGGCTCTTGCGGATGCTTCTGGACTCGGGATGATGGAGATCAAAGCCATGAATGACAGCGGGTATGACAAAGGGTTTTCCAGTGCCATTACCGCAGCTTCTGCAACCATTGGACCCATTTTCCCTCCAAGTATTCCGATGATTTTCTACGCCATGCTTTCCGGTGCATCTATCGGTGCTCTGTTTATAGGCGGAATGCTTCCGGGGATCCTGATAGGCATAGCCCTTATGATATATATTGCCATGGTTGCACACAAAAGAGATTATCCTCTCGGGGGATCGGTCAACTTCAGACAGCTGATGGCAATAACCTTAAAGGCTTCACCGGCGCTTTTTTCTGTTGTCGTTCTTCTTGGAGGGATCTATACAGGGGTTGTTACTCCTACAGAAGCAGGGGCATTGGCTGCTTTTTACGCAATTTTTGTTTCGGTCTTTGTGTACCGGGCGATGGGCTTCAAGGATTTCCTCAGGGTTGTACGTAACACAGTCCGGACAACAGGGACACTGTCTCTTCTTGTCGGTTCAGCCTACGCTTTCAGTTACATTGTTGCTATTGAACATATTCCGGATCTGGTCGCAAACTGGCTGCTCCATATTACATCAAACAAGTATCTGCTGCTTCTTTTAATAAATGTTGTATTTATTATTTTGGGGATGTTTATCGATACAATGGCAATAACCCTTGTTTTTATTCCGATTGTACTCCCTCTGGTAACAAGTCTGGGGATAAACCTGGTGCACTTTGGAGTCCTTATAACCCTTAATATGATGATAGGATTATCGACTCCTCCTTTTGGGATGCTGCTTTTTGTTGTCTCAGGTATTTCCGGTACCCCTTTGAAGGATGTGATTAAAGAGATTCTTCCTATGCTGCTTGTTCTGTTTATCGTACTGTTTCTGGTTACCTATATTCAGCCCATTGTTCTCTTCCTCCCGGGGCTTTTAGGGCTGTTGTGAGAAAAAAAAGAGGTTATAGTTATGAATAATATTCCTGATGGAGTCTATCCGACGATGATTACCCCCTTTAACGGGGATTTGACAGTTGATTACAAGGGACTTAAAAAATTGATTGACTGGTATGCGGCTAATGGTGTAGCTGGTTTGTTTGCTGTAGCTCAGTCAGGTGCAATGTTCGAGTTGTCACTGCAAGAACGCGTTGATCTTGCCCGTAAGGTAAAGGAGTATGCCCCGGAACATATAACGGTAGTTGCCTCCGGACATATATCCGATACCCTGGAATCTCAGGTTGAGGAGCTTACTGCGATAGCAGATACCGGGATTGATACTCTGGTTCTTTTAACAAACAGGTTTGCAGCTCCTTATGAGGATGATGAGGTCTGGAAGAAAAATATGAGTAAACTCCTGGAAAAACTGCCAAATGGAGTTCCTTTGGGGCTTTACGAATGCCCGACGCCTTACAAAAGGGTTCTCTCCGATACTCTTGTCTCATGGATCGTGGAAACAGGACGTTTCGGGTTTGTAAAGGACACCTGCTGCGATCCGGAAATGATAAAGAGGCGGGGCGCACTGACTGCCGGGTCATCGGTAAAGCTGTTTAATGCAAATGCACCGACCCTGCTCATGTCCATGCGGAACGGGTATGCGGGGTACAGCGGAATCATGACTAATTTCCATCCTCAGCTCTATTCGTGGCTCTGTAATAACTGGAAAAAAGAACCGGAAAAAGCAGAGGAGCTTCAGTCCTATCTTTCCATAGCGTCGCTTATTGAAGATTTCGGTTATCCGATGAATGCCAAGTATGCACTGCAGACCCTGGGAATCCCAATTGGTCTTACCTGTAGACGATCAGATATGCGGTATCATCAGTTTACGGAATATGACAGATTTCTCGTTGATCAATTTATGGTTTTATCCAAATCCCGTATTGCAGAATTGTAAAAGTACCGGTACAGTATGCAGTAGGTGATTAGGAGGCAGAGACTTGTTTGAGGTAACACCTGAAGCAGGAGCCATGATAGATGAGCTTGCTGCAAAAACCGCTTCAGATGATTTAGAAGTGACTATTTTTTCATCCGGAGTAGGATGCGGAGGTCCGGCTTTGAAGGTCGATATGCGTAAACCAATGCAGGATGATATAATCAAGACGGTTGACGGCTATACCTTCCATATACGGGCAACGATTTTTTACAATCTTAGGGGAGCGGTCATAGAAGCTGTGGATACCTATTGGGGAAAACGGATCCATGTGAAGACAACATACTCCTGTATGGGATAGGTACAATGAATCATAAAGAAATGGTTGAATATTTCAAAAAGTGCCTTACAAAACATTATCCCGGAGGATTGGAGGGCGTTACAGTTCCTCCGCCGAGTTTTACTTCCATGAATGCTGAATTCCTGAAGATAGATCCCAATGCTTTGGTGGTAGAGGTGAAGTTCCCCGTTGCTCATAAAACCCTGAACCCCTTCGGCAACATGCAGGGGGGGATGATAGCTGCCGCTGTGGATAATACCATCGGCCCTTTGAGCATGATAGCAGGCCCTGTAAACTTTACCAGGGATCTTTCCCTTAAGTACAGAAATCCTGTGAAAGGAACGTACGAGTTTATTACCGTAAAAGCTGAACTGACAGAGCAGAAAAACAGACGATTGTTCTTTACGGCAGAGGTAAGGGATCCGGAGGGGATTCTTCTTGTCAGTGCAAAGGCAATGAACTGGATAATACAAGCTTGACATGAATCACAGCGCAGTCTATCCTGTTCTTGATGAAACCGCATTTACACAAAACTTTAAATTTAAAAGCTCAGGATGCCGTGGCTGTATATCTTGACGAGATGGCATATGTTTTCTTTGCAGATGATGATAACTATCAAAAGTATCTTAACGAGCAAACCTACGATTACTACGGTACGATTGTTGAGGAATCACCCTTTTATCTGGCTCCGCCTGAACCCGGCGTATGGAATCTTGTTATAGAACAGAAAGATCCTGAAAAATCTCTGGATGTAAAAGTCGAGATTATTCAAGAGAATTCTTCTTCCCAAGAGTAACGCAGAATCCGCTGCCTTCAGTTCTGGACTGTACCGGTATACCCTTGCTTGCAGCCCACGCTTTTATGTTGGACACCTCAAAATCACGCTCCATATAGATTTCCACAGGGGCTCCTCTAAGCATCAATGCTCTTTTTGCAAGATGATAGGCGTCGGGGATCTTTAACCCTCTGAACAGGTCGGTGGGGATCCCTGTTGTATCCACCATAGATCCCCGTTCCTTAAGATTGACACGGTACTCCTTCATAAGACGCTTCTCCGCTTCTTTAAATCCGGCTTTTGTCAGATCTTTTTTTCCGAAGAGGCCGCAGTGGCAGGTACCCTTTTCTGCAATATCCTGTTCTATGAATGTGCACGGGCAGACAATGTCATTGTTCAGCGCAGGGTCATCGGAAGGCTCGAAACATGGACAGTACCTTTTCCCGAAGACGTTCTCCGATTCAACAAGCCATAGGCGCAGGTTGGCATTCATCATCCAGTTCGGATTAGCTTTGTAGCCGTTTTTTTGGGCAAATTTCTTAATCCAACGGGATTGTTTTTTAATCTCCCTGCGGTACTTCCAAAGATCTTTAAAGAACGATTTCATCATCTTTAATAATTCCCTCAGGTTTGCATCTGATGGCTGCGGAGGGGTGCAGGAAGCATTGAAGGAGGGTATGCTGTCTGTTTCAACCGTTTTAACCGTGACAAAAGAATTTTCTTCTGTTTTATTCCGGCGGTTTGCTTTATCCGCATCCAGACCAAAAAACGAGCGGGTTTTTGGAACCGATTCATGTCCGGTTACTTTAATAGTAATTCCGTTCCCTTTTGAAGGGTGCAGGACTGCAATGGGTTCCAAATGCTCCGAAAGCCCAAAATCTTTAAGAACCTTTTTCACCTCCTCACCATAGGCCGGATCAACTGCAATAAGAAGACCTCCACCTGTCTGGGGATCGCAGATAATTGAACGGACAGGTTCTTCCACAGGGGTAATCCTGTCTCCATAGCTTCTCCAGTTGTTCTTGAGCCCCTTGGCTAGGGCTCCCATGGCAACGTACCGGGAAAGATCTGTAGGAAACCTGAGGGATTCCCACCGGAGCTCTGCTTCAAGACCTGATGCATCGCACATCTCCAACAGATGTCCGGCAAGACCGAATCCGGTAACATCGGTAAGTGCATGGACTCCCTTAATACCGGCAAGCTCATAACCGGCATTATTCAGCTTTCCCATTATCTGTACAGCAAGTCCTTCATCTTCTTTCCTCAGGGAACTGTACTTTTCGGCTGTTGTCAAAAGCCCTGTCCCCAATGGCTTCGTGAGGAATACTAAATCACCCGGCTTTGCTCCGGCGTTGGTTTTAAGTCTGCTTTTAATTACAAGTCCGTTTACAACAAGACCGAAAAATGGTTCTGCCGAATCTATGCTGTGTCCCCCGGCAAGAGGAATCCCGATCTCCCGGCATACATCCCGTGCTCCTGCAACAATCGGTCTGGCTACTGCAGGGTCAATATCTTCTACCGGCCATCCGAGAACGGCCAGGGCCATAATCGGCCTGCCCCCCATTGCCCACACATCAGACAAGGCGTTAACTGACGCAATCCTGCCGTATTGATAGGCATCGTCCACTATCGGTGTAAAAAAGTCGGTGGTGGATACCAGTAATTCCTCTGTCCCTATATCGATAACTGCCGCATCGTCCTTGGTTTCGTTGCCGATTACCAGGCCTGGATAGTTTTCCTTCTCTTTCCCCTCAGGGAACGCCTGAGAGAGTATTGATCCGAGTTCATCCGGGGAAAGTTTGCACCCGCACCCTGATCCGTGGCTGAGTTGTGTAAGGCGAATAGTGCTTGTTCCGGAGGGTTTGACTCTGCTGATGTTTTTTAATGATTCCTTCATGATTTTGTCATACCATTTTTGATTTTTTGTAGCAAGATGTGATTACACCGAGTCTTGGATCCAATCCCGGCGGGTCCTGTCCACAAAAAAAACCGCCCACCTTTCGGCGAACGGTTATATTTTGGGCCCACTAGGACTTGAACCTAGGACAACCTGATTATGAGTCAGGGACTCTAACCAACTGAGCTATAGGCCCGTGGATGTATATGTAACAAAAAACCTTTGTTATGTCAATATTTACCCATTTACCGGGGGGTAATTCTCTAAAAATTCAATAAGTACGTTTGAGGGATCTGTATCCTCTCCCTGTTCCACGAATCTGTGCAGGAGAGTTTTCATATACATGACGATCTCTTCTCTGCTTTCTGCAGGAATTTCCGGTTCCTGCAGTATAGTATCCAGCAGAATCCCTGAATGCTTTGATGTGATTGCTGAAATCCGGCACTGGAGCATAAAAAGTCCTGCAGGGACACAGTTCACGCTGTGTTGTTTTATAAAAAGAACACTGTTTATAATTCTGACTGCCATGGTAAAAAGGTGATCCTTCTCTGGTTTGTATCCGTCTTTCTCTGCGGCATATTTATCCAGAATAGAGCTGATTGTAAAGGCTGTATAAGCTGCAATAATAACGTGCAGGCTCGGCAGGCAGTGCAGGTGGGGGTCCAGAAGACGGATTAAGAAAAAAGGTAGTCCTCCGCCGGATTTCGGCCTTCTGGTTGTGGATTGGTAGTGGTCATATATGGTAAAAGAACCTCTATAAAAGCTTTCAAGTTCCCCGATAAAGGCCAGCAATTCCGGGATTATTTTTTCCCCGAACTCCAGGTACAGGAAACAGAGGGATTTTATCCATATATGGGTAAAACACAGATAGTCCCGTACATGGCCGGCTGCAAACGGTATCTTTGAATCAAGGGGATGGTCTATCTGAACAACACTCCGTTTTCTGAACCCGAATCTGGACAGAAATTGGGGAATAAAAAAGACTTTAATAATGGTGTGGGTGAGTCTCAGACCGGTTTTTCTAACCTCCTTTACTAAAAGAAGGGTTTTTAAGGCAGTTCCTATTGGAATTTGTTTTATCCGGTTCTCTGCTGTGTTTCCGGAAAGGATCTGGGGATGAGTAAAAAACATGATTACTAATTACAAACCTCTAATAAGTATGTTACTGTATCCTATCTTTTTCAGGGTATCTTTGGTAGGGGCCACATCCTCTTTTTTAATATTCTTTAGTACCACTCGGTAATAATTCCCGGGAGTTTTTTCTATCTCCGCCGGAAGGCCGTTTTCTTTGAGTTCTTTTACCAGAGCTTCGGCATTGTCCAGTACCGAAAAAGATGCTATCTGGAATATTATTTCTTCCAGGGGAGGCTGCAGCCCTGACAGATCGGAGGCGTCCGGATTGGTTGTAAGCTCTTCGTTTGAAATAATTTTAAGCTGAACATGCCCCACACCCTTGCCGACAAGGCCGATCTTCTCCGCTGCAGCCCGGGACAGATCTATTATCCTTCCTTCGACAAAAGGTCCTCTGTCATTTATCCTGACCAGTACAGTTTTGGAGTTGTCAAGGTTAGTAACTTCCACAATAGTATTAAACGGGAGGGTTTTGTGAGCCGCTGTAAACTTGTTGGTATCAAAGACCTCACCGTTGGCGGTCAAACGCCCCTGGAACTTTCCCCCGTACCAGGAGGCTCCTCCAGTTTCCAGAGCTGATAGAAAAGACGCTGCCATTATCAGCAGCAGTAAAAGTGACAGTTTTTTACTCATATAATCTATGTCGGTACCTCTTCCCTTTATCCTTAACCATCAGTATAATCCAGGTATGGGTAAAAAATCAGTACATTGGGCGGATATAAACGCGGATAAAATAATAAGAGAAAAGGGCGAGAAGGAGACCTACGTATGTGCATCGGGGATAACTCCTTCGGGAACAGTGCACATTGGGAATTTCAGAGAGATTATCTCTGTAGAACTCGTGGTGAGGGCTCTCCGTGATAAGGGGAAGAATGCACGGTTTATCTATTCCTGGGATGACTATGATGTATTCAGAAAAGTCCCGGTAAATATGCCGAAACAGGACCTTTTAAAGGAATATCTTAGAAAACCGATCACTCTGGTTCCTGACACCAGGGGAAGGTATGCAAGTTATGCGGAGGCTAACGAAAAAGAGCTTGAAGATCTTCTTCCTGTTGTAGGAGTTGATCCTGATTATATATATCAGGCTTCCAGATACAGAGCTTCCGAGTATGCTGAAGGTATCCGGACTGCTCTTGAGCACCGTGAAACAATAAGAAAACTTTTAAATGAACACAGGACAAAGCCTCTTCCTGAAGAGTGGTGGCCGGTTTCAGTTTTTTCAAACTTTACCGACAGGGACAACACAACAGTTCTTGGATGGGATGGTGAATGGGGAGTTACGTACCGGTGTGAAGATACCGGCAGGGAAGAGACCGTAGATCTCAGAAAGACGTCGGCAGTCAAGCTCCCCTGGAGGATTGACTGGCCCATGCGCTGGAAAGCTGAGGGGGTTGATTTTGAGCCTGCAGGAAAGGACCACCATTCAGAAGGCGGCTCCTTCGATACAGCGAAAAAGATTGTCCAGGAGGTATACGGAGGCGAAGCTCCTGTATCCTTTCAGTATGATTTTATACGGATAAAGGGGAGGGGAGGGAAAATATCCTCTTCCACCGGAGAGGTAATCAGCCTGAAGGATGTTCTGGAAATCTACCCCCCCGAGATTGTCAGGTACCTTTTTGTAGGAACAAGACCAAATACCGAGTTTGCAATCTCCTTTGATCTGGATGTTCTTAAAATATACGAGGACTATGATAAGTGTGAGCGGATATATTTTGGTGTTCAGCAGATTAATGAAAAGAAAAAGGAGAAGGAAAACCGGATTTATGAACTTTCCCAGGTTAACGGAGTTCCTGAGGAGATGCCATATCAGGTCCCTTTGCGTCACCTTTGTAACCTCTTGCAGATTCATGGGGGGGATATTGATGCAGTGATCAGCCTATTTGAAGATGTTAAAGAATCTCAGAAGGAGCGGCTGAGGGTCCGTGCGGAATGCGCCTGGAACTGGATAACCCAATTCAGCCCTGAGGACTTCAGATTCTCCCTTCAGACTGAGGAGGATCCCATCGTGTCCTTATCGGATGCAGAAGCAAAAGCGGTCTCATTGCTGTCAGAAGAAGTCGGGAATTTTGATGACCATACCGAACGGTCCTTAGGTGAAGCTATATACGCTATAGCAGAGAAAACAGCGTTGGAACCGAAAGATCTGTTTACCACTGTTTACAGGGTTTTAATAGGCAAAGAAAAAGGTCCGCGTCTGGCAGGATTTATGATGATAGTGGGGAAGGAGAAACTGCAGACTATTTTCCAGCGGTATAGATAATGACTGTATATTCAGGAGTTTCATTTCTCCTCTTTCACTCTCAGCAATATCATTTTGGAACCGTAACTGTACAAGAAACGGAACTCCGGAGTTACTGAATGAGAAAGCAGGGAAGCCCCCGAAGGATTTTTCTTGTCGGAGCCGGAAACAGGGGGAAAAAATACGCTGAGTGGATAAAGAAGAATCCCGGACACTTTAAGATTACAGGAGTCGCGGATCCGGTTGCGGCCAGGCGTACGTTCATTGCAGCGGAGCATGGGTTGTCCGAATCCCAATGTTTTCCCGGGTGGAAGGAGCTTGTATCCAGCAGGATTGATGCTGAAGGAGTAATTATAGCAACCGGTGATGATGCTCACACCGGCCCGGCTTTAGCTTTCCTTGGGATAGGAATGCATGTACTTCTTGAAAAACCCATGGTTCTAAAAAAAGAGGACCTTTCGCTTATCCTGAATGCTTCTAAGAAAGGGGAAGAGAAGGGCGGCAGTCTCACGGTTTGCCATGTTTTGCGATACAGCCCGTTCTTCAAAAAGATAAAAGAAATTCTTGACTCGGGAGAAATTGGTGAGGCCCACAGTTTATACCATGCAGAAAATGTTTCCTATTACCACTTTGCCCATTCATATGTAAGAGGAAACTGGAGAAACAGTTCTGAATCATCTCCGGTTATTCTCGCAAAAAGCAGTCATGATCTGGATTTGATACAATGGTTTGCAGGATCAAATCCTGTATGGATAGCAAGTACCTCTGAACGAAGTGTGTTTATTCCAGGGAAAACACCCGTTGGTGCACCGCAGCAATGCAGTAAAGAGTGTCCGGTATACGAAAGCTGTTTATACAATGCAGAAAAGACGTATCTTAAAGGGATTCCGGTAAAAATAGCATTGAGCAGAGCGAAGGGAGTTACAGGATTGACAGCTTCGTTTATGTCCACATTTCCCCGGTTTGCAGGAATACTCCCTTTTTTATCCCGGTACCGGGTATGGAAAGAATGGCCGACAAATGCCATAACTGATGATCTCACTCCTGAAGGGATTAAAAATGCTCTTGAAACCGGCCCCTATGGGAGATGCGTCTACCAATGTGATAACGACCAGCCGGAGCACCAGGAAACGATTATTAAATTTGAATCAGGACTAACCGCAAGCTTTAGACTCCAGGGATTGAGTTTTGAGGAAGGGCGGACTTTGAGGATTGACGGCACCCGGGGTAGTATACGGGGAAAATTCGGCAGTGGAAGTGATATACGGGTATACGTAAAGGGACGGAAAAAAGAGCGGGTAATACATGTAGAATCTGATTTTATAGGTCATACACAGGCGGACACAGGCTTGATGGAAAGTTGGGTCCGTGTGTTTTCCGGAGAAAAACCAGCCTCTTCCGGGGAGAATTCGGTACTCGGCCATGTCATGGCTTTTGCAGCGGATCAATCAGCCCGCACCGGCCGTGGTGTATATCTTAAAAACTTTTTTAGCGGCTAGAAAATTATTTTTTTCAGGATATGATCCTTCTTACGCCACTTATGGTTAACCTTTACCCGGAGATCCAGATATACCTTATAGGGAAATATATGGTTTAGTTCCTTCTGTGCTGCTTTGCGGATATCCCGGATACCGGTGCCCCCCTTTCCCACAATAATCCCCTTCTGAGTTTCTCTTTCAACCAAAATAAAGGCCCGTATCCAGCCTTTCTCACCATCTTCTGAAATCTCAAGATCAGCTACTTCCACATATATAGAGTGGGGGATCTCCTCCTTTACACTATTTATGGCTTTTTCCCGTATAATCTCGGAAATTCGGAATTCAGGAAGCTGATCGGTGTAGAAATCATCGGGATACATCTGTTCCCCTTCCTGGGCCATTGAAAAAAGAACATTTTTTAGCTCTTGTATACCGGTTCCCTCAAGGGCTGATATCTCAACAGTGCTGCATCCGGGTAGAATCTCTTTCAATGTATGTTTGTACGACCCTGCTTTTGTGCCAGAAATATCGCACTTGTTAAGGGCGACGACAGTCTTGTCCTGGAGGGACGTGAATATCGAAAGGAGTTCTTTCTCTTCGGTGCCGATTGCCCTGGTAGTATCTATTACATAGACAAACAGGTCGCTCTCATCAAGGGAGGAAATCGAGACATCTTTCAGATGAAGATTCAGCTTTTTCCCGGAGAGATGAAAGCCCGGAGTGTCGATAAAAATAAGCTGTCCCCTTTCCTCTGAGAGGATTCCTCTTATCTTGTTTCTCGTTGTCTGAGGGGTCGGAGCAATGATTGAAATTTTTTCTCCGCAGATTTTGTTTAAAAGGGTGCTCTTCCCCGCGGAAGGTCTTCCCATAATGGATATAAAGGATGATTTCATACCCTGATTGTACCGAAATGGCTGTTTATATCAAGCCTCTGCTGATTATTATACTTTTCTTTCCCCCTCTAAATGAGTATACTCTTCTCTACAGTATATTGAAATCAGCGGAGAGAACATATGTCGAATGATAATGAAAAAGAGGAAAAGAAAGGGAAGAACGGAGAAGGAGCATTTGACTTTACCGAAAAAATGATGGAAACAAGGACAATCCTTCTATCCGGTGAGGTTAACAAAGAGCTTGCAGAGAAGGTTATCCGTCAGCTTCTTCTTCTCGAAGCAGCCGGTGATGAGCCGATTAAGGTATTTATCGATTCTCCAGGAGGTGATGTAGATGCAGGGTTTGCCATCTTTGATATGATGAGATTTGTAAAACCCGATGTTTACACCGTGGGTATGGGGCTGGTGGCAAGTGCCGGAGCACTTATTCTTCTCGCATCTCCTAAAGAGTTCCGGCTTGGGCTTCCCAACTCTCATTACCTTATCCATCAGCCTCTAAGCGGTATCCGTGGAGTAGCCACTGAGATAGAGATCCATGCCAAAGAGCTTGAAAAACTCAGGATTAAACTCAACACCCTGATTAGCGAGGAAACCGGCCAGAGTCTTTCAAAGGTAGAGAAAGATACGGACAGGGATTATTGGATGAATGCAGCTGAAGCCCTTTCCTATGGTCTTATTTCCAGGGTTATCACTGAAAGAAAGGAGCTTGATTCCTAAATAGTTCCGGGAACTTTGAATCAGCAGCGGGAGTTTTTAAGTATTCATGAGTATGAAACACTTACTAACTCCCTTTTTTCTTGTATCAGTATTTTTCACTATGTGCCGTTGCTCTCTTCCTTTTTTAAGCAGGACAGAAGAAGAGCTGACCATTCTTTCCTATAATGTTCAGAATATATTTGATGCGGTGGACAATGGAACTGAGTATCATGAGTACGACCCTTCGGAAGGAGACTGGGATGAACTTCTCTACCACCTTCGGCTTCTCAATCTTTCAGAAGTTATCAAAGCTTCAGTCAAAGGCGGGCCGGATGTTATAGCACTACAGGAAGTGGAGAATCTTCATGTTGCTGAAGACCTTGTGTCAAACTACCTCAAGGGTATGGGATATGAAGACCTGTGTGTAACAGCAGAGGACGGTTCTGCGGTACAGATTGGGTTTATAAGCAGGGTACCCTTTGAATCGGTATTAATTCATGATCTTTTTACCGAAGATTACAGCACGCTCCGGCCAGCTTTGGAGGTGAAACTGACTCTTGGTTCAGAATCCCTCTATATTTTAAACAATCATTGGAAATCACGTCTGGGGGGAGCATTAAAAACAGAAGGGCAGAGGATTCTATCGGCACAGATGGTCAAAAGCAGGATAGACTGCATCCAGAAATCTGACGCAGATGCGAAGATAGTTGTTCTTGGTGATTTTAATGAAAACTACGATGAATATCTAAGGACCGGCAAGGCCTACACTACTGCACTGTTCCCTGTTACGGAATATAGCGAAACAGAATGCGGGGATAGTTTAGTGCTGTTGACGGGGGATGCAGATACGAAAGGATCCGGGGCGCTGTATGAACCCTGGTTTCAATACAGAGGGAAAGGGGAAGGAGGATCTTATTACTATGATGGGAATTGGGAAACTTTGGACCATTGTTTGATTGGAGATAATCTGTTGTCTAAATCGGGACTTCGGTACAGCTCTTTTACTGTGGTGACGCTTCCCTTTATACTTTCCCGGGAAGGGATTCCTCTGCACTGGGATAAAGTGAAAGGGACAGGCTACTCAGATCACCTGCCCCTTCTGCTTACACTCTATGAAGATTAAAAACCCTCACTATTCGTTTGTAACATCCCTGTCTATGTTTATGTCCTGGGTACTAATTTGATAAAACAGGTGTTCCAGCTCCAGTGCTATATTGACGTTTTGGATTTCACAAGATGTTTCACACTGGTACTTGCTGCACTTGAGTTCAACAGGAGCAAAATTCAATACCCCTCTAATACCTGCTTCTACCATCATATCCAGAACCCGTGAAGCTTCTGCATCGGGAACAGCAATAACTCCGACCTTTATATTGTTTTCCCTGATGAAATCCTGAAGTTTGTCCATGCCGTACACCGGAACTTTGGTAGGGTTGTTAACTTTTTCAGGAAACTGATCGAATCCAGCTACAATGTTCAGGTCATCGGTTGAAAAACCGGTATACTCCATGAGGGCAGTTCCAATTCTTCCGCATCCGACAACAATGACATTCTGCTGCTCACTGCCGCCGAGAATCCGGTCAAATTCTTCCACCAGCATATCAATGTTGTAGCCGCCCCGCTTGTTTCCGGATAAGTGCAGGATGGAAAAGTCCTTCCGGACCAGAGCAGGGGTAACACCAATTGCATCCCCGAGGTTGTTTGAGAATACCTTTTCAAAGCCAAGAGCTTTTAATTTGTGAATCAAGCGCTTATATTTGGTTAATCTTAGTATAAAATCTTTATTCATTGCTTAACTCTCTTTTTTCCTTTCCTAATTGTTTAGTGATAACAACAAGAATGTATTATAAGTCATAAATTAAGAAATGTAAATTGTTTTATTACCTATTGTCAAGAATTATTCACACTATTAAGGGGAGTATTGGATATTTAAACAAATTTTCATAGTAATATAATTGACATTTATTAAATAATAAAATAAATATACAAATATCGTTATTTGTATAACGTATAAGATGATCAGAATATAAGGTTTTGTAGCATATATTATTTGAAAATCCAATGGGTCATGTTATAATCCTTAAGATTTCCTGCGGTCATAGAGGAGGCAAAATGCAGATTCATATTCCTGATAATCCCCAATACAGAGAGCTTAAAGAATACATCAAAAAAGAGAAGGGTAAGAAAGGGCCTCTTATAAAGGTTCTTCATAAAGCACAGGATATATTCGGGTATCTCCCCAAGGAGGTTCAATACTTTGTTGCCAAAGAACTTAATGTTAATTTGAGCGATGTCTATGGAGTTGTTACCTTTTACAATTTCTTTTCGACGACTCCCAAGGGGAAAAACGAGATTAATGTGTGTCTTGGTACTGCCTGTTATGTCAGAGGAGCGGATAAAGTCCTTTCCATGCTGGAGGAAGAGCTGAACATCGGTAACGGCGAAACTACAGAGGATAATCTTTTTACACTGAACACTGCACGGTGTTTCGGTGCCTGCGGCCTTGCTCCAGCGGTAATGATTAACGAAGAAGTTTACGGGCATGTAGACAGAAAAAAGATAAAAAAAATGCTTGCAGAATACAAAGGGAAAGAGGAGTAAGGAGTCCATAATGAATTTAGAAGAACTCAGAAAATTAAGAGAAAAAGGGCAGCGTGAAATGATGCAGCGTTCCGACAATGCAAAATACAGAATCGTTGTAGGGATGGGGACTTCAGGTATTGCAGCAGGTGCACGGGAAGTTTTAACAACCTTTATTGAAGAGATAAATTCCAGAAAGATTAAAGATGTTGTGGTAATGCAGACTGGTGAAAAAGGATACAGCTCGAAGGAGCCGGTTGTCGAAGTCTTTGTTCATGAGGAAAAAGAGCCGGTTGTTTATGGGAATATAAACCCCGAAAAGGCAAAAAGAATTGTAACCGAGCACATTGTCGGCGGCGTTATTGTAGAAGATTATCAGGTAGTATTTGGAGATTAGGGGGGAGTATGGCTGGTGTTCCAAAATTAGATGTGCTTATTTGCGGCGGGGCTTCCTGCATCTCGAATCATTCACATGACATAAAGGATACAATCCACGAAGAACTAAAAAAGAAAGGAATTGAGGAAGATGTCCGGGTAATAGAAACCGGCTGCATGGGCCCGTGTGAACTTGGGCCGGTTATGCTGGTGTATCCTGATAAGGTGTTTTATCAGAGGCTTAAGCCGGAAGATATAGGAAACATTGTAGAGAATCATTTTATAAAAGGGCGTCCTGTTGAAGAAAAGATCCTGGTATCTGAGACTACCAGGGCGATCATTGAAAAAGAGCAGGAGGATGCCGATTTTTTTAAAAAGCAGACAAAGATTGTCCTTTCCAACTGCGGCAGGATAGATCCTGAAAACATTGAAGAATACATAACCGAGAACGGATATGCAGCAATCGGGAAGATCCTGACCTCATCCAATCCTGATGAAGTGGTTGAAACAATTAAAAAATCGGGGCTGCGAGGCAGAGGCGGCGGTGGATTTCCTACAGGACGCAAGTGGGAATTTGTAAAAAATGCGGAGAATGATCAGAAATATGTTGTCTGCAACGCTGATGAGGGGGATCCGGGTGCTTTTATGGACCGGTCGGTTCTTGAAGGTGATCCTCACTGTATTATCGAAGGGATGAGTATTGCTGCCTACGCAGTAGGAGCGAACAAAGGATACGTTTACATCCGTGCAGAGTATCCTTTGGCCATAACGCGTCTTGAGCATGCTTTGGAACAGGCCCGGGAGTACGGGTTTCTAGGTGAGAATATCTTTGAAACAGGATTTTCTTTTGATATCGAGATAAGAATAGGAGCCGGGGCTTTTGTCTGCGGAGAGGAAACGGCACTGATTTCATCAATTGAAGGGGGGCGTGGAAATCCTCGTCCAAGACCGCCTTTTCCTGCTATCTCAGGTCTATGGGGTAAGCCTACCCTCTTAAATAACGTTGAAACATATGCCAACATCCGGCATATAATTCTTAATGGGTGGGAATGGTTTTCATCAATCGGCACTGAAACCAGCAAAGGGACCAAGGTTTTTGCTCTTTCAGGAAAAATAAAGAATACCGGTTTAATCGAGGTTCCCATGGGAACAACTCTGCGGGAGCTGATTTTTGATATCGGTGGCGGAGTCCCGGACGGTAAGAAGTTCAAGGCTGTTCAGCTTGGAGGTCCATCGGGTGGATGCGTGCCCGAGGAGTATCTCGACACTCCCATAGATTATGAAACGCTTATTGAGCTTGGAGCCATGATGGGTTCCGGCGGTGTCATTGTAATGGATGAAGATACCTGTATGGTTAATACTGCCAGGTTCTTCCTTGATTTTACTAAAAGTGAATCCTGCGGTAAGTGTGTTCCCTGCCGTGTCGGGCTGGTAAAGCTCTATGATATGCTGGACAAAATAGTAAAGGGGAACGGTGAGCTCGAGGATTTGGACAAGCTGGAAAGTCTCTGCTATTCGGTTAAAAAGACTTCTCTTTGCGGGCTTGGCCAGACTGCTCCGAACCCTGTGTTATCAACACTGAAGTATTTTAAAAATGAGTACCTGGAACATATCCAGGATCATACATGCCGGGCAAAAGTGTGTGCGGATCTGGTAACCTATACGATTATTCCCGAGGCATGCAGAAGCTGTGGAATCTGTGCCAAAAACTGTCCTGTTGATTGTATAACAGGTTCGAAGGGTGTGCCGTACGTAATAAATCAGGATGTTTGTATTAGCTGCGGAACCTGTTACGATGTTTGTCCCTTTGATTCAATAATTAAAGAGTAGTATGAGGTTTGATAACAATATGAACACAGAAGCTATTCTTAAAGGATATGAGGCAAAAGAGGAAAACCTGCTGTACATTCTTCACGATATTCAGGATGCTGCCGAAGAACATAATCTGACAGATTCTGAGCTGAAGAAGGTTGCTGATTTTCTTAAAATCCCTGTTTCGAGGGTAAACGGCGTTACGGGGTTCTACTCCATGTTTTCCAAACGATCCCGGGGGAAATACATAATACGGTTGTGTCAGTCTCCGCCCTGCTACATTAAAGGTTCTGTGAATATATATAAGACGATCAAGGAATATTTGAATATCTCTGAAAATGAGACGACAGAGGACCGTTTGTTTACACTGGAATTTTCAAGCTGTCTTGGTGTCTGCGGATTGGCACCGGCAGTTATGATAAATGATGATGTCTACGGAAATCTGACAGAAAAAAGTATCATTGAAATTTTAAACAAATATCAAAATCTGGAGGAATAGATGGGGAAGTTGGTAACCATAAAAATAGATGGGAAAGAAGTTAAGGCTGAAGAAGGAGCAAATCTGCTGCAGGCAGCCAGAGACGCCGGGTTTGACATTCCGGGATTATGCTACTACGACAAGGTTTCCCCCTCCGGGGCCTGCCGGTTGTGCGTTGTAAAGATAGAGGGGATGCGGGGACTGACTGCTTCCTGTACGGTTAAGGTATCAGAGGGATTAAACGTTACAGCCTTTGACGAAGAACTGGAGGATCACAGAAAGTCTCTGACTGAACTATTAATCTCTGAACATAAATTTGGGTGTATGACCTGTGAGGTGGATGCTGCCTGCGGATTGGAAGATCTTGCATACCGGTATGATGTTACCATTGATAATCTTCCCTATCCTGCCAGGAAGGATCTCCTTCCGGTGGAAGCCACTTCTCCTGTTATTCTGTATGATCCGAACAAATGTATCCTGTGCGAACGGTGTGTTAAAGCCTGTTACGAGATCCAGGGGAAGGGAATTCTTTCATTCGCTGAAAGAGGAATTGACACCTATGTGGCAACTGATCTTGGTGGACTGTGGGTTGACTCGGATTGTGACGGCTGCGGTGAATGTATTCAAGCCTGTCCAGTCGGGGCACTTGTTCCGAAACCTTCAATCGGCAAGGCACGGCGATGGGAGGTTACAAAGGAGGAGACCATCTGCCCGTACTGCGGTGTCGGCTGTAGAATTGAAGTTGAGAAGAAAGGGAATGAGATTGTAAAGATTAACGGTGCAGACGGACCTGCAAATGATGGAAGGTTGTGTGTAAAGGGGCGGTTCGGGTATGAGTACCAAATGAACAATGACCGGCTTACCACACCGCTCATCAGGGAAAACGGTCAGTTCCGGGAAGCTTCCTGGGACGAGGCGCTTGATCTTGTTGCATCCAAATTTACTGAGATTAAAAATAACTATGGCAATGATGCTGTTGCCGGACTTGCTTCTGCACGGTGTACCAACGAGGATAACTATGTGTTTCAGAAGTTTATGAGGGCTGTTATAGGAACAAATAACGTTGATCATTGTGCAAGGCTGTGCCATGCCAGCACTGTTGCAGGATTGGCACGGGCTTTTGGAAGCGGAGCTATGACCAATTCCATCAAAGAGTTTGAGTTCGCTGACTGCATCCTGGTTACAGGATCCAACACCACTGAAACACATCCGGTAATTTCGACCTATATCAAGAATGCGGTTATAAATCATGGAGCAAAGCTGATCGTAGTCGATCCACGGCGTATTGACTTGGTTAAGTACGCAACTCTCTGGCTCAGACAAAAAAACGGTACAGATGTAGCCTGGCTGAACGGGATGATGAATGTAATAGTGAATGAGGGTTTGGCCGATAAAGCCTTTATAGAATCAAGAACCGAGGGATATGAAGAGTTTGAGAAAGTAGTCAAAGAGTATACTCCGGAAAAAGCCTCTGAGATTTCCGGTATCCCCAAAGAGCAGATTATCGAAGCTGCCAGGGTATATGCCGGAGCGGAAAATGCTTCCATAGTATTCTCGATGGGAATTACCCAGCACGTTACCGGAACGGACAATGTTCTGTCAGTGGCTAACCTTGCAATGCTTACCGGAAATGTTGGGAAACTCTATTCCGGTGTTAATCCTTTACGGGGGCAGAACAATGTACAGGGTGCCTGTGATCTTGGAGGGCTTCCCAATGTTTACCCCGGATATCAAAAGGTGAATGACCCTGAAATCAAAGCCAAGTTTGAAGCCAAGTGGGGTGCGAAACTCGATGATAAAGTCGGGCTTTCCGTAACAGAAATTATGGACGGAGCCGGGAAAGGAACCGTTAAAGCTCTCTATATTATGGGAGAAAATCCCATGGTCAGCGATCCTAACCTTAATCATGTAGAAGAATCCATGGAGAAACTGGACTTCCTTGTTGTTCAGGATATCTTCGATACTGAAACTGCAAAGTTTGCAGATGTAATTCTGCCTTCCTTCAGCAGTTACGAGAAATGGGGAACCTTTACCAACACCGAGCGGAGAATCCAGATGATCAATCCTGTTCTTGATCCGCCGGAGGGGACAAAGGATGACTGGGATATCATCCAGAATATCTCTAAAAGGATGGGGTACGAGATGAATTACACCAACGCCGATGAAATAATGGAGGAGATTTCAGATGTGTCCCCGATTTACGGTGGTGTTCATTTTAAAAAGCTTGGGAACGATGGGGTTCAATGGCCGTGTAAAACTGATGCCGAGGAGGACAGAGGGGTATTGTTCCTTCATGAGGGAACCTTCTCCAGGGGGCTGGGTCATTTCTCCCCTGTAGACTTTATCCCTCCTGCTGAACTACCGGACAATGAATATCCCTACATGCTCAGTACGGGAAGGATTCTTTTTCACTATCATACCGGCACAATGACCAGAAAGGTCGGCGCCCTTAATGCATTTGAATCCGGTCCGTATGCCGAGATAAGCCCCGAAATAGCAGAGCGTATCAAGGTTAACGAGGATGATGAAATCAGGGTCACCTCGAGAAGAGGTACTATCGTAACCAAAGCCAGGATAACGGACAAAGTTGCGCCAATGTCTATATTTATTCCGTTTCACTTTGCTGAAGCAGCTGCCAACAGACTGACAAATGATGCTCTCGATCCAGTTGCAAAAATACCTGAGTTGAAGGTAGCGGCATGTCAGGTGGAGAAGGTTTAGAAGGGTACCATGGACTTTTATAACTATTACGCTCTTTTGTATATCGATGATTCAACAGTAGCTGCAGGGGTCAAGGAATTTGAGGAGATTTTGAAACGAAAACTTGCAGCAGCTGATTTATTGAATAGTGTAAAAGTCCTGGAAACCGGATCATCCGGCTTAAAAGATTACGGTATAGGACTGAGTGTCTATCCCGGGGACATTCATTACGGGAATCTTTCTACAGCTGATATAGATGAGATAATAAACGAACATTTTATCAAAGGGCGGGTTGTTACCCGCCTCATTGTAAAACCTCCAGAGGAGCAGTTTAGAACTTCGGAACTTGGACCGCAGGATGTAAGACTGCAGAACAGAATAGTCCTTTCACTGAGCGGCGTAATAGATCCGGAGAATATTTTTGAGTACTTTGCTGAACATGGTTATGAAGCAATAGGCAAAATCCTTGAGGAAAAAGTTTCCCCTGAAAAAGTTGTCGGGATCATTAAAAATTCAGGATTACAGGGCCGTGGAGGGGCAGGATTCCCCACAGGTCTGAAGTGGGATTTTACCCGGAAGGCGGAAGGAAATCAGAAATACATTATATGCAACGCCGACGAAGGAGAACCGGGAACCTTTAAGGACCGACTTATTTTGGAGGGGAATCCCCATCTGGTATTAGAGGGAATGCTTATAGCAGGTTATGCCACAGGTGCTGCAAAAGGGTATATCTACATTCGGGGAGAATATGATCTCTCAATTAAGCGGATGGAAAAAGCACTATCCCAGGCGTACGAATACAATTTGTTGGGACATAACCTGTTCGGTTCCGGATTTTCCTTTGACATCGAGATAAAAAAAGGTGCAGGTGCCTATGTTTGCGGTGAAGAAACTTCTTTAATAGAATCAATGGAGGGGAAAAGGGGTATCCCGAGATTAAAACCGCCATTTCCCGGCACTCATGGTTTGAAAGGGTCCCCCACGGTGGTTAACAACGTGGAGACTCTCGCCAATATTGCTCCTATCCTGTTAAAAGGAGCTGAATGGTTCAGGTCTTTTGGAACAAAAAGCTGTCCGGGAACCAAGGTCTTTACCATTCTTGGTGATGTACGGTACACAGGGATTGTAGAGCTGCCTATGGGGACAACCTTACGGCAGATAATTTACGGTTACGGCGGCGGTATGAGGGAACAGCGGAGTTTAAAAGCTGTTCATCTGGGAGGTACTTCCGGTGCAGTCTTTGATGAATCAATGCTGGACATTCCCCTTGACTATGATTCTGTTCGCAATCATGGAGGAATGCTGGGGAGCGGAGCCATCCTTGTTTTAAGTAATACCGTTAACATGAGAGATTATCTCGAGAGTGTTCTTCTGTTCTTTAAGCACGAATCCTGCGGTAAGTGTGTCCCCTGCAGGATTGGTACAGCCCGTTTGTACGATATGGTAAAGCTTCTTGAAACTTCTGACAACAAAGAATTAATCCTGAATGAGATGGATAAACTCTCAGAAACAATGAATAAAACGTCATTCTGCCCCCTTGGGCAGTCCCTGAAATTTCCGGTTCAAAGTATTCATCAATATTTCGGAGATGAAATCCTACGGAGCTGATTTTTTCAGAATAGGGCAGTCATCCATCGTCACATCTTTTCTTACAACAATATCTTCGGCAAAGTTGTAACATGTCGCGCTTCCGCAGGCGGCACAGTCCAGTTTGGGAAGTTTTTCGTAGAGTGCTTCAATCTCTGCTAGTGTTTGTATTGCCAGCTTCATATCTTCTTTGTCTGGTATTTTGGGATTATATTCAAATTTCATTCTGATATCACAGGAGTCCACATCACAGGGGAACATTTTTTTTGAGATTTTTTCCGGGAACGCATCTGCAATGCGTTTTATCCTGTATTCAGCAATATGGGGGTCTTCTTTTGCAAATACTCCTCCGACACAGCCGTTGTCACAGGCATACATATCTACAAAGTCGACATCTTCTACAATGCCGTTTTCCAGTCTGTTCAGGAAACGGATGACATTCCGTATCCCGTCAATCCTTAAGGTTGTGAAATCCTTAAATTTATGTTCGACATCACCAAAAGAGCTCCATCTGAGGGCAAACTTGGTTGTTACCATCTCCTGTTCCGTGTACTGTAAATCCTCATTTTCCATGATCTTCATCAGGGTATTGTAGATGTCTCCCATGCTGAAAATCCCGTCAAAGATACTGTGACAGCCCTTTTCCTGGTTTGTCGGGATCAGTTTCGCAGGGCAGGGGGAAATATAGAATAAGCCAACATCTTCCGGATCAACTTTTTTCGTACTGATAAATGCATGTTTGAGATACTCACCTGCAATATCCGATATACTGTACATGGGTAGTATATGCTCAACGAGTCCGGAATACTTACTCTGAATAAGCCGGCAGACAGCGGGACAGTTTGTAGCAATATAGGGTCTTTTACTGTTTTTTTTGTTTTTCAGGAATCCTCGAATTATATCAGCAGCTATGTATCCCCCCGTATCAACACCGCAGATATCATCAAAGCCCATGTGCCGGAAGAGGTACAATACCTTTTCCCATGAGTGAAACTCCTTGAACTGGGCAAGAATGACGGGGGAATATACAAGGAGTTTATATTTATAGTTCTGTATAATATCAATATTGTCGCGTTTTGATTTAATAGCTTTCTCCGGGCATGAGCGTATGCACTCACCGCAATCGATACATCTATCGTTTATCAGTTTTGCTTTCCCGTTCCGGACAATTAATGCCTGTGTCGGACAGGCTCTGAGGCAGATTGTACAACCGTTACACTTATTCTCATCAATGATAATTGAGTGTTCACTCATAATGTAAACTCCATAATAACTTCTGTTCCTGTTCCCACTTCGGTGTTGATAACCAGGGTATCACTGTTCTGTTTCATATTCGGCAGCCCCATTCCTGCACCGAATCCCATCTGCCGAACTTCCTGGGTTGCGGTTGAATACCCCTTCTGCATGGCGAGCTCAATATCAGGAATACCCGGTCCTTTGTCGTGTACCCTGACAACAACCGTTTCCCCCTCAATTGTAAAGCAAAGAGTCCCTTTTTCTGCATGGGCAACAACATTCATCTCTGCTTCATAGGTAGCAATAAGCACCCGGCGGATAAAGGGGTGGGGGATCCCTATCTTCTTAAGGTACTCTTTGATTACAGCGGAAGATTCTCCGGAATCAAGGAATTCGCCTCCCTGTATCTCAAACTTTAGCAGGCAGTCTTCCTCTTTCACTTCTTTAACTCCAGTTTTCTCACGCCGTCTTCAATATCTCTCTCTATAAAGGAGAGTACATCCGGGTCGGTAAGGCTTACTCCTTCCAGTTCACTCCGTATAATACCTGTACTGAATTCATAGGTATTTGAATCCCTCTGTAATGCAAGCAAGAGATCTTTGTCAGGATGACCGGAAATAATCACCTCTATGGTTTTGGCCAAATCTCCAAGAGGCGGGAGGTCGATATGCGATAACCGTGCTGTAATGGTAATCTCTGTACCTGAATCCGGGGCAGAGGAGATAGTAAAAGATCCGTCGCAAAGATCTGCCGTCTGTTTTAAAAACGGAATTCCCAGACCCCATTCCTTCCCCTCTTTGGTTGTATAGAGAGGATCGGAAACCTTTTCTACCGTACTTCTATCCATACCCCTTCCATTATCTATTATCGAAAGGTAGAGTTTGTCCTCTAAAGTCAGTTCCCTTATTGAAATCTTAACCAGTGATGCTCCTGCTGAAAAACTGTTTTCACACAGGTCAAGGATGTTCAGTGAAAGCTCAGGCATCAAAATAATGCCTCCTGCCGTTCCTCTCCAGGAGTGCCTGTTTCATTTCAGCAAGAGAGGGTTCTTCCATCTCGAAGAAGGTAAATACCGACCCGATATCCCGTATGTAGTGAGCATCGGAATTCCTTATTACCGGGTACCGTGCAAAAAACTCAGAGAATTTTTTTTTAGCTTCCCTGATAGAGAGATCTCTTGATAGTTCCACACCGTCAATGTCTAACTCATCAGGGATGTACCCAAGTTGGGAACGTATGCTGAAACTGTCTCTGTCAATATGGGCAGGGAAAACCAGACCCCCGAAAGAGTGAGCTTTAAGACAGACCTCTTCTACATCCATACCCACCGACTGAAGCAGCAGCCGTTCTTCAAAACCGAGAATAGTTTCCCTCTCGTCAACCACTACCTGGTCCCCGAAATAATCTGGATTATTCGGTATTTCCGGAAGATTTCTGTATATGAGATCACCGAAACTCATGGCTGCATCAAGTTTTTCGAACACAACAAGTATATGGGTTTCTGAAATAGTTTGAACCTCTATCCCAAAAAGCGGTACTATTTTACCCTCCGCTGCTTTTTTGAAAGCGGGAAGGTTGCGGGTACTGTTATGATCCGAGATGGCAATAATATCCAGTTCCTTCCGGGCAGCCTCGGCAACAATCTTTTCCGGGCTTGATTCAAGACTCCCGCAGGGAGAGAGAGTGGAATGTATGTGTAAATCGGTTTTAAACACCATTTTCTTCCATCAGTCTGTATACTTTCCCTGAGGTAAGAAAGGCAGTTTCCTCTGTTGTGAATACTGCAAGGTCTCTTTTTTCTGCTGTTTCTACGAGTTCATCATCGGGAATAATCCCTCCGGTTATGACAATGGCGGAAATATCCTTTGCCGCCGCAACCCCCAGGATGTTTTTGTGCTTCTGGATTGTAATCCACAGGGAGCCGGGTTCGGCGTTGGCAAGTACATCGCTTAACAGATCCCCGGAATATCCTGTTTCAATATCGATCTCACCTAAAGAAACTTTTGTCAGAAGTTTCCAGCTTAATTTTTCAGCAATTACGTCCAATTTCATACTACACCTCATCTGCCGGTACGTTTTCGCAGGGTCTAATACCCTTTGAATACAGAAGACCGCTGGTTTCAAACATGGTTTTCCTTGTAAAAATCAGCGGTATAGAAAGTTTGGCCTTTGCGGCTTCTATAACCTCCGGGGGCGGCATTTTCCCCCTGATAAATATTATTGCCGTTATTCCGAGAATTTCTGCCACTCTGATAACCTGAAGTGAGACAGTTCCGGTAATTAACAGTGTATGGCCCTTAGTCAGGGCAAGCACATCACTTAAGAGGTCAGCACTGTACGCTGAAGTATACTCCGTGTTTGTATCCGCCGCATCGTTAAGCAGGATGCCGTCAATGCTTTCAATAATATCTGATAGTTTCATAAGCCACCTTACAATGCAGTATACCATGGAACATAGCAGATGTCATAATAGAAAAAGGGAACTGTATCAAACAGCTCCCTCTAAAACTTTGGATTATCTGAAAGGAATATTTACCAGCGTGCTCCGCCTCTCGGCATAGTATTGTTATGCCAGTCTCCTGTTCTACCACCCCTCTGGCCGTCCATTCTTCCGCCCATACGGCCTGCTGTTCTGCTGCCGGGTCCCATTTGATAGGAGTTTTCAAAGGTATATGTTTTTCCGTCTACAGTTGCTTCAACAACATGAAGGTGTTTAGTATCTTCTTCGCTGTTCCATCTGTAGGCAGGAACCTCGTAACCCTTAACGGTAACTTCCTGTCCTTCTTTTACATCAACATCCGGTGTGTTGTATCGGGGATACATGAGATCAAATGTTCCTTCTTTGGTAACAAGTTCAATCTCGTTGTTTTCGGAAATCTTCAAGGTTCCTGTAAGAGTCAGCTCGTCTCCTGTTTCATAGGGTGGGGTAACACTCTGTGTGCCGTTCTGAGTCATTCTGTATCCCTGTCCCGGTGCCCAGGTGTCAGTTGAGGGATTTTCCTTCACTCCGTTCGCTGCAACTGTCATTGTCATAAGGACTAATAAGGCTAAAATTGTTAAATTTGTTTTTTTCATCTCTTTTCTCCTTTTAAAAATTGTTATGCTCAGAATATAGAAGCTAAATATGAACAAAATATGAATTCTTTATAGAGTTTTTATGTAAATACGGTATAGTATAAGCCATGAAATATCACACAGCTTTTTTTGACCTCGACGGGACCCTTCTGGATTATAAAAAATCAGAAGCGAACGCTCTTTCCTCAGCCTTCAGAAAACTTTTTCAAGATAGTTTTCCCCCCGATATAATACCGGTTTATCATGGTATTAACACCGTTCTATGGGAGAAATACGAGAAGGGGGAGATAACCAATGAATTTTTACGGGTGGAAAGGTTCCGGCAGCTCTTTTCCCATTACCATATACATGGGGATCCGGAAGAGTTCAGTTCCCTCTATCTTGGGTATCTGGCAGAGGGGGGGTATCTCCTTTCAGGAGCAGTTGCCCTGCTTGAATCCCTGAACGGTGCAATACGGCTTGCAGCTTTGACTAATGGGATAACCGGGGTTCAGCAGTCGAGATTGAGTATTTCGGGAATAGGGAAGTACTTTGAGCAAATTGCCATCTCCGATACCGAGGGAGTTGCAAAACCGGATAAAAGGATTTTTGAAATACTCATGCAGCGGATGGGGTTGGAGAGTACTGAAGGTATCCTGATGATTGGAGATTCCCTGAGTTCGGATATACAGGGGGGGATAAACGCAGGAATTGATACCTGCTGGTTCAATCCAGGAGGGAAGGATCCCGGAGATATTACTCCTGATTATACTACAGCTACTTTTAATGAGATTGCTCTGCTTCTTGTCTCCCGCCGGTAGCGCCTCTTATTTCGCCTCAATTACTGACAGGATGGGAAGTTGCTCATTATTCCCTTCGAAGAGGACTTTTCCTTTTACATGGATTTTTTTATTCAGCAAAGAACCGGCTGCAGCAGCGTTGATTTTATCCAGGATAAAAGATCTTCCTGCCGCAGTTTTAAGTACTATAATCTTACCGGACGGGGAATCCTCCGCCAGTACCTCTCCGTCAAGCTCAATGATATCTCCCCTTCTCAGTCTGACGCATTGATAGGGTTCCTCTTCTGCTGCAGCGGCAGAGTGATTCCTGCTGATAAAAAAGGAATCGTCGGCAATTGGTTCTGTACTCCTGCTCTGTATGCATCCGGATAGAAGCAGGGCAAGCGCAATGAACTGAATGAAAAGAGAGTATTTCATAGTAACGGCTATTTTACACGTATGGACCGGGGTTTTCAATTACAGTATTACCTTTTAAAATGAACTTATGAAAGATCTGGAAAAAAGAATAGAACAAGCTGACCGATTTATGCGGCAGGGGGACTACAAAAAAGCGTTGAAGATAGTAAAGAAATGCCTGAAAGATTATCCTGCTGACCCTCTGCTTTTGTATAATCTGGGGGTAATTTACTATAAAGCAGGCAGGTATCTGGATTCCATATACTCCCTGGAGGAAGCTGTCCGGAAGGGCGCAGAAGAACCGGATGTATACAATCAGCTTGGTCTTTCCTGCGA
>JANTFL010000015.1 GCA_024763455.1 Sediminispirochaeta sp. | reverse complement strand
TGTTGATTCAGTTTCTGACGGAGAAGTCTGGGGGAGTGCACTTTGTGGGTATGTAGCCGGGGGAGGTGCCGGTACTGGAGCAACAGGGACAGTTCGGCAAGAGGCAAATAGAAGCGATAAAACCCCAAACAGAATAAAAAGATATTTCACAAAAACCTCATGGATTTGATGGTCTTTAGTATACTTTAAATCAATTTGTGTCTTTTGCCAATCGGATTTTGGTGCAGAACTTCTATGCCGAATAGATAAACTGTATTGAATCAATGGGGTGATACTGGTATTAATGTAGGCATCCTGATTAAAAGTTGGAATAACAATGGCTGTAAAAAATATTGTATTTGATATCGGGAATGTACTTGTTAAGTAGGAGCCTGCGGAGATATTCCGGACATTGTGTGAAAGGGATGATTTTGGTAATCACCCTCTTTCAGAAATAGTAGGCGGCAGGATATGGCTTGATATGGATCAAGGGCTGCTGTCCCTTGACGAAGGGATAGAAAAATCCATCTTAGGTAATGATAAATATGCTGACGATATAAAAAGGTTCTTTAAGGAAGCCCCCTATTACTTTTATCCCGTAGCGAATACTGTAGATACGGCTGTAAAATATCAGCAAATGGGGTATAAAATTTATCTTCTTTCAAATTTCCACAAATACGGTTATGGGATTCTGAAAAAAAGGTTCTCCTTTATGAATACTTTTGATGGTGCAGTTATCTCCTGGGAGGTAAAATATAACAAGCCGGATAGAAGAATTTATGAAATATTGTTATCAAAATACAGCCTGAATCCAGGGGAGACTGTCTTTATTGATGACATGAAGGAAAATATTGAAGCCGCCGGGAAAATTGGGATTAGGGGGATCCATTTCACACCGGAAGTAAACTTGGAGCTGGAATTAAAAAAACTTATCTGATCTTTCTACCGTAGGGCAGCGTTACAACCTAAAAAATTAAATGATTTTTGATTGACAGGGTTGTTTTTTTGTATTATTGTACAAATGTACACTACTGAACAAATGCACAAAAGGGCAAGAAACTCAGGAGAAACCATGAGGGAAGAAGACCTTATATACAAAGTTGCAGCTCTCTATTTCGAGGAGAATTTAACCCAGCAGCAGATAGCCCGGCAGCTGGGTATCTCCCGGGTTAAGGTTTCGAGGACTCTGCAGCAGGCAAAAGTCCGGGGGATCGTTGAAATAAGCCTTAATAAACCGAAGCAGAGTTATTCGGAAGACGAGAAGAATCTGGCAAAAAAATGGGGCCTTCTGGAGGTAGTCCTCTCTCCTTCTGTTCCAGGAGACAAAGAAGAACAGCTGAGAAAACTTGGAATGACTGCATCTGAATATGCCCAAAGGGTTCTGCCCGGTGCGGATTCTGTCTCCCTTACCTGGGGGAGCTCTCTCTCCTCCTTTGTGGAAAGCATGCCGGATATGGATTTGCCCGAATTAAAAATTGTTCAGATGCTCGGAGGGCTTGGTTCCCCTGAAGCACATGAGCACAGCTCTGATCTGGTCCGCCGCTTGGCTGAAAAAACCGGTGGAAAAGGGAGAATCCTCTCTGCCCCCGGGGTTGTTTCCTCTTCTGAAGTAAAAAACGGGCTGCTGACCGATCCCTACATAAAAGAAACTCTTGAGATGGCTGCCTCCACAGATATGGCGTTTGTTGGTATCGGCACCGATTCTTCCGATTCCATTCTAATGAGCCGGGGCAGAATAATTCCCTCAAGAACACTGAGTGGTATAAAAAATGCAGGAGCTGTGGGGGATATATCTCTCCGGTTTTTTGACGGAAACGGCAAATTTGTATCCCACGAAATAAACAACAGGATAATCGGTCTTGATATATCTGAGATCAGGAAAATACCGCGGGTTGTTGCTGTAGCCGGGGGAAAGGGAAAGTATGAAGCAATAAAGGGTGCTTTAAAAAGCGGACTGATTGATGTCCTTCTTACAGATTATGAAACAGGTTTAAAACTGATGGAGGTTAGCTGAAGTGAATTTGCTTGGTATTGATTTTGGTACAGGCGGCGGGAAAGCTGTCATAATTAACGAAAATGCTGAAGTTCTGGGGTACGGGTTTGAAGAATATAAAATATATACAGAACACCCCGGATGGTCGGAACATGATGCAGAAGAGTACTGGAATGTCGCCTGCAGGGTTATTAAAACAGCATTAAAACAATCAGGGTCTGATCCATCAGATATTGAGGGGATAGCGGTTTCTTCAGCGTTACCCTCTATGGTTATGGTGGGGGAAGACGGAAACCCTTTGGCAAGGGCCTACAATCTAATGGACAGGCGTGCTGTTAAACAGGTGAATTATCTGCGGGAAAAACTCGGGGAAGATAGAGTTTTTGCTATTTCGAAAAACAGGCTTGATGACCACCCGATAGTTGTTAATTTGTTATGGGAAAAGGAGAACAGACCGGAAATCTTTTCACGGATACACAAGGTCCTTACCATAGACGGGTTTATTGCTTCCCGGCTAACCGGTGAAAATACGTGCCATTATTCAGGAGCACCATTCTACGGTGTTGTTTACAACCTGGAAAAAAGATCATTTGAAAAAGATATTATACAGGAACTAGCGCTGCCGGAAAGTATTTTCCCTGATCTTTACGCAAGTGAGGATATTATTGGGGAAATTACTTCCTCTGCTGCAGCACAGACGAGCCTTGAAGCAGGGACCCCGGTAGCTGCAGGACAGGTGGACTGCAATGCCGGATGGGTAGGTGCCGGTGCCATTGAAGCAGGTGCGTGTCAGATGAATCTTGGAACTGCGGGAAATTTCGGGATTGTACACGACGGGTCATATTTTGATCCATCAATGATAAACTTTGCCTATACAACTAAATCAAACCGGGATTTTATCACCGTTCCGACAACAACTACCGGCGGGCAGCTGATACGCTATATGCGGGACAACTTCTATAAGGCAGAAAAAGAATCGGAGAAAGAAACGGGAATAGATACCTACGATATTATTAACAAAGAGGCCGAGGCCGTCCCTCCGGGTTCCGAAGGGCTGGTTATGCTTCCCTACCTGATGGGAGAGCGGACCCCGATATGGGATGTACAGGCCAGAGGGACGCTTTTCGGGTTGTCCCTTAACCATACCAGGGGCCATATTGTACGGGCCATGATGGAAGCGGTTGCCTACGCACTTTACGATTCATACCAGATCTTAAAAAAGTCCGGTATGAGTATTACCCCTCCTCTGATCCTTAACGAAGGGGGAGCAAAGAGTAAACTATGGCGGCAGATAATTACAGATGTTTTTAATATTCCCACTGCACTTGTTGAGAATAGAACAGGGGCTCCCTATGGAGATGCCATTCTTGCAGGAGTGGCAACGGGAGTCTTCAAGGATTATTCAATAAGCAAAGAGAAGGCACGGTATATAGAGGGCCTTGAACCGATCCGTGAGAATCATGAAATGTATATGGAGTATTTTAAACTATATAAAAATTTATATGAGCACGTAAAAGAAGATTACAAAACATTAGCTCACTTGAGAGCAGAGTATAATAACAGGAGTAGCAAGTAATGGAACTGGTAAGTAAACTAAAAGAACGGGAAGAAAATGGAAACCCTATTAGTGTTGGTGTTGTGGGCTGCGGCCAAATGGGCTCCGGTCTTGCACACACAATCGGTAATATTAAAGGGATGAAGATTTCTGCAATAGCAGATGTAGACCCGGAGAAAGGAATATCGACTCTGGAACAGATGGGATACAAGCGGGGGAATATCGTTGTTACCGACTCTCCTTCCGCAGCCGAGGACGCAATAAATAATAACAAACCGGTTGTTACAGCCGATCCCTTTATGATGGCTGAGCTTGACGGTCTGGAAGCAAATGTAGAGGCAACAGGGGTGCCTGATGTGGGAGCAAAATTTGCATACCAGTCAATTATGAACAAAAAGCCGGTAATCATGCTGAATGCAGAAGCTGATATTACTGTTGGTGTCTATCTTAACAGTCTGGCACGGAAAATGGGCAGCTTGTACACTGTTGCTTCCGGGGATGAACCCGGGGTCTGCAAAATGCTTTTTGAGCAGGCAACTCTTATGGGGTTTGAAGTGGTCACCCTGGGAAAGGGCAAAAACAATGTTATAGATTATTATGCCACTGTTGAAAGCTGCAGGGAAGAGGCGGAGTCCAAGGATATGAATCCCAAGATGCTTGCCTCCTTTAAGGATGGTACAAAAACCATGGTTGAAATGGCAGCAGTTTCAAATGCAACCGGTCTTGTCCCGGATGTTGCGGGAATGCACGGTCCCAAGGTTGAACTGGAAGATCTTTCCAAAGTGTTTATACCAAAAGCTGACGGCGGTATTTTTTCAGGGAAAGGGAGGGTTGATTTTTCAACCGGAGCCATTGCCCCTGGGGTATTTGCAATTGTCTATTCAGAGGATGAAAGAATCCAAAAAGATATGAAGTTCATAACAAAAGAGGACGGCCCTTACTATCTCCATTTCAGGCCCTATCACCTGTGTGACATAGAAACTCCCCAGTCAATTGCAGAGGCTGTGCTTCTAAACGAGGTAACAGTAACTGCAGAAACAATGCATTCGGAAGTTGTCTGCAAGGCAAAAAGAGATATGAAACCGGGAGAAATACTGGGCGGAATAGGCGGTACTGACTGGCATGGACACATAATGACTTACGCTGATTCCAGTGCTGCCGGAGCTGTACCGATTGGAATAGGGCAGGGTGGTAAAGTGATCTCTCCAATAAAAAAAGGAGATGTCATTACAAAAGACAAGGTTGCCTTAAACAGAGGATCATTCGTCTACAAACTCCGGGAACTCCAGGACTCTTTAATAGGAGATGGAAAGTAGTATGAAAGATACGATGAAAGCTGTTATCGTCCGGGCACCTATGGATTTTAGTGTGGAAACTGTTCCTGTTCCCAAGGTCTCCGCAGGAGGGCTGCTGTTAAAGGTATTAGCCTGCGGTCTCTGCGGTTCCGATCTTAGAACTTTAAGAATGGGGCACAGAAGGGTGACCTTTCCCTGGACCATAGGGCATGAAATAAGCGGCGAAATTGTTAAGACAGGACAGGAATATTCCGGAAATCTAAAAACAGGAGATGTCCTTGCAGTAGGGCCGCTTGCTTACTGCGGTGCATGTGAGTTCTGTCAGGATGGGGAGTATGAGCTTTGTGAAAATCAGAAGGAGATAGGGCAGCACTGGCCCGGCGGATTTGCAGAGTATATCGCCATACCGGAGGAGAGTGTCAGGCTTGGGAATATCCAGAAGGTTCCCGAAGGAGGGGACCCCGTTCTTGCCGCATTGGCAGAACCTGTTTCTTCCTGTGTTAATGCACAGGAAAAGGCGGATATTAAACTTGGGGAGACTGTTGTTATTATAGGTACCGGTCCAATAGGCTGCATTCATATAAGTTTGGCAAAGGCCAGAGGTGCACGGAAAATTTTTGTTGTTGATATTTCAGCGGACAGATTAAAGCTTGCCGAAGCCTTTGAACCCGATGCCCTTATAAACGGCGCGGAGTGTGATCCTGTAGCGGAAGTAATGAAACTTACCGGCGGTAAAGGTGCTCATGTGGTTATAGCTGCGGCACCTGCGCCCCAGGCAGCTGTGCAGGCTGTTGAAATGGCCCGGAAGGGGGGAAGGGTTATTCAGTTCGGGGGTATGCCCAAGGATAACTCCAAGCCCGGAGTAGATATGAATATTGTTCATTACCGGGGACTGCACATAATAGGGACAACTACCTTTGCTCCAAAACACAATAGAACTGCTCTTCAGCTCCTGACGGAAGGTGTTATTTCAAAGGAAAAACTTGTTTCCCACATTTTCCCACTAAAAGACTTTGAGAAAGGGGCAAAGCTTGCCCTGGAGGGAAAGGTACTTAAGGGGGTTTTTATACCATGATAAAGTTTACCGAGGAACTGAAAGAAAAGCTTCCGTTCCTGAATAACGGTGTTGCACAGATTGCTTTTGTAGTTGAGGACCTCGATCTGACGGTGGAGAACTATTACAAAATATTTGGAATAGGGCCCTGGCATTTCTATACTTACCAGAAGCCCTTTGTTCCCAGAATGACCAGGAATGGAAAGCCCACCGACTATGCCATGAGGGTAGCATTATCCTATTTCGGCAAAATGCGTATCGAGCTTATAGAGCAGATAAAAGGGGATACCGTTTATACAGATTTTATTAAAGAACATGGTTACGGTATTCAGCATTTAGGGGTTCTGGTGGAAGATATGAAAAGTGCCATAGCTCAGGCTGAATCGGCGGGGATCCCCATGGTAATGGACGGAGCCGGATTCGGTCCCGATGATGATGGTCACTATGCATATCTTGATACGGAGAAGTATATCGGAACAACCATTGAGTTGATCCAAAGACCAAAAGGGCGTAAAAGTCCTGAAAAAATATATCCAGAAGGAGAAAAAATCAAATGAAAAAAACAACAATAGGACTAATAGTAGGTACAAGGGGTTTTTTCCCTGCAAGTCTTGCAGAGCAGGGGCGTAAGGATATTATTGCAAAGTTGGAAAACAGCGGATTTAATGTTCTTATTCCGGAGGAAAATGCAACCCCCTATGGTGCAGTGGAAACTTCCGAAGATGCTCAGCTTTATGCAGATTTCTTCATAGAGCATAGAAAGGAGCTCCAGGGATTTATTGTAACCCTGCCTAATTTTGGAGACGAGGTAGGGATAGTGGAAACCCTGGAAAAGACATCTCTGGATCTGCCGGTTCTTGTTCATGCCTGGGACGATAAAACCACTGAAATGGATATGCCCCGGCGGAGAGATGCTTTTTGCGGAAAACTTTCGGTATGCAATAACCTGTATCAGAGAAATATACCCTTTACGAATACAACACTTCATACCTGTGACATAGACAGCCCGGAGTTTGAAAAAGATCTTGATCGGTTCAGCCGGTTGTGCAGGGTTGTGTCCGGGCTTAAGGGTGCAAAAATAGGAGCTATCGGCCAGAGACCGGATGCTTTCAAAACAGTAAGATATTCCGAAAAGCTGCTTCAGGATTCAGGAATAGACGTGGCTACAGTTGATCTTTCTGAAATAATTTTTTCCGCACAGAATTGGGATAAGACTAATTCTGTAGATGATAAACGTAACGAAATAAATGAGTACGGAAAAGTTGTTGAAGGAACTCCTTCGGAGCATGTAGATCTTTCTGCCAGACTCTCTCTTGCTGTGGAGAAGTGGGTAGATGAGAAAGGCGTGGATGCCAGTGCCATTCAATGCTGGGATTCCATTCAGAAAAATTACGGATGTGCGACCTGTTTAACCATGAGTATGATGGGAGAAAAGGGCAAACCTTCTGCCTGTGAGGCTGATGTAATGGGTGCAATCTCCATGCTGGCGTTGAAGCTTGCAACTGACAAGCCTTCAGGTTTTCTTGACTGGAACAACAACTTTGATAACGACAGGGAAATGTGTATTAATACCCATTGTTCCAACTTCCCGAAAGGCTTTTTCGGGGGAGACTTCGAAATAGGTAACCTCGATATCCTTGGAGCAAGTCTTGGGAAAGACAGGTGCTTTGGAGCCTTGAAAGGGCAGGTGAAAGGCGGCCCCATGACCTATACTAGAATATCCACAGATGAAGTAATGGGAACAATAAAGGCCTATGTCGGAGAAGGTGAGTTTACCGATGATCCTGTTGATACCATGGGCGGTGTTGCAGTGTGCCGTATCAACGGCCTGCAGAAACTTATGAACTACATGTGTGAAAACGGATTTGAACACCATGTTGCCATGAACCGCGGCCATGTGGGGGATGTCCTTGCAGAAGCCTTTGAAAAGTACATGGGCTGGGAAGTCTACTACCATAAGGGTTAGTTTAACAGGAATAATGTAACAGGAGACTGCTTTTTGTTAAAAGCAGTCTCTTTTAAAATCTGGCTGGAAGTATCGTTTAATACACAAAAGTATCGTATTTTACCCATTTGTATCGCTGTGATTTAATGCTATTATCTATTGGCAGGTTTTTAAGGTTAAGGAACAAGGAGTTCAAATGCAGCTGCCTTTGAAAGTAATGCTGGTTGATGATGAAATAATGGCATTAAACAATCTCAAAAAATTAATCAACTGGGAAGAGGAAGGTTTCAAAATAGCTGCTTCCGAGACTAACCCCCGAAGGGCCCTCGAATCTTTTAAAAAGTTGAAACCCCGGATAGTTCTGGTAGATATAAAAATGCCTGTTATGAACGGGCTTGAATTAAGCAGAGAGATTCTTGCACTGGATATTCCGGTAAGAATTGTTATTCTTACCTCGTACAAGGATTTCCACTACGCAAAAAGGGCCATCGAAGTTGGTATATCAAATTATCTTGTTAAGCATGAATTGAATGAAAAAACACTACTTTCAGAATTGAACCGTTTACGAGAAGAGCTGGCCGAAGATGAGAAAAAAGAGGAAATAATAAGACTTCGGCAGCTGCGTTCGCTGTTAGATAATACCATTTCCAGGGAAGTACTTGTAAAAAAGATTTTCAATAGATTTATAGATTTTGAAATCGGGAAAATACTTTTTTTATTTTTTAAGTTAGATACTCCGTATAAACTTTATGAAGATTTCGGGTTAAAACAGAAACGGGATTTTAAGAGTCTGACTGATGTTATAAAGAAAGCCAAGTTAGGAACCGCAATGGATATTTTCGGACTTGGAAGTATTGAGACAGCAGTTGCTGTGTATCTTGAAAGTGGTATAACACCGGGGGAAATAGATAAAATTGTAGCAAAGCTGTTTGAACAGGTTCAAGTACAGCTGGATCCTTTTAATGAGACTACATCCGTTTGTCCTGTTGCAGTAAAAAATGATGTAAATAAAATTGCAGGTATTTATGTTTCGGTAAAAAGGGTTTTTGAATACAGTGTCTTTTTGGGAAGAGGTAGAATCCTTTCGCCTGATCTGCTTACAGAACTAGAAGAGATAAAAAATAATTTTGATGAAGATGGTTTAAATCAGCTGGAAAAGCTGCTGTCTGAATTTGACGGCGGTGGAGTTGAATTATATCTGGATACCGTTTTTACCGAAATTGGAAAAACTCCGTGGGATCCGGTTCTTGCCCATAAGGTATGTGCCAAACTTACGGAAATTCTTAATAACTTTCTTTTGAAGAATTATCTGCCGGTATTAAAGGATCTTGTTTTAGAAGAAGTCCTGCAATCAAATCCTGGTGAATTATATGATCTAAACGAGGTTAGGCTCTTGTTCAAGGAGGTCTTTAGTTACTCCATTGAAAAGGCAGTGGGAAAAAAAGAGAGGAAATACTCCCATAAGGTAGAGCAGGCATTGGATTATATACATAAACACTACATGGAAGACTGGGCGATAGAGGATGTTGCAAATACATTGAATATCAGTGAAGTTTACTTAAGAAAAATATTTAAATCTGAAACAGGTTCAACCATTGTTAACTATCTTACAGAACTGCGGATGGAAAAAGCAATACGCCTTTTAAAAACCGAAGAATATAAAATATTTGAGATAGCGGAGAAGGTGGGATACAATACAAGCCAGTATTTCAGCAGGGCTTTCAGGAAATACACGGGTAAAAGTCCTGGGGATTATTACAGGGGTATAAATGAAAAGTGACTTCAGGCATTTAGGGATTAGGTTAAAATTAATTGCTTCCTTTTTGGTAATGATCCTTCCCATTTTCCTCCTGGGGTTTATTTCCCAGAAGCTGACTTATAATGCATTGAAAGAGAATGTAGTGTTTTCAACAAATACAACGGTTGAACTGTCCGCAAAACTGTTGGAAAAGATCTTTTCCAACACCAAAGCTGAATACCTAAGGGTTCTATTAAATAGGGAAATTCAGGACTACTTCAGCTATAGGGCCGAAGAAAATAATTCTTTGTCCCTGGACAGAAAAAAATATCTTAAAAATAAAGCCAATAAATATCTTACGAACCAGGCCTTTTCAAGTACCTTTATTTCCAAAATAAGGATTTTCACAAATGATTCAGATACAAGTCTCGGTTTGGGAGGATACTCGCAAAATTATGATTTTAGCAAGATAAAAAATGCTCAGTGGTTTATAAGAGGTTTTAAAAGAAGCGCTAAACTTGAGTTTTACGGCTTTCATTCTGAACTGGATAAAGGAAATTATGAAAATAATTACGCAATGGCACTTACAGGAAGTGTAAAGAAACTATTGTTGGACAATTTTATCGATGAAACAATCGGAGTAATGGTTATGGATATCGATGATGGTTATCTTGACAAGGTACTGTCTGAGATCAAGCTTGGGGAAAAGGGGGAGATACATCTATTTACCAGTGACGACCGGGATATAACCCCGGGAAGGACTATTTCAACGAGAATAATTAATATTCAGCCAGGGCAGGAGCTTTTTTATAAAACCGGAGACATCATGGGGAACAGCACCGTACAAGTTGAAGGGGATAAATACTTTGTTTCTTATCATGGAATTAAAGGAACTGATTTACTGATAGTTGGATTACAGCCTGAGTCTGATATTGTAAAAGTAGGAAGGCATATTAATATGATTACCGCTCTTCTTATCCTGTTTGCAATTGCCACCGCTATTATTTTAGGACTTATTATTACTTTTGGAATAGGAGGCAGAATATCAAGATTCAGTATTACCATGGAGAAGGTTGCCAATGGTGATCTAAATGTTAATCTTCCCACTGGGGGTGGTGATGAGATTTCAATCCTGGCAGAAGGATTTAATAAAATGGTGCAGGAATTAAAGTGGTACATAAATAAGTCAATAGAGAATGAAAAAGTCAAAAGGGAAATGGAAATAAATCTTTTAATATCCCAGATTAATCCTCATGTAATCTATAATACGCTTAATTCTGTTATTTATCTGGCAAAGGAGAAACGGAGCAGTGATGTTGTGAAGATGGTTGAATCCTTTATCAGTCTTCTGCATGACTCAATTAAAATTGGAGATGAGGCCCTTTTTGCAACAATAAAACAGGAAATTAAAAGTATTAACGATTACGTAACCATTCAGCATTTCAGATATCCGGATAAGTTTACTGTACAGTGGGAAGTTGATAATAGTCTGCTTGATTTTAAAATCCCGAGGACTATAATCCAGCCTTTGGTTGAGAATGCTCTGTTTCACGGTATATGTCCGTTGGAAAGTGCAGGTATAATCCGTATTTACATAAAAAGCACAGATGACTATTTAAGTATAATTGTTTCCGATAACGGTGAAGGAATGGATTCCGAAAGGCTGGAAGAATTAATGCACACTGATGAAAATGAGCTTGCAACTACTACGGTGAAATCTATTGGGCTCATGAATATTAAAGAAAGGATCGAATACTTTTATGCAGGCAAAGGTGCTGTAATAATAAATAGTATACAGGGAGAAGGAACAAAAGTGGAGATTCGTATTCCACTTGAAAAGTGAGTACTATCTGTAGAATATTGTATTTACAAGGATAATCTGGTTTGTGGTAGGATTAATCTTATGTGTAAAAATTTAAAAGGAGAAGTGTAATGCCCCAGTTGGATTTTCCATTGCAGAAATTGTTAAAGTACACAGGAGTTAATCCTTGCCCTGAAGATATTGATGCGTATTGGGATTCATCATTGCATGAGTTAGATTTATTTCAGTACAATGTTGAGCTGAAAAAAGCATCTTTTCAAACTGATTTTGCAGAGTGTTTTGATCTGACTTTTACTGGGTTTGGCGGTGTGAAGGTTTATTCAAAGTATCTGAAACCCCGGGGAGGAGAAGGCCCTTTCCCTGCTATACTGGAGTTTCATGGATATACAGGAAATAGTGGTGACTGGAGTGATAAATTAAAGTATGTAGCAGAAGGATTCTGTGTGGCAGCAATGGACTGCCGTGGACAGGGCGGCCGTTCTAGAGACATTATAGATGTAGCAGGACCTACATTGCAGGGGCATATTATAAGGGGTTTGGAGGATGGCAGGGATCATTTAATGTATCGTTATCTTTTTATGGATACTGTACAGCTTGCAAGAATTATTATGAATTTTCCTGAGGTAGATGAAAATCGTATTGGAGCAACTGGAGGATCACAGGGAGGCGGTCTTACCCTTGCATGTGCATCTCTTGAACCACGGATCAAGTTTGCAGCTCCTGTTTTCCCATTTCTAAGTGATTACAAAAGGGTATGGGATCTGGATCTGGATCTGGATGCATACAAGGAACTGAGAACCTATTTTAGGCAGTATGATCCTCATCATTTCAGAGAAAATGATATTTTTACACTCCTAGGATATATTGATGTCAAGAATCTGGTTAAAAGAATAAGAGGGAAAGTCCTGATGGGAATTACTCTTCTGGACAATATCTGTCCACCTTCCACACAATTTGCCGCATACAATAATATTATTTCAGAGAAACAATATTCACTCTACTATGACTATGGCCATGAGCTGCTTCCGGGAATAAATGATGATATTTTTCAATTTTTTATGGAGATGAAAAATCAGTAATTCTTTACTCATATTTAGCTCAGCTTGGATGAGAGTAAGAGATGAAATACAGAAGAAATTGTTTTTCCCCAATCAAAAATGTATCAGATTGTGCACAGTAGTATCGGTATTTCTTGTTTCCGTGTAGTTTTAACAATGGTACCATGAATTAAGCTCGCATAGAAAATATGTGTGCTAAATAATTCTTAAGAGGAGAAGGTATGATGTTTAAAAAAACATTGAGTGCGGTGGTACTTATTGTTCTTGCCGTTTCGCTGTTTGCAAACGGAAACAAAGAAACAGCCACAAAAGGTTCTGAGGACTCAGGGAAGAATGTAACTATTGAAGTTATATCTGTCCAACCTGAATACATGGAACAGGAGAAACAGGTCTGGGATTTATACATGGAGGAAAATCCTAATGTAACAATCAAAATCACCAGTGTTAACGAAGATCAGGAAACTGCTTTTATGGCACGATTGGCTGCAAATGAAGGCCCTGCAATAATGGATAGAACCATTCCTCAGCCTGATAAATCGAACTATAAAGTCTATGCTAATTTGCTCGATATAGATTATCCGTACTGGGATCAATTAACCGGTAATCCGAAGGGGATTTTTGAAAAATATACCGGTATCAAAGGATATGTACCCTCAGTTAATGTTCTTCAAACATTTCCCTATTCCTTCCTTTTTTACAAAGATGAAATGGCTAAAGCAGGACTGGATCCTTCAACCATCAGAACCTGGAAAGATGTTGATAACTTTCTTGCAAAACTAAAAGTCTATGTAGACAAAACAGAGGGCCTGGAATATGTGCTGGATACAGGATGGGAGCCCTGGGTTTGGGGACTTTGCCTGCCTAACATTGTTTCGCTTTCTCTTGGTGCAGATTCCAAAGATATGCTGGATCTCTATACCGGCAAGATAGCCTGGACGGAACTGGATAAAAATCCAATGGTACCATTCTTTAAAAAGATGAAAGAATATTACCAGAAAGGGTATCTACCCAAGAACTGGTGGGGAAGAGAATGGGAAAATGAGTTTGAAGCAGGATTTATCAATAAGAAATCAATTTTTACCCTTCATGGCCCTTGGATTTGGGACAAAACTCTGGCAGCTGATCCTTCTGCAAAACTTGCAGGTGTTCCGCTTCCCGCAACAAAGGACGGAAAGCTTCCTGAATATCCGCGAGGCACCGAAGGCGCCGGAATCCTTTCTCAGTGGGAAGATACTCCCGAATATCCTGAAATCGTAAAAGCTTTTATTTGGTATAATTCTCCGAAGGTAGCTGAAATGCGGGCACAGTATGTTGGTGCACCTCCTTCATTCAAGACGGTCAGTAAAGACTTTTCTCTCAAATCACCACAGTTTATGAATGTTATAAAACCTGCAATTGAAGGTGCTTTTGGTTCAGGGCTTTCATGGGATAATTCCCCCTGGGCAGTAAATATTGTTGCCCCTCATAAAATTGACGGGAAACCGGATGTCCTTATGGATAATGCCCTGGCTGAACCTCTGGGGAAATACTATTCAGGCAGTATGAGTCTCGCTGATCTTATGAAGATCCTTGAACAGCGCTGGCAGGATGCTTACGATTTTTAGTAAGCGGTCGATTTACTATAGAGATTAAATCTTCGAAGAAGAGGGGCAGAATTCTGTTTAGCTCCTCTTCTTTTTTCAAAAAATTAAAGGATGTAATACATAATGAAGAGAAATCATAAAATGGGAATAAGCCGGGATACGCTCTGGGATGCTGCTTTTTTAAGTCCCCAGATCATACTCTATTTTTCCCTGACAATACTTCCCTTTATAATAGCGGTTCCGATTATATTTTCTGATCAGCTCAGTTTTATTGACAACGATGTCCATTTTGTGGGGCTGCAGAACTTTGTAAGCATTTTTAGCCCCCCCCTTGTTAATAGTTTTATTCCTGCAATAAAAAGAACGGCAATTTTTATGGTTCTGAACTATGCAACAGTTTTTATTTTTGGAATGTCCCTTGCTCTTTTAATGTACGAAACAAAGAGCAAGTATAGGAAACCTTTTTTTAGTATTATCTATCTGCCATACATGATATCAGGTCTTGGAATAGGGATGCTCCTCTCTATGCTCTTTTCCCGTGATACCGGGAGTATCAATTTATTGCTGTTAAAGTTGGGAATCATAAAAAATGCCATTGACATAAAAAACCCTTCAGTTTCAACCTGGGCGTTTCCTGCCTTTATAGGATGGAGGTATGCCGGGTTCAACATGGCAATATTTTTGGGTGGGCTTCTTTCAATTCCTCCGGAGACAATAGATGCTTCCCGGGTTGACGGGGCTAATTATTTTCAGCGCTTGTGGCATATCTACTTTCCCCAGATGTTTGCAAGTATCATGATTGCAACTGTTATTTGTCTTATCGGCTCATGGGGCGTGTTTGATGAAGCTGTTGGAATGGGAGCGCTGACGGCTAATAAGAATGTAAGGTTTGTTTCCATTCTGATATTTAAACTTGGATTTTCAGGAGTAGGGGATGCTCAAACAGGAACGCTTGCAGAGGCAGTAACTATGTCCATGGTTGTAAATATCCCTTTACTTGTTATTGGTATTCTGCTCACAAGATTTCAGAAGAAAAAACAGTACTAAGTGGAGAATAGTAATGCATAAAAACATCAAGCGTAAAAGATATGATTTGTTTAGAGTATTCATAATATTTTTTTTCCTGATATACTCTATAGTTACAATTGTCCCTTTTTATTTCCTGGGTGTCCGTTCTTTAGTACCGACTACTGAGGCTGCACAGTTTCATCTTGTGCCTCCAAAACTGGAGGGATTTAATATGGACAGTACCTTTGGCAATATGGCAACGTACTACAGTATTGATTTAAAGAAAGCCAAAAAGGAGCTGGGGCTTACAGGCTACATTAATCCAAATGCAACCTGGAGCGAAATTTCCAAAGAAAAAAATATCAATCCTGATAAGATAAAAAAATATTTCAGGTCCTACCTGAGATATAATGGATGGATTGCTCTCCTTAATGATAAGAGATTTATCAACTCTGTTATAATGACCGTTATTCTGGCGGTATCAAGCATTGTAGTAGGTGGGCTTCTTTCTGTTATGACAGCATCGGTCCTTGCCGGGTTTAGGAAGAAATGGCACAGCTGGATCTATGCGTTGTATATGCTGCAGATGATAATTTCACCGGTGGTAATTATCATACCTGTCTATATTATTCTTGGGAAAAATTTAGGATTATCAAACTCATATATTGCACTGTTTCTCCAATTTATTAAGGGCGGGGCAGTCCCTGTTATGCTGTTTACTGCATATATTTCTACAATCCCCGGTACACTGAAAGATTCAGTTCAGATAGATGGCGGTAACAGGCTGCAGTATTTCCTCTATATCCTTTTACCCCTTGTCAAGGTTCCTTTTGCTACCTTTACGGCAATTATGTTTCCTGTTATCTGGAACGATCTTCTTCAGGGGCTTGTATTTTTAAAACCAGAAAAATACACACTTATTCCCATGGTTAATTCTTTGCAGGGGACGTACACCACTAACTATCAGGCAATATTTGCAGGGCTAAGCATATCAATAATACCGGTTTTAATCTTGTATATGATTTTCCAGGATCTTTTTGTAAGGTCATCACTTTCAGGGGCCATAAAAGGGTAGGTAATGCAATGCGGACAATCAAACTTGCAGCTATAGGCTGCGGAAACAGGACTACTGTTTATGCAAACCTGGTTAAACAAATAGCAGGTGAGAAATTTAAAATTACAGCACTGGCTGATCCTGTTAAGGAAAGGCGGGATGAAATAGCCGGTTATGAAAAAACTGCAGAAATAAGACACTTTGATTCTGCCGATGAATTCCTTAAACAGGAAAAGATGGCCGATGCGGTGATAATCGGAACACAGGATGATTACCACTTTAATCCTGCTATGGGTGCTTTGAAAAAGGGCTATGACATTATTCTTGAAAAGCCTATATCAAATAACCTTGAGGAAGTTTTAATACTCGATAGAACTGCCCGGGAATTGAACAGGAAAGTTATTGTGTGCCACGTTCTCAGGTATACCCCTTTTTACAATAAGGTTAAGGAAGTTATTGAATCAGGACTAATAGGTGAAATAGTAACGGTAAATGCCTCAGAAGGGGTCGGCACATGGCATATGGCGCACTCTTTTGTGCGGGGGAAATGGGCAGATACAGAGAAATCATCTCCCATGATTCTGGCAAAAAGCTGTCACGATATGGATATACTATCCTGGCTTGTCCAAAAAAAATGTCTGGCTGTTTCCAGTTTCGGGGGTCTTGAATTTTTCCGCGAACAAAATGCTCCACCGAACGCACCGTTTCGATGTATCGATGGATGCCCTGTTGCGGAATCGTGTCAGTATAATGCTCTGTTATACATGAATGAGCAGAGAGTGCCATGGCTGTCAGTTGTATTTGATCCTGAGAGTATGAAAAAAAATCAGGGCGGAGCTTCTGATGATGAAATACGTAAATGGCTTGAAACAAGCCCCTGGGGCCGGTGTGTTTATCATTGCGATAATAATGCGGTGGATCATCAGGTGGTTACTATGTCCTTCGAGGATGGAATTACGGCTACATTTACAATGACTGCTTTTGATGAGGGCCGGAATATTGAAATTTGCGGAACAAAAGGGACATTAAAAGGCGGTACATATACCCAAAAAATTACCAGTCATGATCTGGTTTTTTATGATAACAGGTATGGCAAAATAACGACATGGGATATTGAAGTTGAATCCGGAGGAAACGACTCTCATGTTGGCGGTGATTTGGGATTTGTTTCCATGCTGTACGAAGAGTTGACTGCTGAAGATCCCTCCTTAATGAGATCATCAATACATGAGTCTGTTGAAAGTCATGTTATGGCATGGGGTGCAGAGATTTCAAGAAAGGAAAACCGGGTGGTGGAATTAAAAGAGCTAGTTAAAAAAATGGAGTTATGAAATGATTGCTAAGGTTATTGCTGAGGCTGATATTTCAACAGTACTTGACAGAAGGATAAAAGAAGGACTTTGTGCCAGCTTTCCTGAAAACAAAGATTTTTTTGCGAAATCCAGATATTGGAATGGAGTAGCCCCCGAGTTTAGTATTGTTGGAATGGAAGGAGAGAATGTAATTGGATATATTGCAGTCATCTCACGGGAAATTCAGGTTGGGTCCAATACGATGTTAAGTATTTTCGGTATTCAAAATGTATTTGTTCTCCCCGAATACAGGGGGAAGGGGGTACTGGATATCATTATGGATAAGACTTTGAATGAGTCGGGAAAAAGGAATTACGACTGTGGGCTGCTCTTTTGTATGCCGGTTCTGGAGAAAATATACGTAAGGTCTGGTTGGAAGACGTTAAAGAATGTTTCTGTTTTTGAAATGGATGAAAAAGGGATCAGGATTCCAAAAACAAAAGGGATCTGCATGTATTATCCTGGTGGTATCTCTCAATTCCCCAAAGGAGATATCAATTTGATGGGAAAAAGCTGGTGAGAAAAATACGGATTTCATGTGTCGGTGATAGTAATACTGACGGCTGGCCGGGGGAGCTCAATTATACTCCCTATACTGAGTATCTACAGAAAAAGCTGGGCAGTTCGTATAAAGTCATGAACTATGGTAAATTTAATACAACAGTTACTTTTTCAATGGACGATCCTTTTATATATAATGAGGTTTACAGAAAGGCTCTCAGTTCCAAACCGGATATTGTTACGATAATGCTTGGTTCAAACGACTGCAAGGATTATAACTGGAATGCCCATGGCAGGGACTTTAAGAAAGACTTTGTATCTCTGGTAGATATTTTTGCAAAATTGGCAACGGAACCCCGCATTGTATTGTGCACTCCTCCGCCGATCCTGCCGGATAATTATTACAAGTTGAACAGCGGAATCATGGAAAATAATGTGGCTCCTGCAATACGGGAAACTGCAGAGGAGAAAGGGCTTGAACTTATTGATGTGAACAGAACAATTTCTCAAATGGATGACCTTGCTTTGTTTGATAAAGACAGGCTGCATTTGAATAAAAAAGGACATGAAACAGTTTCTGATATTATATACCCTTATATCATCAAGAATGGAGATTAAGGTATGGGTTTTAATGGTCTTAACTGCAGTACTGAAACGATGCACCTGCTTTCAGACGCGGAAACACGGTCAATCAGTCCGGAGAATAAAACAGGGAGCAAGGCCGGCGGAGGCAGGGCAGCGGTACCTGTAGACAAATACGGGAATAAAACAGGGCCGGCACGGGAGCTGGGAACAGGATGGAAGGTAAAGCCTTATGAGGTTATAGAACCCGGAGAGACCCTTGTGCTTGCGGATATTGAAGGTCCCGGGTCCATTCAGCAGATATGGATGACACCAACGGGAAATTACCGGCATACTATCCTGCGTATCTATTACGACGGGCAGGAGACTCCCGGTGTCGAGGTTCCAGTAGGTGATTTTTTTGCTTCCGCCTTTACCGGGTATGACAGATTTGCCCCGTTGAACTCTTTAATGGTATGTGTTAATCCCGGGAATGCTTTTAACTGTTACTGGCCGATCCCTTTCAGGAAGAGGATCAGAATCACCATGGAAAATATATCCACCTCCGGAGATGCAGTAACCGTCTACTACCAGATCAATTATGCCCTGAATGAGGTGGAGAAAAACACTGCTTATTTTCATGCACAGTTCAGGCGTATAAATCCTCTCCCCTATGGAGATGTGTACACAATTCTTGATGGAGTAAAGGGGCAGGGTCAGTATGTCGGAACCTATATGGCCTGGGGAGTTAACAACAACGGATGGTGGGGAGAGGGAGAAATAAAATTCTATATTGACGGTGATACAGACCCCGAATTATCAGAGGGCAGAACAGTAGCCGGGTCAACCGGGTACCCGACAATCTGCGGAACGGGGACAGAAGATTATTTCTGTGGTTCCTATAATTTTGAAGATAAGGCTGCAAAACGGTATCAGGAATACACAACAGCCTATGCCGGTGTTCCCCACATTGTCCGTCCCGACGGTCTTTACGAGGCCAATACCAGATTCAGTCTTTACCGATGGCATGTAACAGATCCTGTGCGGTTTAAAAAAGATTTAAAAGTTACAATACAGGCCCTGGGATGGCGGAAGGATAGGCGGTATCTTCAGCTGCAAGATGATATTGCATCGGTAGCATACTGGTATCAGACACTTCCTTCAGCGGAATTCCCCCCACTGCCAACGGCGGATGAAATGGAAATAGTGTAGAGAATAAGGAGGAATGACAATTATGACAACAAATGATAAATTACTGGAGTATGCATGGAGCCTTGATATTATTGATACCCACGAGCATCTTATGCGGGAAGAGCTGTGGAACACAGGAGCCAGGGATATTCTTTCCGACTGGCTCCAGCTCTACTTTTCATGTGATCTGGTATCTGCGGGACTTTCTCCTGCAGATCTGGACCGGGTAAGGAATCCGGAATCATCATTGAGCTTTATGGAGCGCTGGAAACTTGCCGAACCCTACTGGCATGCTGCGCGTAATACCGGTTATGCACGCTCCCTGGACAGGGCGGCCAGGGATTTGTATGGGGTAGATGGTGTCAGAACCGAACGTATTGAGGAACTGAATGAAAAATTCAATTCTGCCCGGAAGGCAAGTGCAGATGGCAGCAGAAGCCATTACAATTTTGTTCTGAAAGAGAAAAGTAAAATAACTGTTTCGGTTCTGGATACGGTTGTCGAAGAAATGACGGTAACCCCGGACCGGGCGTACTACCGCCCTGTATACAGGATGGACTGGTTCATAAATCCAGATTCCATGCAGGCAATTCGCAGGAAGGGAGATGAAGCGGGTATTTCGATACACTCTATCGAAGACTGGAAAGCAGTTGCAGAGTATCATCTTGATGAGGCAATAAAGAAATTCGGAATTGTCGCCTTAAAATCGGGCCTTGCTTATGAACGGCCATTGAGGTATGAAAAAGTACCCGTCCATATAGCAGATCAGCAATTCTGTGATCTTCTTAACGGCACCCACCCGCGGAGTGTGCATACTACCCGCACTGTGCTGCCGAAAGAGTTTCAGGACCACATGATGCACCATATCCTTAAACTGGCGGAAGAAAGGGAACTTACGTATCAGTTTCATACCGGACTGCAGGAAGGAAACGGAAATCTGATTCAAAACTCCAATCCCGAAAACATGATAAATCTTTTCCTTGAGTATCCCGGAGTAAAGTTTGATATCTTTCATATAGGTTATCCCTATGAGAAATCCCTGGGGGTTATGGCAAAGAACTTTCCCAATGTATTTATCGATATGGCCTGGGCCCATATCATTTCACCGGAGGCATCGGTTAATGCCCTTGTTGAATGGCTTGATCTGGTCCCTGCTAACAAGATAAGTGCCTTTGGTGGGGACTACTTTTTTGTTGACGGTGTTTACGGCCACGCGGCCATGGCCAGAGAGAATGTTTCCAGGGCTCTTTCGATTGTGGTTGAAAAGGGTGTAATGGATACAGACAGGGCAAAAGAGATTATGCACTGGATGTTTATCGATACCCCTTCCCGGTTGTTCCATATTGCATAAGGGAAGTTCACGAGGGATATTAAATGAGTACAAGTAAAAATGCTGTTGATAACAGCTGGGATGTTATTGTTGCAGGCGGCGGGCCTGCCGGTTGTGCAGCCGCGGTTGCCGCTGCAAGAGAAGGTGCAAAAACTCTTCTTATAGAATCTACCGGTGCTCTTGGCGGAATGGGCACCAATGGGTTGCTGCCGTTTTGGACACCCTTTTCGGATGGCGAAAAAATAATAGCCCGGGGTATTGCCGAGGAGGTATTCAACAAGAGTAACGAGTGTCAGGATCATATATCAGAAGGTTTAAATGACTGGGCTTCAATAGATACTGAATGTCTAAAAGTAATTTATGACGAAATGATTGCCCGGCATGGAGTGGAGCTGCAGTTGTTCACTTCCTTGATCGATACCGTAAGCCTTGAAAAGGGGGTGGTTGATCATGTAGTTACCTCTTCAAAGTCCGGAATTAGGAAATACAAAGCAAAAGTATACATTGACTGCACCGGGGATGGAGATTTGGCTGTCCAGGCGGGTGCTGAATATGAAAAAGGTGATGCAAAGGGTAATCTTCAGCCAGCAACAGTATGTTTTCAGCTGTCTAATGTAGATACCTATGCCTATTTATACACAAAAAAACCTGAAGACAATGATCCGGAAATAAAAAAAATTGTAAATGATCCCAAATATCCGTTAATCAAAAGTACACATTTAAGCTGTACTCATTTAATCAGTCCCGGTGTTGTGGGGTTAAATGCCGGGCATATCTGGAATGTGGACGGAACAAATGCAAAGAGCCTTTCGCATGCTGCTGTTTACGGCAGGAAATTAGCTTTTCAAATAAAAGAGGCCCTTTCTGAGTACTACCCTGAGGCTTTTGCCAACGCGCATCTGACAGTTACTTCCAATCTTGTAGGAATCCGGGAAACACGCCGGATTATCGGAGATTACATTTTAACATTAGAAGATTACCTCGAAAGAAAAAAGTTTTCTGATGAAATTTGCCGAAATGCATATCCGGTGGATGTACATGAATCGGAGGAAGAAATAGAAGATGTTGTGAACGGTAGACTTGTTAATGACCGAAGGTACGAATTGTATGCACCCGGAGAAAGCTATGGAATCCCTTACCGTTGTCTTATTCCAAAAAAATTAAACAATGTGCTTGTGGCCGGAAGGTCAATTTCGACTGACAGAGATATCAATGGGTCCACCAGAATTATGCCTGTTTCTCTTGTTGTTGGCGAAGCAGCGGGTATTGCCGCATACCTGGCCATAGCAAAGGGAGCCAGTGACGTACGGTCAGTAGATACCGTAAATCTTAGAAATAAACTGAAAAGTTATGGAGGATATCTGCCTGATGCATAAGCAAAAACTTGGAAGCTGGAAAATACTGCCTGCAGAACTTTCTGAATATTCAGGAGTGAAAATATCAAAAAGCGAAAAATATTGGGAAAACGGAATCCAAGCAAGTGTTCCAACCACGCTTCTTGGCGCAATGGTTGATTCAGGGATTCTTCCGGACCCAAGGGAAGGTGATAATTTTCTTAAACTGCCCGGTGTTCCCGAAAGGAAAGTTCTGGACCGTTTTGCACTGGAAGAAATGCCGGATACTAGTCCCTTTAATATTCCCCGCTGGTGGGTAACCTCTTTTCCATATTTCAAGGATAAACAGCGTCGGGGCCGAAGAAACTGTACTCTAGAAATTAAGGGGATTAACTACTGCGGTGAAGTTTGGCTGAATGGACAGTTGGTTTCCGATAAAGAACATCTTACCGGTACGTACCGCAATTTTTCTTTCGACGTTTCAGAAAAAATCCTGAAAGAGAGCAATACTCTTGCCGTAAAGGTGTTCCCTCCAAAGCGTAACAGCCTGGCTTTTAGTTTTGTTGACTGGCACCCCATGCCTCCGGACAAATGCACCGGTCTTTGGCGGGATGTGAATCTGCTCTGGTACGATGATCTCAGAATAAGCGATTTATTTGTGCAAAGTAAGTTTAACGGAGGCTATTCCAAGGCTGATACTTCTGTCAATCTGGAGATTACTAATTCCGGGGATAAGCCGCTGGATATCAATTTTGAAATCAGCTCCAGGTATTTTAGTGTCCAGGGGCAGACAGTTGTGCATCCCGGAAGGAACACCTTGCGGCTGGATTCAACAGCGTATCCTGAATTGCTGGTAGAATCACCAGCCCTCTGGTGGCCGTATCAGTTGGGGGACCCTGAGCTTGTGGAAATATCGGCAAGTATCAGAGCAGGATCTTCCCTTTACGATAGAGTAACGGTTAAGCACGGTTTTAGAGAGGTCTCCAGTTATATAAACAGCTCCGGTGACCGGCAGTTTGTGATAAACGGAATCGATCTCCTTGTCAGGGGCGGTGCCTGGGCTCCGGACATGCTTCTTAAAAATTCAGTCAGGAAGGATGAGATTGATATTGCCTATATAAAAGATATGGGACTCAATGCCATCCGTTTTGAGGCCAACTTCGGTTCGGACAATCTGTGGGATCTGTGTGACAGGGAGGGAATTCTGATTCTGGCGGGCTGGACCTGCGACTCCTTCTGGGAAGAATACAAATCCTGGACTGAGAGGACAAAGGCAACAGCCAACGAATCCTTGAAGTCTCTGCTCCGCCGGTTCAGAAATCATGCAAGTTTTGCTGCCTGGCTTTACGGTAGTGATTTAATTGCTCCGCCGGAAGTAGAGATGATGTATCTTGAAACCCTAAAAAGGGAAACCCCGGGGTTGGTACCTATAGCTTCTGCCGGAAAGTACACTTCCGAAATATCCGGTAAGACGGGAGTCAAAATGACAGGACCGTACAGTTATGTACCCCCGGTGTACTGGTATCTGGAAGATATGCCCGGATTTGCAGGCGGATTTAATACGGAAACAGGTCCCGATGCGGCTATTCCCCCCTATGAAAGCCTTGTACGTATGATCCCGGAAGACAAGTTACAAACAGGTTCCCCCTCATGGGTCCTGCATACCGGGCTGCGGCAGTTCAGAGGGACAGAGGTTACAGAAAAGGCCCTGGAAAGGCGTTATGGAAGTACACATTCCATGGAAGAGTTTTCAAAAAAAGCACAGGTCCTTTCGTATGAAGCCTGGCGGGGGATGTTCGAAGCAGCGGCACGGTATAGGGGCAGGAGCACGGGAATAATCGGCTGGATGCTTTCAAACTCCTGGCCTTCGCTTATATGGCATTTGTACGACTCAAACCTTTATCCTACCGGAGGCTATTATGGTACAAAGCAAGCATGCTCGCCTGTTCACATTCTGCTTGATTACAGGGAATATTCCCTTTATGGGGCAAATAATACCTTGAAGAATATGGATGGAGTTAAAGTGGAGGCTGAAATCTATTCTATAAATAAGGCCACCAGACTTGAATTAAAATGGTCTGATGCCTTTTATAAAGACCTTCCGGCCAACAGTACGGTCAATATCGTAAATCTTCCAGAGTTTGACGGTTCCGGGGATATATATTTTCTCTTTCTAGTCCTTAAGCAGGATAATAGAATAATGGACCGCAATACATACTGGCTCGCAAAGGAAACGGATGTAATGACAGATAACCATATCCAGTTCGGAACCACAGAGGTCGCAGAGTACAATGATTTTAGTGCTCTGGATAATCTGCCCCTCATTAATCTGGAAGCTGATTGCGAAAACCCTGCCAAGGGTACGTATACTTTTCTTATAAAAAACAATTCCGGCACCCTGGCTTTTTTCGTTGAATTCAGGATAAGGATTAAGGGTGGATTCCAGATTTTACCGGTACTGTGGACGGATAACTTCATTAGCCTGAGACCTGGTGAGGTAGTAATCGTGTCTGGTACAATTCCCTTCCCGCCGGAAAATACAAGCAGCCTTGTCGGGGAAATAGCAGGATACAATGTAAATACGCTATCTATTAATCTGTAAAAGAAGGAATAATGAAGCTGGCTGAAGATTACGTGGAAAGAGTTTATGCGGGGGTTCTGGGTAAGATAATCGGGGTTTATCTGGGCAGGCCTTTTGAGGGATGGACGAATGAAAGAATTCTAAAAGAGCTTGGTGAAATTACCTACTATGTGAACGACCTTAGGAAGGGGGATATCTGATGCGGTTACAGAAGCGCTCCATATTATAAATATTGGAGGGGGATTGAATATTTACGAGCCTTTAAAATACAAGAAGGGTCCCAGGTTCAACTTTGAGTTTCCCGGTAGTGTTCAAGGGTTTTCTCCGGAGCAGAAATCTACGTCTTTAAGAAATGTTCCGGGTCACCGTTTTGAGGGAACCCGTAAAAAAGCCAGCTGCAGTGAGGCCACAATTGTAAGACTTGCCAAACGTCTGGGGTATGAAGGATATCCCGAATTAAAAAGAGATTTTGCCGCATATTCCAAGGCAGAAGCTCCTGTGGAGTATGAAAATATATCTTCCGGCGATTCTCCGGCGGACATAATGACAAAGATATTTAAGTCATCAATAAGCGCACTTCAGGATACCATGAATATAATCAGCAAAGAGGAGTCCCTGAAAGCGGTGGAATATATTTCAGAATCTGAGAAAATTGTTTTTACCGGTTTTGGAGATGCAGGGATCGTTGCAAGTGAGGCACATCAAAAATTTGTCAGAGCAGGAAAACAGTCCTACTACTCTCCGGATCCGGATATCCAGCTCATCTATGTTGCCCAGTTGAAAAAGGGGGATGTTCTGCTGGCAGTTTCCCATTCGGGTCGGACAAAACCTTTAATAAATACAGTAAAGGCGGCAAAAGATAGGGGGGCCAGGATACTATCCATTACCAATTTCCCTGTTTCTGTGCTTACCAAGAAATCTGACGTTGTACTTCAGACCGCTGCCTTTGCAAGATCTGTAAGCGGTGAGGTTATTTCCAAAAGGCTGACTGCCCTTTGTATTGTTGAAAGTCTCTATTTAAACTGGTTGATGATCCATCAAAATACTGTATTGCCTGTATTAAAAAGATCCAACGAGATCGTTAAAATTAACAAACACAGCTGATTTCCGGAGGAAAAGAAATGTCAGAAAATAAGCAGATAAAAATAAAAACTTACGGCAGGGGTGTAGAAGAAGTCAGCGGATCTTTAAACTGCGGAACTGATTATTCTTTAAAATATGTAGAGGGAGATCCTCTATCTGTTTACAGGTTCTATTTAACCGGAGAAAACTTTTCCCTCGAAATTACCCCTTCCCGGGGACTTTCTATAAGGGATTTTACATGCCAGGGAAGACAGATGTTCTGGAATGCCCCTTTGGGGAATCTTTCAGATCCTGCCGTTATTGATATTGAGAAATCCATGCTTATTAATGGAGAGCCTGTTAAAGGGACCGGATGGCTGGAATACTTTGCATCCCATATTGAAATGCTTGGTCTGGATAACTGGGGTGTCCCAATAGAAAAAAACGGAAGAGTTTTGGGGCTTCATGGTAATGCATCGTCCATTCCGGTTGCAGAGAGTATTCTGGAAGAAAAGGATGACAGAGTTATTATTTCAGGAGCTTTCTATATCAATGACCCGAATAATGTTATGCAGAAAGAGGGCAGGGGACCGGATTACTTTAAGGTAGAAAAGAATATAGAATTTTATAATGAAAAACCTGTACTTTTGATACGGGACAGAATAAGTAATATCAGCAACGAAGCCCGCTTTCCGGATTGGGGATATCATGTTCAGCTGCACCCAGAGGAAGGCTGCAGGTATCTTATTCCCTCCAAAGAGGTTAAAGAACGTGGTAGGGGGATCCCTGAACCGGGATTTGAAGTTTGGAAAAAAGCAAAGGTGCCCGAGGTACGGGAAGAAAGGGGCTTTATTCATAAAAACCTGCTTATTTCAGACAGCGTCTTTCCGGATGGTTCAAAGGGGGTGGAAACCCTCTTGCACTACAAAGACGGAATCGGTATTAAATGTATAATACCTCCGTCCCCCTATACTATGTCCTGGTTTTCCTGCGGTGGAAAAGATGGTACAGAGTTTATGATACCGGGAACAAATAGAAGCCCCGATAAAAAGCTGCTGCAGAAAAACTGGGACGGGGTAGGTCCTGAGATAGGGGCAAGTGCCCTGGATCATGATGGTGATACAGATCCCGGTATAACCCAGGGGGTGCTTGAACCCGGCGAAAGCATGGAAGTTCAGATTTATCTGGAATTGTTAGAGAAAAAAGAGGCGGAAAAACTGCTGGAGCAGATTGAAAGATACGGGTCCGGGGTCCCATCCCGGAATTAGGCTTTTTGAGGCCTGATTTCGTCTATAGGCAATATAATTTCCTAACTTTGCTGTGTAAATTTACATATTAGTGTTGCTCCTCAAAAATACGGAAGTACTAAATTTTCAACTATTGCAAGGGAGGTTGGTGCTGTTATCGTTTTGGGAAAAAGAGGAGCAATCAGGGTCAAATAAGAACTTATTGGAAAACCTGCCGGAACAGATTGAACGGGTTCATGTATTTGATGAGATATAATACTTATTTTTCGGTCGAAAGTGCTTGACTTTTGCACATATGTTCATTATATTGCTTTTAGAAACGAATAAGGATGTGTTATGCCGAGGCCGAAAAAAGAGCGTCTTGTACGAAGACCGCCGCTTTACACCGAGTTTAAGCCCGCAGGGGTAATGCGAAGCTCGTTAAACCAGATAATTCTGGGTTTGGACGAGTTAGAAGCCCTACGGCTGGCTGATTACCTGGGGATGGACCACTCGGAGGCTGCGGAGGAGATGGAAATCTCCCGCTCAACCTTTACCCGGCTGGTAGAAGAGGCACGAAGAAAAATTGCCTCATTCCTGATTGAAGGATCGAACCTCTCGATAGAGGGGGGAAATGTTCATTTCAGGGGAAATTTGATCAAATGTCACGATTGTGGACATATGTTCAATACCAGTTTCGATGTAACGGTAACCCGGTGCCCCTCCTGCGGATCAGAGAATTTAATTGATCTTGCCGGGGGATTCGGGCACGGATCATGCTGCCGGGGGCATAACCATCATGGCAGGAGGTAAATTATGCCAAGAGGAGACAGAACAGGACCTAATGGAATGGGCCCGCGGACAGGAAGAGGCGCAGGGTTTTGCAGCGGTTTTGACAGACCGGGATATATGAACGGCGGCGCCGGAACAGGATTTGGATACGGCAGAGGAATGGGCCGTGGATACGGTAGAGGTATGGGCTTTGGAAGAGGCTTTGGGTATGGATACGCACCGGTTGGCGGATATGCTGCACCCTACGTACCTTACAGTAAGGAAACAGAGAAAGGCTATCTTGAAAATGAGATCAGCGTTTTGAAAGAGCAGCTGAAGGCTTCTGAAGCACGCCTGGCTGACCTTGGAGACGAAGAATAGCCTGCAGGCAGGCGGAAGGATTTCCGCCTGCACTTTACAGTAAATGTTTTTGGAGGTGTATTATGCCTGGAAATGGAATGGGAAATGGAATGGGAAGAGGCCAGGGAATTGGCAGAAGCGGAAGCGGCCGGGGTAGAAACGGCGGTGGAGGTTTCGGATCCGGCGGGTACTGTGTCTGCGCAAAGTGCGGAGCAAAAGTACCGCATGCCCGAGGCACAAAGTGTACAGAAATTAAATGTCCGGAATGCGGCCATACAATGGTCAGGGAAGAATTATTAAACAGCAGAAGATAAAGGAAACGTAATGAAGATAGCCATTGCCAGCGGGAAAGGTGGAACGGGTAAAACAACTCTATCCACCAATCTCGCTGCTTTATTAGCGGAAAAAGAGCAGGTTGTGCTTGTGGATCTGGACGTTGAAGAGCCCAATTCGGGGCTTTTTATATCCGGTGAGTTAAAACATACCGAGAAGAAATACAAGATGATTCCCGAGTGGGATCCGACTCATTGCAATCTTTGCGGTATTTGTCAGGAAGTATGCAATTTTAACGCAGTACTCAAAATGGGGAAAAACATAATGGTTTTTCCGGAATTGTGTCATGGGTGTTATGCATGTTCCGAATTATGCCCTAAAAACTCTCTTCCCATGAAAGAGAGGGAGATGGGTGAGCTCAAAGCTTTTAAAAAGGGGAATCTCTCTTTTGTGGAAAGCAAGCTTGTAATAGGGGAGGAGCAGGCTGTTCCTCTTATTAAGCAGACTATTGATTACGTTGACAGCAATTTCTCTGAAGACACAATAAAACTATACGATTCCCCCCCGGGGACGTCTTGTCCGGTTATTGAAGCCACAAAGCATACTGACTTTGTCATTCTTATTACCGAAACGACTCCCTTCGGATTCCACGACCTGAAATTGGCTGTTGAAACAATTAGAGAGCTGGGGAAAGATTTTGGGGTTGTCATAAACAGATACGGTATTGGCGATGATAGTGTGGAAACGTACTGCAGGGAGGAAGGTATTCCGGTAATTGGAAGGATTCCAAACGACAGAGCAGTAGCGGAAATTTACTCCAAGGGAGAGCTTTTATATCCCCGTCTTCCTTTTATAAAAAAGGAGCTAGAAAAAATTGCAGCCCATGTCGCTGATATCAGGAAGGAGCTGTCAGTATGAAAGAAATTGTAGTAATTTCCGGTAAAGGGGGTACGGGAAAAACCTCCATTACAGCATCGTTTTCCGTACTGGGAGGAAAAGATTTAATTGTAGCTGACTGCGATGTGGATGCTGCAGACATGCATCTGCTTCTTGAACCGGATTTTAGCAGCGACGAGGATTTTTACAGCGGGGAGCTTGCAGAGATAGATCAGGCGGGGTGTATACAGTGCGGTAAGTGTGCTGAAGTATGCCGCTTTGATGCAATCCCTGTTGTAGATGGAACGTATGTTGTTGATCCCCTTTCCTGTGAAGGGTGCGGATACTGCGCAAGGGTCTGCCCTGAGAACGTTATAACTAACCACGTCAATTTGGTGGGTAATTTGTATATATCCAATATAAAAACCGGGACAAAGATGGTACATGCTAAACTTGGCATAGGGAATGAGAATTCCGGAAAACTGGTGGCTCAGGTAAAGAATGAGGCGAAGAGCCTGGCGGAGAAGGAAAATAAAGATGCTATCCTGGTTGACGGTTCTCCGGGAGTAGGATGTCCTGTGGTATCATCGCTGTCGGGAGCAACCTTTGTTGTTCTTGTAACCGAGCCTACTGTCTCGGGGCTTCATGATTTAATCCGGGTTCATGAACTTGTTAAAAAATTCAAGATAAAAAGCGGCTGTATAATTAACAAGGCGGATATTAATCCGGATCAGGTTGGAAAGATAAAGGAATTTCTTGAAAAAGAAGATATCATCCTCGTTACCGAGATCCCTTATGATGAAAACTTTACCAAAGCGATGACTTTGGGAAAGACAATTGTTGAGCACGATGATAAACTGGGTGGTTTGATAAAAGAAGCCTGGAAGAATATAGTAAAATTGGCATAGAAAGATTAAGGAGATAGTATGAAGATTGCATTCACTACTAAAGGAACGGATTGGGATTCTCCCATGGATCCCCGGTTTGGAAGGACAGAGTACTTTTTTGTCTATGATGAAGAAACAGAAAAGGTTGAAACCTTTGACAACAGGGCTATAGAAGGGGAAGCTCACGGTGCCGGGCCTAAAACTTCTCAAAAACTTGCCGAGCTGGGAGCGGAAGTGTTGATTACCGGGAATGGCCCCGGGGGAAATGCAGCAGCTGTTTTGAATCAGATTAATGTAAAGGTTTACACTGGTGCTGGGGAAATGACTGTTAGAGAAGCTTACGAAGCCTGGAAAAACGGGGATTTAAACTGATATGGAGTCTCTGACAGTTGCTGTTGCTACTGACGATGGTAAGAGTTTTATCGACAGGCACTTTGGTGATGCCGAGAAGTATTATATCTACCGGCTCACCTCCGGTAGTTTGGAATTTGTAAAAAAGATTGAGAACACAACCGAAGAGGAACGGCAGCATGCTGATCCGGTAAAGGCAAAGGGCGTTACCGGTATGCTTAAAGAAGAAAATGTTCAGGTTGCTGTTTCGAAGGTGTTCGGACCGAATATCAAAAGGATTAAGAAAAAGTTTGTTTGTGTTGCTGCTCCCGGTCAGGTAATGGAAGTTGTTTTAAGCGAACTTCCTCATCGTTTTCATGAGCTTGCCGCTCAGTGGGAAGCAGGTGAAAACAGAGAGATAGTAAAACTATAGAGAGGAAATTATACTATATGGAAAAATTTGAAATAGTAGTAGTCGGAGGCGGTCCGGCAGGGATAACTCTTGCGAAAATGCTGGGGCAGTCCTGTAAAATGGCGGTTATCCGTCCCGAAGACCATAGTCTGATCTACTGTGCCATGCCCTATGTTATTGAAGGGCTTGTTGATATGGAAAAAACGTATAAAAGTGACACTCTGGTAACAGATGCAGGTGCCAGGTTAATTCGAAATACTGTTTCAAACGTTGATTTTGAAGGAAAATCTCTGGGATTTATCGATGGGTCTAGGATTGCTTACGAAAAACTTATTATCGCAACAGGGGCTGTTCCTTTTCTTCCGCCTATTCCCGGACATGATCTGGATGGGGTGGGAGTATTCAAAATGCAGGATGATCTCTCCTGGGTTAAAAAGATTGTTGATAAAGGTTTGAAAAGAGCTGTCGTTGTAGGAGCAGGGGCGATAGGAATTGAACTGGCACAGGCATTCAGTTACCGCAAGGTAGCGGTTGATCTGGTTGATATGGGGAATTCTGTTCTTCCGAATCTGGTGGATGAAGATATGTCAGGGGCCTTGAAAACAGAACTTGAGCGTGAATGGATAAAGATCCATCTCAATACCAGGGTTACGGAACTAAAAGGGGAAAACCATGTTGAAGAGGTTATCCTTGACAAGGGAGAGAGCATAAAATTTAATACCGGGGAACATGGTGCACTTTCAGGAGTTGTTATATTTGCTGCCGGGATGAAACCCGAAGTTTCTCTTTTCAAAGATTCCAAACTTGCTCTAGATAGAGACGGTATAGTTGTCAACGATAAGATGGAAACAAATATTAAAGATGTATATGCGGTAGGAGACTGTGTTCAATATTACAGCGGGCTAACCGGAAAACCCCTTTCAGGGAAACTGGCTACCAATGCAGTTCCAATGGCTAAAGTCCTCGGGAATAATCTTAAAGGGCAGAACAGGAGTTATCCTGGATTTTATAACGGTGCCGCAACCAAGGTAGGTAAGTACTTTGTAGGTGGAACAGGCTTATCCGAAGCAGCTGCAAAACGTGCAGGCTTCGATGTTGTCTGCGGTTATAGTGAGGTAACTACAAAATTTCCCATTATACCTGGTGCCAAAAAGAAACGAATGAAACTTGTAGCTGATAAGGCAACTCATCGAATTATTGGTGCACAGATTGTGAGTGAAGAACCTGTTGTTGGAAGGATAGATCTACTTACCTTTGCAATACAGAAGGGAAGTACGGTAGAAGACCTCTCCATGCTGAGTTATGCATCACAACCCCATCAATCCTTTTATCCGGCAGCCAATGTTGTTGTTCTGGCAGCGGAAGATATAAGAAAGAGTCAGGGCTGGTAGAATGAAGAAAAACGAGTGCAAATGGTTCCCTGTCTGTCCGATGAAGTATTTCTCCGAGAGGGGAATGGTTGATATGAAGTACATCAACACGTACTGTCAAGGGGGAGGCTGGGAATCGTGCGTTCGTTATCAGAAAGAGGAAGCCGGGATATATCATCCTGATTCAATGCTTCCGGACGGTACAATAGATGAAAATTTATCTTGATTGCCTCCCTTGTTTTTTAAAGCAGACTATTCAGGCCGGCCGCCTTGTTTCAGAGGATGAAGGACTTATAAGGAATATTGTTAATGAAGTAGCTGCGCTGATCCCATATTTACCTGAAAACAGTACTCCCCCTGAAATAGGGGAGAAGATACACAGAAGAATAAGAGAAGTAACAGGATTGAATGATCCCTATTCGGCTGTTAAGCAGCAGAATATAGAAGAAGCACTACACCTTTATCCTGATATGAAAGAACTGGTAAGAAAATCCTCTGATCCTCTGTTTACTGCAGTAAAAATAGCAATAGCAGGAAATATTATCGATTTTGGAACCGGGACTGAATTCGATATAGCATCGGATATCCATAAAATTATCGAACAGGAACCCGGAATAAATAATATTGAACCGTTTAAAGAAACCCTCAAGCAAGCTGAATCTATCCTCTATCTCGGCGATAATGCCGGTGAATCGGTTTTTGACAGAATCCTCATTGAGGAACTTAAAAAGCCGGTAACCTATGTGGTGAGGGGAATACCGGTTTTAAATGATGCAACATACGAGGATGCTGTTGCCTCTGGTCTTGATGAATCTGCTGCTGAGATTATCTCTTCAGGAACAACAGCTCCAGGTACGGTTCTACCGCTTTGCAGCGATAACTTCCTTGAGCGGTTCAATAAAGCAGATATGATAATAAGCAAAGGGCAGGGGAATTACGAAGGACTTTCAGAAGTAGATCGGCCTGTGTTCTTTCTTCTTAAAGCCAAATGCTCTGTCATAGCACAGGATATTGGAGTCAACGAAGGTGATACAGTGCTGAAAGGAATCAACTTTTAATTAATAAAATTGATGCCAGGGACAATCCTATACTGATTACCCTTATAAAGGTGAGTTTTTCCCTATAGATAATGGCGGAGAGAAAAATCGGGATAAGTATGGATAGGGCAAAAACTGGCTGCACCAGAGCCATGCTGCCTGAAGCAAATGCCTTCAGTACCAGATTGTATCCTGCAAAGTTCAGGATTCCTATTCCGCCTCCCAGAAGGTAGAGCCGGGGATTTGTAAAAGTTTTTTCTCCGTTTTCATGCGAAACCCGGGTTTTATATAAACCAAAAGATAGTATGGTAACAAAGGTGTAAGAAATAAGGATGTAGGTAAGTCTATCGGTACGGATGGATGCCAGTTTCCCGGCAGTCATGGAAAAAGATGTACA
>JANTFL010000014.1 GCA_024763455.1 Sediminispirochaeta sp. | reverse complement strand
CGGAGAGCAGGTTTTTCTTATTCAAACCGGTTCGTTTATTGATAGGGAAAATGCAGAATACTTGAGCAAAGATTTAAAAGCACTTGGATTTACTACCTATGTTCAGGAACAACAAATAAATGGAAAGACATATAACAAAGTTTTTGTCAGGGCTGGCAGCGTTGAAGAAGGAAGAACACTTATTCTAAAACTGAAAGATAAAGGTTTTGAAGGATACCCTATCTACTGACTTTCTTCTCCCCCCTCAGGCTCAAGCTGTTCAATCTGTTCATACCGTATAAACGTTTCTCCCGAGGGGGTGAACCCGGTAACATTAAGTGATCCGGGAATAAGAACCAGAGTACGAACAATCTCCAGATCAGACTTGTTAACCATAAAATCGTATTTGTACGTTTCTGTTTTTATTACCTTATGGTTGTCATCAATATACTTTAACTGAAGAATATCAACACCAATATTGAACCTGTAAACCCCGCCTCTGTAGGTAGTACCATTTTTTCTCAGTTCAAATCTTGGAGGATCAAAATAGATCTCTTCTCCATAATCACTCTTGTAATATCCTGTCAGATGGGTTTCTGTATCCTTCCTTTCTCCAACAGTATCCCGGGTAAAAAGGTAATCCTCCAGGGTTTTATCTGTTTTAAGATACTTTCCCGACCAGTTCTTATTCGTTGCTTTTTTAGTATTTCTTACACTGTCGTCTTTATAGACAAGATTGATAGTACTTATATCAGCAATCCGTATATACAGGGTAACCTTCAAATAAGGAACGATATCGTTTCTGCAGTTTATAATAAGGGTATTATAGAGAGTTTTTGTAGAACTTTCCCAACGATATACTTCCTGAATATCTTTATCGAAAAAGGTAATTTTCCGTTTATCAAGCTCAAAGAGTACCAATGGACCATTAGAATCTTCCTCCTGGGATGTCAAAACCCACATGGATGACAGAAAATTTTCAAATGTATTTTTAGTTCCTGCAAGGATGGCTCGTAACCTGGAATCTTCTATCTGCTTTCCCGGTATCTTTTCTGTATTTATAAGGCTGAATGTTCCTTCATCGTTTCTCCAATAATAACTTTTTCTTATAATATCAAATCTGTTTTCCACTTCCGATGAGCTGACCGTAGCGATGACCGGGAAACTTTTCCCATTTGAAATACCGGTTTTATATGATTGGGATCGTGGATTCTGCTGTATCTCAATATTCCCGTTTTCTTTCAGGGAGAGTATTGGTTTGTATGTGAGCAGGCCATAGTTGGTCTTTTGTTGATTCCGTTTAAGAATATCAAGGGTTTGGGTATCATTACCGAAACTGCCCCTGCAGATGATCTCGAGGTTATGATCTCCGGTAACATCAATGAGGTCAAGATCAAAAGACCGTACATTAGTAGCCTGGGTTTCATATTCCCAGGATATTACATACTTGTCTCTGATTGAATCAAAATCAATGACATCAACAATTATATGGGAATCCTCACCTTTGTTTATTTTGTGTACGATAATTTGCTCATCCTCTGTATCCAAATCAAGGTTCGTTTGTATTATGGTGACGATAAACTGCCCCGGATCCATGGATATTTTCGGAATCGGAGCTTTATCGATAGACTCTGAATAACTGTCAGCTGTAAGTTCGCTGCTTGTTTGAGGAGAATTCTCCTGAACCACAATTTTTGAGTCAGCTATCTCCCTCTTTTGCGTGCTAATATCAGCATTGCTGCAGGAAATAAGGAAAATTATAGTAACTAACGGAAGTAAAATAAGACGTTTCATGTTCTACCGGCTTCAAGATGGAAAATATACACTGAGTCTTTCTAACACTTTTCTTTTCATAATATCAAGAGGGTACTTACTCTTAAACCCGGCTGCCGTCTTGTGTCCTCCGCCACCATAGGAGACAGCTATTACGGCAACATCAATATTACCTTTGGAACGCATTGAACATCTTAAAATACCCTCTTCGTTTTCCTTAAAGAACACTGAAACCTTAATAGCTTCGCTTTTTAAGGGGATGTTTATTAAAGTGTCCGATTCTTCGTAAAGCGCATCGCATGCTTCAAGATCTTCTTTCCGCATGGTTTGAACGGCAACTTTTTGTTCATAGAACAGTTCTAGTGAGGCGAGTACTCTTGATTGAAGTTTTAAAGCCGATATTGAATTGCTTTCGTATATTTTGGAATAGATGAAGTTCGGGTATACTCCCCCTTTTACAAGCTCATAGGCAATATTAAAAGTTTTAGCCGTTGTTTTTGGATAGATAAATGAACCGGTATCATACACAATCCCGACAAAAAGAGCGTTTGCAATGTCCTCGTCGATTTCAACTCCCATATCAGTGATGATGTCGTAGAGTATTTCACAGGTGGAGGAAGCATTACTTTCTATATGATTGTTTTTAATTATTTCATCATCGGATTCGTGATGATCCAGTATAAAATAACGTTTTACATAGGGAAGGATGATATCTGCGACCTCACCGATGTTTTTTATATCGTTAGTGTCCAGGATAAGGAGAACATACTCTGAAAGGTTTTCAGGGATATCAGTCTCAGCAAGGGTGTGTACCTGTTGAGACTCTTTAAGAAAAGAATACTTGTAAGCCATGGGATCTGCATTTATGATTATTGAGCTCTTCCCGAGCTTCTTTAACAAGCAGCTCATGGCGCACTCACTGCCAATCGCATCTCCATCAGGGGTTTCGTGAGCAGTTATAACAAAGAGGCTGTTTTGTTTTATTATCTCTTCAATCTCTTTAAATCTATCATCCATCTACGGGATAATCCCCTTAACGGCCTTTCTTGTTCTTATCTTCATCGTAATCGGCCGGTTTTCTTGTTCGAATTATAAACACAACGATGAAAAGTATCACGACCCCTGCTATTATACTATATACCAACAACGAGTTGTTTACCACAGCTGGGATTGAAACCTGATACACTGCAGGGGAAAAGGATTCTCCCTTTGAGAATAAAAATGATAGTTCAGCATTATAGCTCTCTTTATTCGGAGGAAGACTGACAGGAAGAGCAATCTTCTTCTCTGTATCAGGAACAAGCTTTACACTGACGGGATTCTGAAGTATGTTCAGCCCCTTGCTATAAGGTGAATTCAGAAGTATTTTGTCAATCGTTACAGTTACATCTGATTTATAATCCTTGCTGGTCAAGGTAATCTCAAGATCAGTTCTTCCGTTCTTGTTTGGTTTGCCAAGTATGGGGGTATCTTTTGCGGTTACGGTTCCTAAAAAATCACCTATACTTTTTTCTATATCTTCTGATGAGGCATTTTCCGGCACTTCAGAATAGGATCCTGAAAGCTTTTCAGCCAGTTCCTTCGCTGCTGATTCAACACCTATCCCGAGAATTTCAATTTTCCATCCCTTTTTCTGGATTATTTTGACATTTTTTAGAAATTCATGATTGAAAGAGTGATCAGGAGAGTAATACTTGCTTTCCGGAGGGGCTTCCTGCTTTCCGTCGGTTATAAGAAGCAGATACTTTCTTCTGCTGCCGGTGCCTGAATCGAGAGTTTCTGCAAGTTTGTCCAAAGCATTCCCGATATCTGTAAAATGTCCATCAGCTTCAACCGATTCTACAATCTTACGTATAGTATTTTTGTCCTCTCCTGAAACAACTGCCCCTCTATTAACCACTGCTGCCTTCCCATAGAACAGAATCAGGGTAAAATTGTCCCCGGGCATCAGTATTTCCTTTACAATTTTCTCCTCAACGTATTCCTTTACGCTTTCAATCTCTTCAACCATTGACAGAGACTTATCAAGAACGAGGTAAACATCGATATTACTTGTTCTGGTATCCCCGTACATCACGAAAAATCCAAGAAAAAATAAAATAATTAAAAAAATTACTTTCTTATTCATATAAATACCTCTATAATTAGTTTAACATGTATATTTAATCATCAAAAGCATAAAACAAAAAAAAGATGCTTTACTTTTTATGCTTCATGTTGATAATGTATATTTAGAGTATTTGACTAAGGAGAGTGTAATGGGAAGTATAGATCTACCGAAAAGTCCGATGGTATTTCATCCGGAAAAGAGAAGTGCGGTGGGTTCTCGAAACTCCCTTGCCCAGGAGAGTAGAGATCAGCAAGCCGAGGTCGACAATCTTTTAGCAGAAGAGGTCGACAAAGTTATGAACCATGTTACTGCAAAACTGCCAAAGGAAGTTCTCGAGAACATCGAGGTTATGGGTGGTTTGAAGGAAAAGGTTTATAATTATTTTAATCAGAACTACCAGAACATGTTTAACCGTTACATTGTTACTGCAGAAGATGAAATGGTTAAAAAGGTACGGGACTTCATTGACCGGGAAGAGATGAAGGTTCTTACCAGGTATACCCCGAAAGAGATCTCAAAGCTCTTGGATGAAGTAGGGGGTATGGACAGGTTCAACACGGGCGAGATTGAGAAATCGATCGTAAATATGTATGGACATCTGCAGGGACATATTCAGAGGGGAGTAAATGACCTAGAGAACCTTACAAACTCGCTTCTGCGGCAGAAAACAGATGTAGGAGCATTTATCCGTGGTGAGAATGCCTATTCCGTCGTTAAGTGTGCTTTTAAGGATAACCTTAAAAAGCCCAAAACAGTTACTGAGGTAAAGTTATCAGTAAATATTCTTGACTCAGAACTGATCAGCCCGATCTTTCATTACCAGGTAACTGTTGAGTATCTTATCAAAGACCTTATTGCCAAGAATATTATCGATGTTATAGACCGTGATATCGAAAAACTCAAGGATGAAAGGATTGATGAGGGTCTTGAAGAGCTTAATGACAGTGAGATCATCTTTGAAAAGATGAAAAGAGTTGAGAATTATACCTCGGATGATGTCGAGAGTCCAAAATCTAACCGGTATCATTATATGGCCAAAAGCCTCATGTCCCGACTGGAAGGACTCCGGGCAGAAATAGATCCTGAGGAATTCGACCAGCTCAATATTAGAGAGAATCTTAAAAAGATTGTTGATCTGGAAAATATACGGAATAGAGGATATAACACTGCAATCAACTCGATTACATCCATCCTTGATACCTCAAAAATGGGTTACCAGTATATAGAAAACCTTAAGAATGCACGGGAACTCATCATCAGAGAATACGAAGAAACTGATGCGAACATTCTTCCAGATGAAAGATACTCCATCAAAATGAAGTACTATGATAATGCTCAGCTGATCGAAGAACGAAAGGCATACGATGTCCAGGTTACCTCTTTCGAGCAGGAAATACAGCATCTGTGGGATGTTCTTGAAGTTGTGTATGAAGACAGCAAGTTTTTTAAGCGTATTACCGACTACGATGATCTGGCAAAGATCTACAGAAACAAGATTAGGAAGAGAATCAAACTTAAAACCGGCGACCCTGTCTATGAAGAGCTGGATAAGGCCTGGGACGAGATTTCCTTTGTAAGAGCTGCTGAAACTGATGTAGAACAGAGGAACAGGACATACCTTTTTGAGAAGGACAAACTGAACAAAAAACTTATCCTGATGAAAGAGAAACTTCAAAAGATGTATGGATACAAGTATCCTATCCAGCGCAGGGTTATAGAGGAAAGACTTGAGTACCTGGAACACGAGTTCAAGAAGTTTGACTATATGATAAATCCATACCACATTCAGCCCGGACTTCTTCTTGATGTGGATATTACATCCATCAAACGGAAAAAAGCCACTCTGGACGGTATGGCCAACGTACTGAACGAATTCCTCCATGGAGTATCCAAAGGATTTCAGGATGCAGCCTTCGCTTCATTCTCCAGAAGACGGTCTACCGTCAGGGATGACATTGATCAGCATTTTGCAACTGATCTGGATATGCTGGAGAACCCTGAGGGAAATGTTGATGACAGTAAAGGACAGAAGTACCTCGATATGCTTAACAACCCCGAACCTGATACAACAATCAATAAGGTTTCAACAAAGAAACCCGCAAAGAAGAAAGGGGTTGTTGATTCTACCAAAAAGTCTAAACGGGGAAGACCCAAGAAAAAAGGTGGATCTCTGAGATCATTGTAAGTATAGACCTACAGACAAAAACATCGTCATGCGGCGATGTTTTTGTCATTTTATGGAGCGGATTATGGATGAAAGTTATTTTTACGATTTCGAAAAATTATCAACAAAAGAGGGGTTTAACAAATCACTTGCACATTTTCAGGGTATCGCAGATATAATTGGTGATTTTGAGGATTATTACAATCTTGCTGATCTGATCAACGAACTTCTTACTAAAAAAGAGATGCAGCAGAATCAGATCCTTCCAACTGTTTATGCACTTCTGGTTGATAAATATTATTATTTTTCATTATCTTTTAATCTTAAGAAAACACTTAACGAATTTTCTCCCCTTTACGAGACAGTAAAAAAGTGGAAGGGAGTTGACGCTGTTATCCTGTATCATCATCCTGATCTCGGTCCGACGCTACTCAACCCGAAGAACAAGAAGCATTTTGAATTTATTAATAACTTTAAAAGCAATGAACTGATTACGATCTATACAGGGATGTTTTCTGATCCTGATAAGAATGGAATAAAAGAAAAAGCGGCAAAGGCTATCGCTAAATACTTTGATGGGTCAAAAATAACTACCAACGATAAATTTTTAAAAGGGAAGTATGCATTTAAACCTGTTGCTGCAGAAGCGCCGGTTGTAAAAAAGAAGTCACCAGGGAGAAAGAAAGCAGTTAAAACTGCTGTAAAGAGTACTGTCAAGAAGGAAGCGGTGAAACCTGATAATCCTCCTCAGCAGCCTGAGCCTTCTGCTGTTGGTGGGAGAATGACTCCTCTGTATTCAGTTCCCGTAACGAACGAGCTTTTCCATAATGGAAATGTAGAAGCCTGGAAAAAAATTATACAAAGCTATAAAACGAAACATCCGGGACTGGAAGTTTATATCTACTATGATGGTGAACGGATACATGATATTCATTCCCTTTTTAAATGGGGAAAGGTAAAACACGGCAGTACAATACTTTTTGCAGTAAAGGGTGAGAATATTAAAGATGTTGCAAAGCTTCAAAGATACTTCAGGCAGGGTGCAAGTCCCATGTTCGAATCATTCCTGAAGTTTCCTGTCAATAAAATTCTCAATCTATTTTAGAAAAGTAATCTAATCCTGGAGGAGATCATGAATAAAAATATACATTTTTTCAGCAGTAATTCTTATGTAAAAAACAAAAAAAAATGGGATAGCTTTGGTCTCAGGGGGAAAGAGGCTATGGAATTCGCTGGAATGTCTCTTCCAATTTTACCTGGGTTTATCATTGACGCCGAGATTTCTGCACACCTTGCAGAAGAGAATATAGCAAAAAGTATTAAGCCGTACCTGAAGAAATGTGAAGAAATAACAGGGAAGATTTTTAACGATGAGAAGGAACCGCTCCTTGTTAAAGTTGTAATCAGTCCCAATCTTGCGATAATGAACTATCCTGCTCTGCACAATTTTGGATTAACTGAGAAAACACTGAAGGGTTTCAATAAATACGTCGGTGATGAGTTCGGCTATCATGAAATACTCTTTCAGATCAGGGGTGCTCTCCAGATTGAGAAAAGGATTGCCGAGCTGGAAGATAGGAAAAAAGAACTGGCTCTCTTTGATAAAAGCCTTGCTGAACTTGAAAAAGAACTCAATAAAAATAACAGTCTGAAAAAACTTAAAGATTTATATGAAAAATATAAAAAATATATGCCGGACAATTTCTTTGAAGATGCTTATATCCAGCTCGAAACATTCCTAAAACGGGTGAGTCACATGCTTCTTCTCGATGATCTCGACGATGATGATGCTGCAATACTCATCCAGCCCATGGTGTATGGGAATTACGGCAAAGACAGCGGCGCCGGTTACTTTTTTACCAGGGATATTATAACCGGTGATAAAAAACTTTCTGGTTTTTTTGCTCAGAATCGGTTTAATGAGACTGAAACAACCTCCATGGACATTAATAAGATAAAACCGAAATTCCTAAAGGAACTTGAAAAGATTGCAAGAGTCGTAGAGGAACATTTCAAGGAGATCCGTTCCATCCACTATACAATAGAAAACGGACGAGTGTGGCTTATTGATCAAAGATCTGTAATGACTAAATCTACGAGATCCGATGTAAAAACCCTTCTGGATTTTTACAACAGGAAAATTATTGATAAAAAATATCTGATTAATGCAATAAAACCTGAACAGCTGAATGAAATACTTCATCCTATAATCGATAGAGCTTCAACAAAGGGATTTGAAAAAGCATCAGGCGGTATTGCGGGTGCTCCCGGAGCAGCAATAGGCCAGTTATACTTTTCTACAGAATCTCTTCTTGATGCTTACAAGACTGCCCAGCAGAAAGGGCTTGATTCAAGAATGATTCTTTGTATGCCGTCTACTTTTGCAGAGGATGTAAAAGCTATTGAAGTATCCACGGGAGTATTATCCGGAGAAGGGGGATATGCTGCCCATGCTTCTGTTGTTGCCAGACAGTATGGAAAGGTATCCCTCGTACACGACGGGTTGAAATTCAGCGGTAAGAAAGTAACTCTGAACGGAAAAACGATGAAAGAGGGGCAGATTGTAACCCTGAATGTACCCCATTTTGGAGAGCCTGAAATTTTCTTCGGTGAAGCGAAACTTATCGAACCTGACCCAAAAGAATCCGGGCTTCTTGATTTTATCAATATTATAAAAAGTGAGCTCAAAGATTTTACAGTGAGAGTGAATGCAGACAAACCCAGGGATGCTGAGCTTGCAGTAAAATTCGGTGCTGACGGTATAGGACTTTGCAGGACCGAACATATGTTTTTCGATGAAAAAAGGATTAATGTCTTTAGGCAGATGATTATATCTGATGATAAAAAAGAAAGAGCCAAGGTCCTGAAAAAACTAAAGACAATGCAGAAAAGTGATTTCTACAAACTATTTAAGATTATGGAAGGCAAAGAAGTTACAATCAGACTTCTTGATGCGCCGCTGCATGAATTCCTTCCTCACAATAAAGATGAACTTAAGAAATTCCTTGATTTTATGAAGAATGATAAAAGCGGTAAAACCATTACCGAAGCCAAGGTTTTCGAACTTATGGAAAATCTCAAGGAATTTAACCCGATGCTCGGACACCGCGGCTGCCGTATTGCTGTATCCTATCCGGAAATCTACGAAATGCAGATGGAGGCAATATTCGAAGCAGTCTATCAGCTTAAAAATGAGAAGATTGATGTACGACCTGAAATAATGATTCCTCTCATTATGAACGAATCTGAGCTTAAACTTATAATTTTCGGTAAAAAAATTGAGGGTTCCGTCTATAAAGGTCTGCTTAAAACTGAAGAAGACCTAAGAACCAGATTAAAAGCAAAACCTGTTGCGTATAAATTCGGGACGATGATTGAACTTCCCGTTGCAGCTCTCGGTGCCGGAGAAATCGCTAAATATGCTCAGTTTTTCTCATTTGGAACGAATGATTTAACCCAGACAACCATTGGATTATCCAGGGACGATTACACTTCATTCATGCCTGATTATACTCTCTATGACATTATTGACGGTAATCCGTTTATCAAACTGAATAAGTATGTAAAAGAACTAATAAGTACCGCTGTGAGAAGGGGAAGTATGACCAGACCTGAACTTAAAAAAGGTCTCTGTGGGGAACACGGAGCTGTTCCGGAAAATATAAAGTTTTGTATGGAAGCAGGACTTGATTACGTTTCATGTTCTGTATATTCAGTTCCCATTGCCATGCTTTCTGTTGTACAACAGACCATCAAAGAACAAGATTAAAGAGAGTGTTATAAAAAATGAGAAGTTCTCTATGAACTTCTCATTTTTAAATTTCCACCATTCTGTTGAGGGTTTTACCAGATATTAAAGCTTTTCACAACATCCAGTATTTTTTCACCGGCCGTTCGTGCATCTGATTTAGGGACACCGGCTTCTTTGCTTAACGTTTCGACAAAAAAGTAGTTAAGATTTTCGAAGATATCATCCCGATGATAAAAGATCAGTGAAAAGTTAACACCTGTCGGTTTTAGGATCGTGAATGAAGAATATGTTATAACAGGTTTCTTGCTGATCATAACCCGTGTTTGATTTGACGCGGTCACAATCTCAAGTTCAGAAAATCTGTGGGGAATTTGATGTTCAGTATCCCTTCTGAATGGTTCAATATATTTCTTTGAATATATTGCCGGTTCAGCCAGAATAAAAACCTTGTTACCATCGGTTTGAAAAGTAAGCCCCTCTTTGGTTAAATATATTGTCTTGACCCCGTTGTATGCAACAATCTCATACTTGGAGTATTTACTTCGGGTATTAAAAAAGGATGAAACTATGTATCCCCCGTCTTTTGGAAGTTTATCCTCATTGTATGCTTGAAAAAGATCCAACGCTTTGACATCCATAACTAATCCTCCTATAAATGATTATAAGTAAAAAAAGTATAAAATAGCAAGAATATTATTTTTTTCTTTTTTCAGCTTCCTTTAAGAATCTCTCAGCAAATTCATCAAGACCCTGTTCCTTGTACAGCATCCCCAGGTTTTTATACGATCGCCAGTCATGGGGGAATTTGCTGATATTCTCTCGGAAAACTGCAGCTGCTTTTTCAAGATTCCCTGACCGGAATAAAAGTACCCCCAGGATCAGATATAAACTGCTTTCAGGTTTCTTTCTATATCTGAGAGCGCTTTCAAGAAGCTCTATGCTTTTATCAATTTCCCCGTTCTTTTCCTTACAGTACAGCAAAGCCTTGAGGTAGGTAGTGTTTGCCGGATCATCCCTCAAGAGGCTGCGGTAGAGGATGACAGCATTGTTGAAATCCCCCGTAAGGCGGTAGCTGTTTGCCAGAATTCTGGTGATTTTAATGCTTTTTGTGAACGCCAAAGCTCTTTCAGATTCCCGAATAACACGTTTGTATTTCTTTTTGGAGTAGAGCAGGAGAATATAATCTTTGAGCATTCGTATATCAAAATAGCCGGCAGAGAAAAAATTGTCATATGCTTTTAAAAGTTTGTTGTTTTCACCGGTTTTTCTGTAGATCTCAATAAAATCCGCAAGCAGTTCATAGGTCGATCCCAGCAGCTTTTCTGCATTTACAAACCATTTTTCTGCCAGCGATTCCAGCCCGGCTTTCAAATATTCTTCACCAAGAAACCTGAACAGAAAAGGATCTTTAGGATTAAGACGTATCTGGTCCTGAAGAGCTTTTATTGTAACTGATGAATCATAACCAAGTTTACAGTATACCAGAGCAGTATAATAGTCTGAAATTGAATCATCGGGATTAATCTGTTCCAGTTTTTGTAGTTCCTTCAGCATCTCTTCGAATTCTTCAATCTGCCAGAGAAGAAGAATATATCCATAATGGATTTCTATCCTGGACCGGTCGATTTCAAACGCACGCAGATAATGATTTTTTGCAAACTGAAATTGATTCATCATACGATAGGATTCTGCCATAATCAGGTGCATGTCGAGATCTTTACTGTGTTTTTTAAGGGCTTCCCTTCCGAAAAAGACAGCCTCTTTATAGTCTTTTTGATTAAAATATTTAATTGAAAGGAATCGCTCTTCCTTTTGATTCTCTATATCACTGATATCTTTATAACCTTCAATATTCAATTTGCGAAGTTCCGATTCCGCTTCTGCCTTATAACCTGTCTGGTAGAGCAGCAGTGCCCGTCTTAATAGGAGAAGCTCATCATGAGGAGAGAGCGCCAGTGCCTTGTTGTAGTAATCCATTGCTTCTTCAAGATTTCCAAGCTGCCGTTCGAGCATGCCGAGATAAACATAGGGAATTACTTTGTCTTCTATATAACCCGTATAAAAAACAAACATATCTCTAGCGAGTGACAGTTCCCCGAGATTAAACTTTCTGATTGCAGAAATGAGGAGACAGTTGAGGTATATCTCAAAAACCCGTCTATTCTCAGGAGATATCTCAACAGCTTCTCCAAGGTACTTCAAAGCGGACTCAAATCTACGGAGTTTCATCAGAGCAAGACCGAGGAAACCCCGTGCATGTGCCGACTCAGGATAGAATTTTAATGACAATTTTAAGTGGAGAACAGCATTCTTTACCAGTCCTGAGACCATATAGGATCGCCCCATGAAAAAATGACCGATTGCCGAATCCGGTTCTTTATCGAGAAACATTCTTAAATAACGGATTGAAAGAGCATAATGCCCCAAAGCATAGTAGCTTCTGCCAAGATACAGATACGCTTCAGGTATATCTTCTTCTTTTATAACATCAAGGAGAATCTCAACTGCTTTTTCATAATTTCTCTTTTTCCCGAAAGAAACTGCTTCCTGTATTTTTTTATTCATTGATTAATTGTACCTCTAAAGGGCTATTTCAGCAACATGGAACACTTATGCTTTGACAAATTATCCTTTATTTGCAATTATATGTTCTGGATCAAATTAATTTATGGAGTTTATTTTATGAATGTTGTTGTCATAGGTGCCCAGTGGGGAGATGAAGGTAAGGGGAAAATTGTAGACTACCTGGCCGAAGATGCAGATCTGATCGTGAGATTTTCTGGCGGAGCCAATGCAGGTCATACCATTGTTAATAATGGGGAAACGTACAAACTGCACCTGATCCCTTCCGGTATCGTCTATCCGGATAAACAGGTTGTTCTTGGAACAGGGATGGTTATAGACCCTGAAGCACTTTTTTCAGAACTTGAAACCATTGAGAAACAGGGGATAAACTGGACGAACAGGATCCGAATCTCTGACCGGGCACATATTGTCATGCCTTCGTATAAACAACTTGACAAGGAGATGGACAGCAAACGGAGAAACCCTATAGGAACTACCGGCCGCGGTATAGGGGTAACATACTCAATGAAGGCAAACAGGGACGGTATTCGCATTGGAGACCTCTCTGACAGCAATTTTCTTGATACTCTGAGTAAAGAAGAACGATCTTTTCTTGATCCCTTTATTGATAAACTTGTCAGTATGTCCGTAAACATGACATACCTTATGGAAAAGCATAAAGGCAAGAAAGTCCTGTTTGAAGGGGCTCAGGGGATACTCCTGGATCTGGATGTTGGTACCTATCCATTTGTTTCTTCCGGATATTCAGCTTCTGCGGGGGCAGCTCTCGGCGGTGGTGTCGGTCCAACTGATATAGACAAGGTATTCGGCGTTTTTAAGGCATATTCAACCCGTGTCGGGAACGGGCCTTTCCCCAGTGAGTTCCTTACTGAACGAGATGGTGATCTGGAGAATATTATTCGGGAACTCGGAAGGGAATACGGAGTGACTACAGGGAGAGCAAGACGATGCGGGTATCTTGACCTTGTTGCGCTGCGGTATGCCTGTTTGACAAACTCTATAACCTCTCTTGTTCTGACCCATATTGATGTCTACGATGATATGGATGAGATCAAGGTCTGCACAGACTATGAGATTGACGGCGAAATTACCCGCGAATTCCCTTCCACAGCTGCAAAGCTTAACAGCGCAAAACCGGTTCTTAAAACATTCAAGGGTTGGAAAACAGATCTTTCTTCTGTCACGGAGTATACGAAACTTCCCGAAGAAGCCAAAGCATACATACAGTACATAGAAGAATACACCAAGACATCTGTGGGAATCATTTCTGTCGGATATGAACGGAAACAGACCATGATGCGAATTCCTTTATGGACAAAATAATAATTCTTGACTTTGGAGGCCAGACTACTCAGCTCATAGCACGAAGAATTAGAGAATTCGGTGTATACAGTGAAATAGTCCCGGGAACAGAAGCTATGGAACGCATTGATAAATCGGGCCTGAAGGGGATAATCTTTTCAGGCTCTCCTTATTCAGTGTACGACAGTAATGCACCGAAACCTGACAGTGCTGTTTATACCCTCGGAGTTCCGGTTCTTGGAATCTGTTACGGTCTCCAGCTCATGACCACCAACTTCGGCGGTTCGGTTCAGAATATGGCGCACAAAGAGTTCGGAAGAGCGCCCGTTACCTTTGAACAGAATCTTGCGCTGTTCAGGGATGTTAAAAACGGTTTTCAATCCTGGATGAGCCATGGAGACAGTATTGAAACTCCCGGTAAAGGGTTCGAGATTGCGGCCAGATCAGAAAAACATCCTGCGGTACTGGTCAATAAAGAGTTGAACCTGTATGGTATTCAATTCCATCCTGAAGTAACCCACTGTGACTACGGTGCAAAGATCCTGGAAAACTTTGTTGTGGGAATCTGTAAAGCTGAAAAAACATGGAATATGGATCAATATATAAACCGGGAGATTGCTAGAATTAAAACTACCGTGGGAAGCCGTGATATCCTTGTTCTCATTTCAGGCGGTGTTGACTCTACAGTAACTGGTGCACTCCTCTTGAAGGCACTGCCTCCGGAACGTATCTTTCTCATGTATATCAACACAGGGTTAATGAGGAAGGATGAAACAGAAGAGGTAAAAGAGATCCTTTTATCTCTTGGAGCAAAGAATATCCAGATAGTTGATGCTTCTTCAGAATTTCTCAAAGCACTGAAAGGTACCGAAGATCCTGAAGCAAAGCGGGAGATTATCGGTGATCTTTTTATAAAGGTGCAGGAAAAGTATCTCCCTTCTCACATTGGGGATGACTATTTTCTTGCTCAGGGGACACTCTATACCGATATGATCGAATCCGGAAAAGGGGTGGGCAAAAAAGCCAAGGTAATTAAATCCCATCACAACGTACGGTCCCCGCTGGTAGAGGAGAAAAGGGAAGCAGGACTTATACTCGAGCCCCTGGCCATGCTTTTCAAGGATGAAGTCAGAAAGCTGGGACGTGCATTAGGGTTGAAAGAAGCGTTTGTACTCCGGCACCCCTTCCCCGGCCCTGGTCTCGGGGTACGGATTCTTGGCGAAGTAACCGAAGAAAAGTGTAGAATACTGAAAGAAGCAGATGCCCTGTTTATAAGTGAACTTAAAAAGAGAGACCTCTACAACAAGATATGGCAGGCCTTCTGTGTGCTCCTTCCTTTGAAATCTGTAGGTGTCGCCGGTGATGACAGGCACTATGGATACGTCCTTGCCTTAAGAGCAATAAACAGTATTGACGGAATGACAGCAGACGTCTATCCGTTTCAAACAACCGATCTTCTAGAGATATCATCTTTGATCACAAACTCAATACCCGAAGTCGGAAGGGTAGTGTATGATATTTCCAGTAAACCTCCGGCTACAATAGAATGGGAGTAGTATTGGAAGTGAAATGAGTGAATTTAAAAAAAAAGAGATAAAGGGGATCTATGAAGGCCCCGTTTTTTCTATTCTTGTTAAACTTACCCTCCCTATTCTGGCTGGAATGCTTTTTCAGCTTGTCTACAACGTTATCGATACCCTATGGATAAGCAGAATCGATATAAATGATCCATCCTATGTTGGCGGAACCGGTATTATTTTCCCCATTGTATTTCTTGCCATTTCTTTATCAAATGGTATTCTTGTCGGGATCTCCTCTATGGTGGCCAGAGGGATAGGGGAAGAAAATAAAAAAATAATAAACCGTACTACTGAATCCGGTTTGTTTATTGCTGTCATTCTCTCGGTACTAGTAGTTGTCTTTGGATATATGTTCGATGATGAACTTGTCAAAATTCTGGGAGCCGAAGGTACGTACAGCCTGCATGCTCTGGAGTACCTCAGATACATTATTCCTGGGGCTGCCGTGATGTTCGTGCTAAGCGTGTTCAATGGAATCCTTCAGGGTGAAGGGCTTATGAAGTATGTTATGATTTCCATGGCTCTCGGCACAGTTGTGAATATTATACTTGACCCGGTCTTTATTTTTATTCTCGATATGGGTGTAAAAGGTGCTGCCCTGGCAACGGTTATTGCTCAGGTGTTTTCTGTTGTGTACTCACTATCAGTTTTTATAAGAAATAAAACACTCGTAAAGGTAGAATGGAAGGTGAGAAATATAAATTCTCACAGTATCAGCAGAATTATCGCCATTGGGTTTCCCCAGTCTCTTGCAATGATATTAATCGGGATCAGCTTTCTCATTTTTAATAAAATTGTGATTTCGATTGATCCTCTGGCATTGACTGCATTTTCTCTGTGCGGTAGATTCGATCAGATTGTTTTAATACCTCTCTTTGCATTGGGAGCAGCGTTAATTACCCTTGTGGGGCAGAATGCCGGAAGAGGGAACTATGTAAGAATAAGACAAATCATGGTCTCAGCTCTCATCTCATCCTTTGCCGTCATAACCATAACTGCTACCTTCATGGTTATTGCAGCACCCTGGATTTATTCCTTTTTCAGCACCAATAAACAGGTTGTCCTCTATGCTGTTACCCAAACACGGCTGCTGGAGTATTTTTATATTTTTGCTGCTGTTAGTATAATCGCACGCTCTTTCTTTCAAGCTGTGGGATCCCCATTTCCTGCTTTTGTAATTGTATTACTGCGTTTACTTCTCATCGCTGTGCCGGCGGCATATGTATTTGTTTACAGTTTTAATATGGGCATGTACGGAGTCTGGTTAGCACTTATTACAGGAAACCTTATTTCAGCAGTAGTAAGCTTCCTATGGACTTCTTTCAGGATTAAGAGTTTACTGAACAGGGAGGTATTCTAATGTTTTCAGATTATAACTTTGTGAGAGCAGCTGCCGTTGTTCCAAAAACCAGAGTTGCTGATCCGCTCTTCAACATTAGAGAAATCATCAACGCTGCGGGGGCTGCTGCTTCCGAGGGTGCAGATATAATTGTTTTCCCCGAGTTGGCAATCACCTCCTATACATGCGCTGATTTATTCAGACAAAAAACGCTGCTTAACAGTTCCCTTGATGCACTAAACAATTTCCTTGTATTCAGCAATACTGTATCTCCGGTGATTGTCCTGGGTATTCCGTTACAAAGAGATGGAAAACTATTTAACTGCGCCGCTGTCCTTCAAAGAGGCAAAATACTTGGCATTGTTCCCAAGACGTATATACCGAACAATAACGAATTCTATGAAGCCCGTTGGTTTGCTTCATCAAGAGAATCCGGAGTAGAAACAATAGACCTTTTCGGCAGTACAGTGCCATTTAAACCGCAGATTATTTTCAAGAGTGTCTGCAGCAGAGAATTCAGTTTTTCTGTTGAAATCTGTGAAGATCTCTGGGCAGTTATTCCTCCCGGGTCAATGCACGCCCTTGCAGGGGCTGAGTTGATTCTTAATAGTTCTTCAAGCAACGAACTTGCAGGAAAGTCCCATTACAGAAGAAATCTGGTAAAATCCCAGTCTGCCAGTGCCCTCTGCGGTTATGTTTATACCTCTTCGGGTATCGGAGAATCAACGACAGACACGGTTTACGGGGGACACAGTATAATTACTGAAAACGGTAAACTGTTGGCTGAAAACAGCCGGTTCCTCACCGATACTTCAATTTTATATGCAGATATTGATCTCGATATTATTCGGCATGAAAGAATGAATAACATTTCCTACAGCAGGATCTTTCCTGGTCTCAAAAAGGATAATTATTCAGTTCTGAAACTTGCAGCAGCTACGAATATGGAAGAAAATGATGCTGTCTTAATAAGAAACGTCGAACCCCGACCATTCATTCCGGATAATGAGGTTAACCGGAGGGAGCGGTGTGAAGAGATCCTTACTATTCAAAGTACAGGACTAGCAACCCGTCTTGCTCATACCGGCATGAGCAGGGTAGTGATAGGGCTTTCAGGAGGGCTGGACTCAACGCTGGCATTTCTGGTTACTGTGGAGGCTTTTACAAAACTAAATCTTGATTTATCTGGAATCCACCTCATAACAATGCCTGGATTCGGTACAACTGAAAGAACCAGAGGAAATGTTGAAAAACTCTGCGATGCAATGGGACTTTCTCTGGAAAGAATAAGTATTGTAGATGCCTCAACCCATCATCTTAAAGATATCGGCCATGATGGAATAACTACAGATATTACCTATGAGAATTCCCAGGCCCGGGAACGTACACAAATACTTATGGATAAAGCAAATCTTCTTGGTGCATTGGTTATTGGGACCGGAGATCTTTCCGAACTTGCACTGGGGTGGTGTACCTATAACGGTGACCATATGTCCATGTATGCAGTAAACAGCGGAGTTCCAAAAACCCTTGTTTCCTATCTGATAAAATATTACAGAGAAGAGAGAGCTTCCCGGGAGGTTGCAAAGATTCTCGAAGATATCATAGCGACCCCTATCTCTCCCGAGCTCCTCCCTCCCGATAAAGAGGGGAAAATTCTACAAAAAACAGAAGATAACGTAGGACCGTATGAACTGCACGATTTTTATTTGTACAACGTTGTCAGATTTGCTTTTGATCCTCTAAAAATTCTCTTTCTTGCAGAAACAGCTTTTGGATCAAAATACAGCAGAGATACTCTCAAAAAATGGCTGAAAGAGTTTTACCGAAGGTTTTTTTCACAACAGTTTAAACGCTCTGCAATTCCCGATGGACCCAAGGTGGGAACCATTGCGCTTTCTCCAAGAGCAGACTGGAGAATGCCCAGTGACGCTTCAGTCTCCCTTTGGCTGGAAGAACTGGAAAAGGGATAAAAATCTTATTCTATTTTAGAGTCTCCAGATAATCCTCCGGCAGTTTTAGCGGAAGAGTAGTGCATCTGTACCCGGTTGCATTATAAAGGGCATTTGCTATTGCAGGTGCAGTAATCTCAAGAGCAGGTTCTCCAATCCCTTTTGCACCAGTGGGGGAGTTTGGGTCAGCATTTTCAATGATAATAGCTTTTAACTCCGGCGTATCACCTGCTTTAGGAATTTTATATGTATTATAATTAAGGGAAAGAACATGTCCTTTCTCAATCTTGAAGTCTTCCGTAACAGCCATCCCCATTCCCTGTACGATGCCCCCGAAAATCTGCCCCTCAAGCATTGAGGGATTTACTGCTTTACCAATATCGTGAGCTGCTGTTACATTTAACACTTTAATTTTACCTGTCTTTTTACTAACTTCAACCTCCGCGGCCTGACAGCTGTATACATAGGTAAAATAGGCATCTCCCTGTCCGTTCTCTTCATCCCAGGTAACTGAAGGTGCCTGGAAATACCCGAAGGCAAAGGGATAGACCCTCTTTGAATACATAATACTTACTGCTTCTTCCCATGAAACATTTTTTCCATTTTTACCCCAGAGATGATCATCCTTGAAGACAACTTCCCTTGGTAGGCAGTTCAGTTTATCTGCAATGTTTTCGGATATAACCTCTTTCAGTTTTTTGACACCATCTGCAATGGCGCCGCCTCCAAGCAGCGTTCCACGGGAAGCTACCGTTGTTCCGCTGTCAGGGATATGAGAAGTGGAAGGTGCCTTGTAAATAATCCTTTCAAGTTTAACACCAAGAAGATCAGCCAGTATTAAACTCATTGCACTCTCTGCACCTTGTCCGTTCTCATAAATTCCCGTTTCCAGAATAATTGACCCGCCAAACTGGCAATTTATGGTACATGCAGCAAAATCTTTGCCTTCTGCTCCTATACTCGATCCCCGGTACGATAAAGCCAGCCCTATCCCATAGAGCGTTTCACCATCTGAACGGCCTTTACTTGATTTTTTCAATTTGTTAAGAAAATCTGTTTCCTTGACAACTGCATCAAGTACTTCATGAGTACTCACCTCATGGGTATCAAGGACCTGTCCGGTGATTGTCGTTGATCCGTTTACCACTGCATTCCGCTTACGTATTTCCACCGGATTCAGATCAAGTCTTTCTGCTGCCATATCCATAATCTGCTCAACCGAAAAATTAACCTGCGGGGAACCAAATCCCCTAAAAGCTCCTGCCGGCACATTGTTGGTAGTAACACCGTATACATCAGTCCTCACATTCGGGACCACATATGGGCCGCAGCTTTGTGCTGTAGATCGCCATGTAGACCATGGAGTGGTGGACGTATATGCCCCGGAATCAGCCAAAATTCGGCATCTGACCGCATTGATTCTCCCGTCATTCATAAATCCGTAGGTATACCATAGTTTGTAAGCCGGCCTCTTATAGCTCTCCATCATGGACCACTCTCTGGTATAGATCATTTTTACCGGTTGATTAGTCAGGACAGCGGCAAGGGCAGCCCGCGCAGCTACCATCGATGCAGTATCATCCTTTCCTCCAAAACTTCCTCCGGTAGGATGGGAGAATACCTCCACTTTGCCCTCGGGGAGTCCGAGATGGGCAGCTACAAATCGTCGGGTGCTGAATGGGTGCTGGATACTTCCGTATACCTCAAGTATGCCGTCCCCTTTTGGGACACATACAGCTCCTTCCGGTTCGAGATATGCATGTTCAACAAAGGGAGTCTCAAATTCCTGTTCGATGACAAAGTCTGAGGCTGCAAGACCTTCATCGATATCTCCGGTCCGTACCTTGTGATGGCATATTATGTTATTTTTATATCCCTCATGGACAAGGGGAGAACCATCAACAACAGCTTCTTCAGGACTGATCACAGGGGGAAGTTCTTCTGCAGTTACGCTTACATAAGGAACAGCATTCAAAGCCTGTTCCCTGGTTTCTGCAACAATAAGAGCGGCAACATCCCCTTCAAACCTGATTTTATCTTTGGCCAGGATGTAGTAGTCTTTGAATATCTGTCCGTAGGTTACCGATCCGGGTACATCTTTCCATGTAATCACCCTGACAACGCCTGGCCGTTGTTCAGCCTCTGCTGTCACAATATCAACTATTTTTGCATGAGCATATCCGGAATACACAGGGACACAATAAAGCTGACCAGCAAAGTTTATATCGTCTGCATACAGAGCTTTGCCGGTGACTTTTGTATATGCATCATTTCTGAAGGCTTTTCGTTTCATTGTTTCTCTCCCTTAACGGATTATATCCTATATTTCAATTTTTGCAACCATATTTTGCTATAATGCAACAATTCTTCTAAAATAATACGGAAAACCGTAATTATTCAAATTTTCATCCCCTAAGTATAGATAATTGTTTAACTCAGGTTTATACTGGGAGCACTGTATCAGGAGTATATATGGAAGGCAAGGTTGCAGTTGGAATCAGCGGAGGAGTGGACTCATCCGTAACCGCTTATCTGCTTAAAGAGAAAGGGTATGAAGTAACAGGACTATGGATGGATATCCTCGGAAATCCTGAAGCATCTCATGATGCTGCACGGGTGGCTGATTTTTTAAAAATTCCTTTTCACCGAATTGATCTCAAAGAGGAATATAAAAATCATGTTATCTCTTATATAAAAAATGAATATGTTACAGGGAAAACTCCAAATCCTTGTGTTTTCTGTAACAGATTTGTAAAATTCGGTGCATTTCTCGATAAAGCAATGGAATCGGGAATTTCATTCGATTATTTTGCAACCGGTCATTATGCGGTAATCTCGTATAACAAAGATACCGGCAGATACAGTTTAAAAAAGGGTGCCTCAAAGGAGAAAGATCAGGTCTATTTTCTTTCCATGCTGAGACAGGAACAGCTTAAGAGACTCATATTTCCCCTGGGAGGGATGGAGAAGGCTGAAGTTAAAAAAATAGCTGAAACTATCGGACTGTTTACCGCTATGAAGCGGGAGAGCCAGGACCTTTGTACCGGAGATTATCGGCAGTTCATTACATCAGGAACCGAAGAAGGCTCGTTTGTTACAAAAGACGGCCGTATTCTTGGAAAGCATAGGGGAATTGAACATTATACTATTGGTCAGAGAAGGGGCCTTGGCATAAGTTCCAATACTGGACCGTACTATGTCGTTGAGGTAAATCCTGATCAGAATACCGTTGTACTCGGATTTAACGACGATCTTAAGAATAAAGGGATGACAGTCAGTCAAACGAACTGGTTCCCCTTTGAAAAGCCTGATCTGCCATTGAAGGTAGTATGCAAGATACGGTACAGAGACAGCGGGTCTCCTGCAGTAGTATCCGGATTACTCCCCGATGGGACGTATAGGGTATCATTTGAGAATGACAGAAGAGCCATTACTCCGGGACAAATAGCCGCTTTTTACAAGGAAGATGAACTTCTTGGAGCAGGGATAATTACTGATTATTATTAATATCTTCTAAAAGCTCCGTAACATTGCTTTCCGCAAGAAGCTTCTTCAGCTCTTCCGGGTTATTGATAATCGAAAGCAGTTCAGATTGTGCCTTTTTCATAGCCTCCATATCTTCAGGGGTAACCTGTATTTTTGAAAGCCCTCTCGTTTTGGTGATATCCTCTATCTGCGATGATATATTCCTGAATAGAGGAGTGTTCATGAAAGATTCCAGCCACGGGAAATCTTCACCGGAGTATGTCTTAGCAACCGGATTTCTTTCCTCCTCCAGTCGATTCAGTGTTTTGTTGATCCGTGATTTATCCTCTTTCTCTATGGAGAGTGCGTTTATCTGCTCTTTAAGATTATTAATAATACTGTTTTTTTCCGTTATCTCTTTCAGGTAGAGTTCATCTTTCCGCTCGATCTGCGACTTAAGGTAACGCAGATACGTTCCAAGTTCATCTGCACTTCCTGATATTCTGTTAAGAATTGATGACAGTCTGAAAAGAATCTCATCATCAGTATAATATGGATACCGTATTACATGATCAATTTCACCCCATGCTTCTTCGAAAATGGTTCTGACTTGAATCTCCACTGGATAATGCTTTCCCCGGTACTCTGTGTTGATGGTGTAATGAACAGACCGGTATCCATAAGGATGTTCCAGAATTCTGCATTGATTTTCTCCGTAGTAATCAATAATCCTATGGGAATCACCGTTCCTGATATATGCAGTAGGCTCCTCAGCAAAATCCCAATTATCCTTTATAAACCGGTGAATCTGAATCCAGTCTTCTTTAAAAAGATGAAGCGCTCGTATCCCGATTAAATCTGTAATTTCTGTACGGTAGTTATCCTTGTTTATTATTCTTTCACTGGATTTTATCTTTTTTCTGATAATTTTTTCTATGAGATGTTCATCCTTTTTTATCCTGTAATTTATGGAATGGACGTGTCTTGATTGTAGCGTTTTTTCAACAATGCTTTTCCCGACTCTACCCAGTGTACCTTTAATTTTGCCGTAATCCAGGGAAATATCCTTTAACTCTTTCCATTTCAGCCCGCTTCTATCGAACTCCAATGGGTCTATGTTAAAATTTTTAAAAAAATTTTCTTCTTTCATAACTATACAGGTAAACACTAATTGGTCATTTTATCAATATAAAAGTTGCAGTTTTTTTCTTATACCATTAGAATTAAACACGGAGGTTCAGATGTTTTATAAAAAAACTTCAACAGGTTACAAAGAAATGCTGCCAGGGATCAAAATGAAGGCACTTGCATTTGGCACCAAAACATTACTTTCGGAATTCAAACTTAACATGGGAACGGTTATTCCGGAACATCATCATGTCCATGAGCAAACAGGTTACCTGGTTTCAGGTGCTATCAGACTAACCATTGATGGTGAGGCATTCGATGTTGTTCCGGGTGACAGCTGGTGTATTGAATCAAACATTCCTCATAGTGTACAGGTAATAGAAGATTCTCTCATAATTGAAGTTTTTTCACCTGTAAGAGAGGAGTATCTTCCTCATTAAGCAGAATATGAGTGATTTACCAGAGGGGCTGTTCAATCTCGATATCATACTGCAGGGAGACTCCGCTCAGACAGAAGAGATTCTTCTTTCCTACGCTGTACTACTATCGAATAAAAGAATAACCGATAAAAACGCTTCACTCTGCCTCCGGATACTGCGTACCAACAACAGAAAAGCTACAGATGTTCTTTTTGGAGACAGCAATCCGGAAACATTCTTCAATACTGTTCAGCCTGAAGGACCGCTCATTGAATCTGTCTTTAACCTGCTGGCTTCCTTTTATCCCGGAGAGCTTTATGAAAATATTCTTCTTGCATGCACCGGTTTTCTCAAGAATTCTTATGCTTCAAACAAATATTTAACCAGAGTATACCTTCCGACAGAAGAAAATATTCTTCACACTGCTAAATATCTTGTCGCTTGTAGAAAAAAAACTGCTGAGAGTATCATCGGATTTCTCAAGACTATTCGTAACAGCGGTCCCTGTCCTGAAAGTTTAACCTCATTTTTACCGGAAATTATTTCTGCCTACTTTGACAATGTAAAGAAAATTGATAGTATTTTCCCTGCATCGTTAATTAGAGGAGCAAATCGTGGGATCAGTCGTACTCAGGGAACTGACACTTAAACTTGATAACAAGACTTTACTAAATAATCTTTCGATAGCATCCTCGACATGATTGCAAGAATAAGCGGCAGAATGAATGATCTAAGAAAGATTAATGAATCCGGTTGGCTAATGGGTGAACACAACAGGGGAGTGCTGGCCTCAAGTATCGCTCTCCGGGATGATGCTGTTGATATGATAATCCAGGGGATGCTGAGAAAAAAGTGAAAAAGCGAGAGACGGGATTTGAACCCGCGACATCCACCTTGGCAAGGTGGAGCTCTACCACTGAGCTACTCTCGCATTAGCTACTTTTTATACAATTTTGAAAGTTTTGTCAAATAATTTATCCTGAAGCAGGGTATATTCATATTCAAAATTAGGAGTAAATATACCTTTGCCTAGAGATTTGTTTATCTCTTCCCTTTCCCAGTATTTACCGTCAATAACTTCATCATTGTCTATTGTTATTATTCCTGAATAATAACTCTTAAAAACATTATAATACTCCTTCTCTACCTCTGATTGCCAGATATATCTGCCAACAGGAATGAGGTTTAGTCCCGTTTTTATGCCAAGCTCCTCTTCTGCTTCTCTTTGGGCGCTGGTAACCGGATCGTCACCGTACATAATATGGCCCCCTACCGAAGTATCCCACTTACCCGGCTGAATATCCTTGGTAAATGACCTCTTTTGAAGGTACAATCTCTCGCCGTTTACTAAGTGAATATGTACAACCGGATGAAGAATATAACTCCCGCTGTGACATTCTCTCCGGGAAGCTTTTCCAACCACATTGCCCCCTTCATCCACAATGGGCACCATTTCTTCCATTTAGAACCTCTACTAAATAAAAATTTGCTCTATTATTATTTACTATACCATAGTAATACTTATATACTGTAACCGGAAGATCTACAACACCAGAAAGAAAAGGGTTACTCCGGAATGATTAAAATCGACTCACTACAGAAAAAAATGGGGTATTTATTACTTGGAGTGGGATTGTACTCAATTTTGGTAAACATCGTTCTAAGGGTACAAAGCAGTCTTGATTTCTACAGTATCATTTCCAAGGAAAGCCTTGCCGCCGACTTTATTCTGATTATTCCAGGTTTGTTCAGTATTCTTTTGGAAAACAAGTATGTGAAAGCCCTGCAAGTGATATGTATTCTCCTTGTTTCCACAGCCCACATATTCTTTTCCTATAATGAAATTTACGGCCCCAGCCTCTTTTTTATAGCATGGCTCCTGCTGCGGCAGTACGGCTACTTTAAAATACATAAAAAACCCAAGTATTTTATTCTTGCAGGATACTTCATTGTTATTATACAGTTTTCAGCTTACGTACATGACAAAACCGTTTTCCTTTTAGGGAATGCAGTATTTCAGTTTTCCATATTTGTTATAGTTTTTATCCTGATTGTGTGGGAAGATATCTTTACAAGAGATAAAGAGCTTTTAGCTGAAAACGAGCACTTAAAAAAAGACTACTACCGGATAGCCGGCAGGCTTGAAGAGATAGAAAAGAGCAGGCAGGAGGTTGATCTTGAAAAAGCAGGAATTACGCCTGCAGAAAAGCGGGTGTTAAAGGAACTGGTTATAGGCAGAAACAGTAACCGGGAAATAGCACAGAACCTCCATATATCGGAAGCAACGGTAAAACTTCATCTCTACAATATCTTCAATAAACTAGGGGTAGATAACAGGATAACCGCTATTGATATGTGTAAATATAATTTTAAAGAAGACAGATGAGTATTATACGTCGATCTCTTCCGGAATGCCGCCGATTATTTTATCTGCTTTTATTGACAACAGAAATCCTGCACCCGGTTTGTTCAGGTCTATACCTTCTTTTACAAGCAAATTATTTAGATACTCAATCTGCTCCGAGTTATCCATTATACCGATGAACGTTTTGGAATAGGGACTCTTTCCTTTAAAATAGGACAAACCTGCAAAAATGGGTATATCGTAGGCTAATTTCTTTTCCAGGGTTTCACTATCGAGAACCAATGATGTCTGTGCTCCAATTTCTACAAGATTGGATATAACATCCTGCATTTTTTTCTGATCGCTTAGTGCGAGGACGAAGAGATACTTTCCATTGTTTCCTTTTTGGATAGGTATTATATCATTTTGGGCTATAACCTCTCTAAATTCCTCTTTGCTGCTGGAGAGTACAAGTTTATTACGGATATTCTCATCCCCGAGCAGCCGGGCAGCTTTAGCAAGTACCTGGAGGTATTCTTTGTTTTCACTCCCTGGAAATATAAACAGAAATAGAATATTTACCGGTTTATTATCAAGAGAATTATACTTAACTCCATTGGGAAAAGTCGCAGCCAGAATAATACCGAAATCAACCAGTTCCGTTTTGCAATGAGGTATTGCAATACCATTACCAATTCCGGTTGAGCCTTGCTGTTCTCTAACCATAACTGAGTTAAAGATCTCATCAATATGCTCTGTTTTCAGGATTCCCTGTTCTGCGGCATTCGTGATCAGCTTTTTAATAATCTCTTTTTTCTTTGTTTCACTAACTTTGAGCAGAACTCCTTCAGGTTTTAAATAATCAATAATATACATACGGCATCTCCATTATTCTTGATTTTGTTTCCAGAGAACAAGCAGTTCGACAACGTTAAGATCTCCAACCAGTTTATTATTTTCATCCAACACCGGAATCTCTCCGGCATTGTTTTTAAAGAGCAAATTAAAAGCTTCATCGATGGGATCATTATCATGAACGAAATATATTTCCGGATCCATAATATCCCCTGCTGTAGCATCCTTTGCTGATAACGCTATGTTATAACCGGTAAATGTGGGCGAGGTATACAGCGATGATAAAGAGTGAAAGTCAAGACTTATCCGTTTCAGAATATCCTGAATGGTTATTATACCGATAAAATTATCACTTTTGTCGACCACATATACCGCCCGTGTTACAGGATTTCCTATAAAGATATCAATTACTTCCTGTACACTATCGTTCTCAAGAACAATTACAGGTTCAACTGTTATAAATTTTCGTATTTCATTAACTCTGGTTTCTTTCATACTAATCCTTCTCTTTAAACGTTAATTTAAGCAGGGGTGGGGTGAGTATAGCTGAGATTATGACAATTAAAACAGTTGTAGAATATTCTGTCTGTGTAAATATGCCCTGCGCAAGAGCCAAGGCAGAAATAATGAGCGCAACTTCTCCCCTCGGGATCATCCCGACACCGATCCGGGTCGATTGTTTCAATGATAGTCCGCCGATTTTCGCACCAGCACCGGCACCAAGGATTTTCCCGGTTACTGCAAACAGTATGACAAGAATAATAAAAAGGGGATTCCCTGAAATATTTTCCAGATGCGTCTCAAGACCTATGTTGATAAAGAATATAGCTACGAAAAAAGACTGGCCAAGAGTCTCAACTCCTTCGCTGACAGTCCTTTTATGCCGGGTCTGTCCGATAAAGAGGCCGGCAATATAGGCTCCGGTTATCTCTGCAATTCCGGATTTATCCGCTGCCCATGCCAAGAAAAAACACAGAGCTAATGCTACCGTGACTATTCCTTCCTCCACATTCAGTTTTTTGGTAAACTTCAGGATAGGTTTGAACAGAAAAAAACCAACGAGGAAAGATCCGATGAAATATATAACAATTTTAAGCAATGATAACGTTATGCTCTCTCCCCCTCCATGAAGACCGAAGACAAAGGTAAGCATCAGTATACCGATAATATCATCAATTATCGCAGCGCCGAGAACGGTTGTTCCTTCCAGGGAATGAAGTTTTTTCATCTCAATGAGGGTCATGACCGTCACACTGACACTGGTGGCGGTGAGAACTGTACCAATAAGAACCGCGGAAAAATTATCCAAACCAAAGAACCTGGATGTAAAATACCCTAAAAAAAACGGGATCAGAACACCACCGAAAGCGGAGAGCAGTGATACTTTTCCCTGGGATTTCATCTGTTGTAAATCTGTATCCAGTCCTGCTGTAAATAAAAGCATTATGACACCGAGTTTGGCTAACCACTGAATCACAATGTCTGTTTTTACGATATTCAGAGCTGAAGGACCAATCAGGATACCCACAAGTATCATCCCGAGAACAGGGGGCATCTTAAATTTTAAAGATACCGCAGCCACATACTTTGAAAGGATCAGGATAATAGCTAAGTGCAATAAAAAATGGGGATGTGCCATAAAATCAGTATAATCCTTTAGTACCTTATTGCAAGAAAATTTTTGGTTAAAATGTGTCATTTTTACACATCAGAACATTTGCATCAATCATTTTTTGTGTTTTTTTGAAACAAAAAAATATAGTCTATCATAGTTAAAGAAAGTTTTTAAATCTTTATAGTACAAAGAGTTATAGATATCTTAAAAATTGGCATACTTCATGCATTCATATTAATAAAAAGCGATTCAGGAGGTGTCAGTATGAATTTAATTGAATGGAAAAAACCAGGATTTAACAGTTCGCTGAGTGAGCTTGATCTTCTGCAGAACGAGTTGAGCAAATTCTTCGATGCCGATTTTATGGACAGCAGGTTCTTTGGAAGGAATTCAGTTCCGGCGGTAGATTTTGCCGAAGATGATGATAACTTTTATCTCTTTATGGATATCCCCGGAGTGGACAAAAAGGATATCGACCTTACCATCAGCAGAAATGTTCTCATCATCAAGGGAGAGAAAAAAAACCTGAAAAACGTCGATCAGGAAAAGGTTTACCACAATGAAATTTGGTATGGAACCTTTGAAAGAAGCATTACCCTGCCTGATATGGCAGATGACAGCAACGTAAAGGCTGATCTTAAAGACGGTGTGCTCGTTGTAACAATTGCCAAGAAAGAATCTGTAAAACCACGGCAGATTGAAGTAAAGGTAAACTAAGAGGAGGTGTGTTATGAGTAAAGAAAACATTATTGTTCCAGCAGGGAAAATAAGCAGTACTAAGGATCAGATAACACTCCAGCTCGAAATGCCTGGAGTAAGTAAAGATAATCTTGATATCATTATAGAAAATAAACTACTGAGAATAGAGGGTGAAAAGCAGATGCCGGATTTCAAAAACGGGTGGCTTCATAGAGAACGGCGAACGGGTAAGTATGTAAAGGAATACACTCTTGAAGATGAAGTTGATGAAAATTCCATTAAAGCTGCCATGAATAAAGGTATTCTTACACTGACAGTTGATATCAAGGAGAAAGCCAAACCGAGGAAAATTGCTATCAGTGGTTAGTAAAACAACAGGGGCTGCCTTGACAATAAACGGCAGCCCCTTTTATTATGAACCGGGATGAAAATGGAAGATAAAAGGCGGATTATTAAACTCAGCGCACTCTCTCTTGAACAGGCGGAAGAGGTTTTAAGAATCAAAAAGAAAAACAAGGATAAAGATATCGAACAAATAGCCGAAGATCTTGGTTACCTGGAATCGGATGTATATATCAGTCAGAATGTACGTTAGTCCCCACTAAACTTTGAATATGTTGTATCGCTACGAGCCATTTGTAGGCACTGAATCTTTTTTTTCTGTCGAATACATTGTAAAGGATACCGTCATAATAAAAATCCAGCTTTTCTTTGTTCTGTACATTTACTGCATGAAGATCTTTAACCCTGAAAGAAATGATATCTGTTCCGTTTTTATCGAGTATAGCCATTTCTTGAACTGACAGAATAACACCCGCATTATTTAAAAAGGGTTTCATTCTTTTTCCGCCGGGGAGAACCCTTTGAACTGTCAACCCGCTGTCCTGAAGTATCGTTTTTTCATCATTCTTTCCGTAAATCCCGCTGATATATCCTTCTAATTCGCTGTTCTGCCATTTGATCCAGTCTCTGACGTTGCTAAAAATAACATCATTCCTGCTGCTGATCAGGTTACGGTATTTGTCAATGGTAACTGAATAACCGCAGGCACTGCAGGTTACAGTATCTCCCGATGTTTTTATTGTACCCGTAGCTTTGCATGATGGGCACATGTATACTGCCTGCTCCATATTTTCTGCAGGGTTTTTACCTGTATATACTTGTTGTACTTTTTCCTGATAACTGATTTCATCGAACGACAGTGCTTCGGTAAGTTTTTTATGGATTTCTTCTACAGTCAGTTCCTTTATTTCATTTTTGTGGAAGAGAATTTTGTACTCAATACTTACTTTTCCTTTTTGAATATGCGTACCCCATCGAGGATGACTATAGTATCCCCCCTTGAAAAGAGCTGTGACGACAGGAACCTTGAGAAGTTTAATCAGTTTGGAAGTAGAATAAACCAGCGGCAGGGTGGTGCCGTCCCAGGTTCGTCTCCCCTCGGGGAACACCCCGATAACTCCCCCGGCATCGCGGATTTTCATTATATGTTTGATTGCATCAAGATCCGACTGGGCCTTTTTTTTAGGAATTGCTCCCAGGAGTTTCATAAAATATTCGAATAACGGATATCTGAATACCGCATCAGAAGCGATATAAAACACTGGATGCTTTACATATAGTCCAGCCATAAAGGGATCCCAGAATCCCTGGTGATTCGGAAACAAAAGAAACGGTGCCGGGAGGTTATTGACATCCTCCGGAATAGTTACCGTAAGTTTAAACTGTCTTTTAAACCAGAAGCCCAACACAGGACGTAAAAAATTATAGAATCTTTTATCTATAGACACTTTTCTTGATATTTTCGTGCTCATTTTTTAATATTAAATTTTATTTGTATTTTTTTCAACATCAGGTAATAATGTATAACAACTACTTTTGAACAAGGATGTAACAATGGGTTTTGAATGGATCTTTTTTATTCATTTGGGAATTATTTCCTCAGCTTTGGTATTGGCGACCTGGCTGCGCTCTCGAACTGTATTTTTTCAGAAGTTCCTCATACCCAATTCCCTTGTTGCAGGATTCATCCTGCTTCCCTTCTACAATTTTGTGTTCCCTAAATTAGGAGTTACCTCCGCCGGTCTCGGAGCCATGGCGTATCATCTTCTCAGCATATCATTTGTAGCTCTTTCATTAAAAGCTCCTCCTAAGCAAACTACTTCAAAGGGACGGATATTCAACACTACGCTGATGGTTTTGATGCAGTACGCTTTTCAAGGTGCAATCGGTCTACTACTCACTTTTCTTATGATTCATACTATAAGACCTGATTTATTTCATTCCTTCGGCTATCTGCTCCCATTAGGATTCGCCCAGGGGCCCGGACAGGCATTTTCCATAGGCGAAAGCTGGATTACATTTGGAGTTCATAATGCCGGAAATATCGGGCTCACCTTTGCCGCTGTGGGATTTATTATCTGCAGTTTCGGCGGTATATTTTTAATCAATTACGGTATAAGACATAACTGGATTAAAAAAGAATGCATTTTATTCCTGCACAATAAAGAAATTAAAAGCGGTATCCATCCGAAAAACAGCACACTGCCGGTTGGTGCATACCAAACAACGGAGACTGAAGCTATCGACAGTATGACAATGAATCTTTCCCTTGTTTTTCTTGGATACTTCCTCACTTTTTTACTCTTAAAGGGACTGGACTTTCTGCTTTCCTTTGCAGGGAAGTCAGGCGAACAGCTTGCTGCAACGTTTTGGGGTTTGAGCTTTATATTTGCTGCTATTATGGGACTCCTTTTAAAGCAGATTCTTCGGAAGACGGATACCATGCATATTATGGATAATCTGACTTTAAACAGGATCTCCGGTTTTTCTGTAGACTTAATGGTAACAAGCGCTATAGCGGCCATTTCCCTCGTGGTAGTATCCAAATACTGGTTTCCGATTCTCATTATAACAGCAGCTGGAGCAGTTGTTACTTCCTATACTGTTATTTACTTCGGGTCAAGAATTTTCAGAGATCACCGGTTCATGCGGACACTGTTAATTTTCGGAGTCTCTACTGGAACATTATCAACAGGACTTGCTCTTTTACGAGTAGTCGACCCGGAGTTTGAAACCCCCGTGGCAACTGACTACACCTATGCTTCCGGATTGACCTTTGCATTTGCCATACCCTATGTGCTGACAATCAACCTGCCTCTGAGAACATTCGTATCCGGAAATCCTGCCTGGTTCTGGGCAGCTGTAGGGATAAACATTCTCTACCTTGCCTTTGTTTTTATTATGTTCTCAATCAGAGGGAGGGGAAGAATATTCCACAAAATGAACAGAATCTGGTATCCTGAAGATTAAAATGGAAGTGGAGGTGCCGGGAGTCGAACCCGGGTCCTGATGGGCCAGATGAGAATATCTACAGGCTTAGCTCCAATTTAGTTCTCGAAGAAGTTACGGTATTGGAAGCAAACCGCCCAACCTCAAAGTCTGTCTTTGGTGTCCCGGAAATACGGCAGACATTACCTCCGGCAAGCCCTGATTGTGTCAGGCACCCTGCCTCTTCAGAGCGGGAGAAACAGGACCTGATAGCTGATCTATGCAGCTAATGCGTAATCTGCGTTATTATCTTCAGCAGTTAATTGTTTTGCCCAGTTTAAGGAGTTAGAACAGCTCCGCCTGCAACCCTGACCTGTACAATCCACCAGTCGAAACCCTTACACCCCCGGGTTAGTTGCTGAGTAAGAAGATACTCATTTTTCATCTTTAAATCAAGTGACTTCAAAATTGTCTGCGGAACTCTCTTTCTGCATCCCGCATCTGATCCCGTTTTTTTATTGTTTCCCGCTTGTCTTGTGTCTGCTTACCTTTTCCGATTCCAATCAGGAGTTTTACTTTCCCTTTTTTCAGGTAGAATTTAAGAGGAATGAGGGTATACCCCCGTTCATCAATCTTTCTTTTGAACCGCTTTATTTCCTGTTTGTGCACGAGAAGCCTTCTATTCCGGTCGGGATCGTGGTTATGAATATTACCGAATTCGTAGGGAGAAATGTGAAATCCAACCAGGATTAGCTCGTTGTTTATAATCCTGGCATAGGAATCTGAAAACGAAAACTTGCCGGAACGCATTGACTTTACTTCCGTCCCCTGAAGCTCAATTCCGCATTCCAGTGTATCTTCGATCGCATACTGGTATCTGGCTCTCCTGTTCTCCGCCAGAATCTTTATTCCATCACTTTCAGCCATTTACCGAACCTTCTTTACCAGTACTGCACGAAATCCGAGGAAAGGAGTACACCAGGAGGGATCCTGGGATCCTCTTGTGGTTACAGAGATCTCATCTGGACTGTTTGCCCAGCTTCCGCCTCTGACTGCCCGTTCATTACCCGCATAGATACTGTTTTTATCCGGAAAGCCGAAACTCCCGAAAACCGTATCAGAAGTGAGATAGTAGTTGGAACTCCATTCCCACAAATTACCGAGAAGATCGTAAAATCCGGCTGCTCCTTCCCTGTCAAACCGTATTGCCTGGGGACCGTCGGGATTACCGGTCTTGAACACCTTTTTATTTGATACACGATAATTCAGTTCTGCAGCGTATTCCCACTGTGCCTCTGTAGGAAGCAGCACTTCATAGTTTCCACGGTACTGTACCGGTAGATTATCAGTGAGCCAGTCACAGAAAGCTTGTGCAGCATACCATGAAACATAGGATACAGGAATCGAACTATCGGCTGCATTATAGGTAAAAAGATAATCATCTGTAACAAGCCCTTTGTGTTTCAAAGCTTCCAAAGAATTTTTCCGCCAACCGGGATTCTCATTGAGAAACCTTTCATAATCCCCCACGGTAACCTCACTGGTCATCATAAAAAACCCGTCGATCTGTTCTCTATGGGGAAAACTAACAAGATACCTATCCGTTAACAATGATGATGCGTCTGCATTTTGGAAGTTGCCTGCTGTATAGGTTCCCGAAGGTATGCCTTTAAAGTTCACACCTGCAATAGTGATTGTTTTTCCACTGTCCGGCGAAATGACTGCTTTTCCCTCCGGGGTAATTGCTGCAGATTTTTGATAGTCCTCTGAAAGTATTGTATCTTCTGATAAAACATCTTTCCGGTCTTTTTCCAAAAATGCTGTGAGATAAGCGAGAGAGAGGTTTTTTACCGAATACCCATTATCAGCATAAAATGTCTTAATAGTAGTATAATCAGATTTTATCCCTGCATAACGAGAGGAAAGAGACTTGATCGAAGCTGAAAGATCCTGTACAACCGGTTTATTGCCGAATTGAAATCTGATGGCGTATAGAAAATCGTACAACTCCTTCTCTTTTCCCTTTGTTCCAGCCTGAAATTCCTTTACCGTTCTCTCTATAAGCTTGGGATACTGATATCCGTCAAAAAAATCGCGCATTAAAGCGTATCCGCCGATATCCTGATACCTTTTGGCAAGAAACCCCTCAGGATCGGTCAATTCAAGTGTTTCAGTCACTGTTCTTTTCAGGGGAAAGAGAAGAGAAAAAAAGATTCTTCCCTTTACTTCCTCGCGCAGTTTTTTTGTGGTGAAAAAATCCTTCCTGATTTCCAGTTCATGGGTACCTTTCGTGACAAAAGCAGTACAGGGAGTTGATCCCTTATAAACACCATCGACAAATATCAAGGCATTCTCCGGGGTTGTTTCAAATTTGAAAAGTGTCCCTGGATTCCTTAATCCAGGGAAAACCAGCAGGAGAAAGAGAATGCATACTACTACTACAGCATACAAAAAGGTAAGATAAACCCCGGGTTTAATTCCCATAATCGGTTTAAGCTTGACAACAATATCTTCTTCAAGAATCTCTTTTTTATTCTTATTTTTCATCTTACTCATACCAGGAAGACTATCCTTATCTGCATTGTCTTGTCAACGTCAACTTTCTGTGTTAGTCTCCGTAGCTATGGAAAGATTGTTTGATACAGTACTGTCAATAACGGAACGATACCTCACCTACCGTAAACGTAAAAAATACAGAATAAAGAAAAAACAGCAGGCCAAAAACCCTGTAGTAGACTGGATAGAGGCTTTTTTATGGGCAGCAGGAGTTGTCCTTCTTATAAACCAGTATCTGTTTCAGGCTTATCAGATCCCTACAGGATCCATGATAAGTACCCTGTTGATTAAAGACCATATATTTGTAAATAAAATTATCTACGGACCGGAGCTTATCCCCGGGAAATTCAAACTGCCGGGATTCAAAGAACCAAAACGCAACGAGGTTATTATCTTTGAAAGCCCGAACTATATCTCAAAAGGTCCTGTCTTTGACGTTCTTCAAAGGGTCCTGTACATGCTCACTTTGTCCCTTGTCGATATAGACAAAGATGAGAACGGCAACCCAAAACCCCATTTCCTGATAAAAAGAGCCGCTGCGGTAGGAGGGGATTCTGTCCGGTTTATAAAGGGCGAACTTGAGATTAAACCTCCTGGATTTGAAAACTGGATAGCAGAGAAGGAATTCAAGAAACTCTCATCCTTTCCGGATACCACCCGGCGTCTTACATCAGTGGAAGACTATCCCGGAATAAGAGCTTCAGCTTTTGAGGATGCTTTCAGTACCAACGGCATCAATCCATCTGACAAGCTTTCCAAACTTGCATCCGGAGGAAGTCCAAATGGAGACATGTTTGCCTGGATGAAGTACAGAAGTGAAGCCAATTATCAAATTAGCCCTCAAGACAGGAGATATGGGATTCTCTGGCGGAAATTTGAGACAGGATGGTATATCCCGGAGGGGTGGATTTTCCCCCTCGGCGATAACAGGGACAACTCCAAGGATGCACGATACTTTGGTCCGGTTTCCCTGAAAAATGTACTTGGAAAAGCAATGTTCAAGTACTGGCCTGTTAACCGAATAGGAACAATCAGATAAGCATGCGAAGAAAGTATTCTAATTATCACGAGCAGAACCGCAGTTCCAAAAAGCTTCTAAGAATAATTAAATACCTTCTGTACCTTTTTTTCCTGTATACGTTTGTCACCGTATTTCTCCTTTCCTCCTATATCATGAAAACGTCCTCAATGGAACCTGAGTTAAAAACAGGCCAAAGAGTTCTTGCAGCTCCTGTTGTATACGGAGGCAGGTTTTTTAACACAAACTTTAAACTCCCCGGGTTCCGGAATCCGGAAAGAGGAGACATTGCAGCAATTTCAATGAATACGGATTCATTGTCAAAACTCGTTCTCGATTCTGTTCTCAGATTCTTCACCTTCCAGCGGAAAACCATTTTTGCCAGTGAAAAAGATACATGGAAAAGACCGGTTGCCATTAAACGAATAATTGGTGTTCCCGGGGATGTCATACGAATTGATAACTACACGGCCTATATAAAAACAGCCGGCTCATCCTCTTATTCATCCGAAAAAGATATTATTCTTAAAAAATATACTATCCAAAAAGGGAACCTTCCGGAGGGCTGGCATGATGATATGCCGTTTTCCGGCTACAAAGATCCTGTAACACTTAAAGAAGGGGAATATCTGGTTCTTAATGACAACAGAGCTGATGTAAACGATTCAAGGCTGTTCGGTCCCGTTCCTGCATCATCAATTAAAGCCCTCATCTTTCTTTCGTATCTGCCGGGCTTTTCATTTAAATAGTGAGTACACCATTTTCTGTTTCACTATACATTCATATTCCCTTTTGTACTAAAAAGTGTGGATACTGCGACTTCTATTCACTTTCTGAAGGTAACAGTTACTACAAAAGCGTACTTGAAGGAATCATTCTTCAGGTAAAAACTTTTTTTAATACATACCATGCAGCTGGTGTGTCTACCGTATACATAGGCGGAGGAACGCCAAGTTCCCTGCCCATTGGTACCCTGGAAAGCTTTCTAAATACTCTGGAAGGTCTTCTTCCCGCCGGTGTTAAAGAGTTTACCATGGAGGTAAATCCGGAAGATGTCAACAAACCGTTTTTGGAAATGCTGTCTGCGCACCGTATTAATAGATTAAGTATGGGCGTCCAGAGCCTCAACAAAACGGTACTCCAGGTGCTTGAAAGGAATACTTCACGGTCTAAAACCTTACAGGCTTTGGACTGCCTTGCTTCAAACTGGCAGAAGAATAAAAGTTTTGACCTTATAACATCGGTACCCGGACAAACGGCAATTGATACCATTCATGATCTTAAAACACTCTTAAAATTTTCGCCTGACCATATGTCCCTGTACACTTTGACCTTTGAGAGCGGCACACCCATAACCAAAAGACTGGAAGATGGAATCTTGCAGAAACTTTCTGAAGAACAGGAAGCTGCCATATTTGACAGCTGCACTGATTATCTTGAAGAGAACGGGTATCACCGTTACGAAATTTCAAATTTTTCAAAACCC
>JANTFL010000013.1 GCA_024763455.1 Sediminispirochaeta sp. | reverse complement strand
GCATTCATTACAGTTTTACCAAGAAGCTCCCCAATAGCAGTTGCTGTCGAACCAGCGATAGTATTGGCGGCTTCTTCAAGAGCTGATAATGCAGCCTCGTTAAGCTCGACATCATCCTGACCCATCATTTTCCCAGCAATAACATTTGCAGCCTTTTCCTGAAAGATATACGTATGCGGACCGGTAAGTCCTTCACTGAAATCCATCTTTATTTCTACAATATTTCCATCGAAACTGTTTTGTACAGCACTAAACCCAACCGCTTCAACCGAAGGAGTACCAATCGTTACATTTTCACCCAGCATCCCGGACAGATTGGATTCTATGGATTTAACATTCTCTCCAAGGAAGGATGAGAAATCTTTCCTCTCATTCTCCGCCAACCCGGAATTACCAGCTTGGGGGGCAGAATCAAATCCCATGCTGTCTCCCTGCAACAAAGCATCAATTTCGTCTTGAGATAATGATCCGTCACTCATTCCTATTCTCCTTCTGCGGTGAGTTCTTCAATCTCACCTTTACTCATCTCTTCCAGTCTCCTGGTAATCTGTACAGCGACCTTGTTCCCTACGACACCGGGTCTGCATAAAAATTTATCCCTGTTTCCCACTTTCAGTACCATGGGATCGTTAACACGTACATTAGGCAGCCGTATCACATCTCCCTTTTGAAGAGACAATACATCCCTTACCGTCAGGTTCATATTCCCAATCTCTGCAATGACCGTTACTTCAATAGTAGACAACCGGTCTTTCAGTATATTTAAATTTTCTGTAGTACTTCCACTTCGTACTGAAGAGTACATATATTGAGCTGAAAGTTTGCTTATTATCGGTTCAATAGTCAGGTACGGGATACAGAAATTCATCATCCCTTCAACCTCACCCACTTTTGTTTCCAGTGTTACCAGTACAACCATTTCCGTCGGGGGTACTATCTGCGCAAACTGCGGATTGGTTTCGATCTGTCCCAGCCTTGGTCTTAGATCAATTACCTGACTCCATGCCTCCCGCAGGTTACCGAGAATTCTTACAATGATATTCTCCATAACAGACTGCTCAATATCGGATAGATCCCTGGTTACTTTTGTACTCTCTCCCTGGCCGCCGAAAAGTCTGTCAATTATTGAGAAGGTTATTGCCGGATCAATCTCCAGTATAGCCGACCCTTTAAGGGGATCCATATTTATTATACCAAGGGTTGTCGGATTCGGTATGGAACGGATAAACTCTTCATAGGTAAGCTGATCTACCGATGCTACATGTACATGAACGAGACTTCTGAGCTGTGCAGACAAAGCAGTCGTTGTCAAACGGGCAAAAGTTTCATGCATTATCGAAACGGTTCGTATCTGCTCTTTTGAAAATTTGTCCGGACGTTTGAAGTCATAGATCTTTATCTTGCGCTTTTCCTGAGTTTGACTGACCGTTTCGGTTTCAATTTCACCTGTTGAGATCGCTGTTAATAACTGATCAATCTCATCCTGGGAAAGTACTTCGTTCATCTACACTCCAACTAAAATTCTACTACGTTAAATTCCAGAAAAACTATTTCCTGAATTTCCTTATTATCTACAAGTTTATTTAAATGCTCTTTCAGTTCTTCCTTTAAGCTTTCTTCCTTGTCCGGAGTTAAATCCGACTCCTTCTTCAAGGAGAAAAACGTACGGACCGCATCTATGAGATACTCTCTGCGCGCGATCAGATCGGTCTGAACTTTTGCATTATTCATCTCATAACCGAGTTTTAAATCGATAATTACGGTTACCGGATGGTCATCGCTGGTTCGTGCCCGTATCTGGTCCAGGCCGTACCACTGCAGAATAGGAGGTGTTTCCTGATACTTCTCGGAAGCTGATGGGAATACAACATTTTGAGGCCCTTTGTTTAAGACCTTCACCGTTACAACAACGATGGAAACTATAAATATAATTGCCCCAAGACCAAGAGCAACCCATTTGAGAAGCCTGATTACTACTGCAGGCAGAAAACCAGTCTTATCACCAAGCTCTTGACCGACACCACCGGCTATTTCTTCTTCAGCAAAAACTTCTTCATCACCCATACAAACTCCTCATCCATCTCAAAGTGGAATTTTACCAAAATTGCACGATTAATGCAAACTAAAAATGCATTATAAGTGCCCTTCGGTAAGAATTACTATATCCACTCGTCTGTTATACGCTCTTCCCTCTTCAGTATCATTTGAAGCAAGGGGTCTCGTATCAGCAAAACCCGCTACCTGAAACCGGGTTTCATCTACACCGAAATCAACCAGATAATGAAGCACATTGGTAGCACGTGCCGTAGAAAGTTCCCAGTTCGTGGGAAAAGGGCCATCCGGATCCGTCGGTATCGAATCGGTATGCCCTTCAATTCTGAAAGTCCGCTCTGCCATTGCATTGGACTTAAGAAGTTCCGCGGCTTTTTGTAGGGTTGAACGTGCTTTCTCCATATCTATCTCTGCACTTCCCTTACGGAAAAAAGAATCAGCAGCGAGGCTGATAATTAACCCTCTTTCATCCTCGGTTACCCTTACTTTTTTTGTATTTATCTCCGGCTGGAACAGAGAAATCGCTTTTTTCCTCGATTTGTCCATCGCTCTGCCGTATTCCAGAGAGGGAAGAGCCATAACTGTATTTCCAAGTTCTGCGAGCTTTCCAACCTGAAGGGTATTCCCGCCGCTCTGCATACCAAGTCCGCTGAAAGCAGCCAGTATAAGCTGCAGACGGGACTCTTCGATAGTCTGGGGGTTATACAGAAGCACAAAAAATGTAAGAAGCAGCGTTACCATATCTCCATAGGTAAGCATGTACTCAGGAACAGTACATTCTTCGCATTTTTTACACTTTGCAGGGGCTCCCATTAGATAAATCTCCTATTCACCGGTTAATTCCTCCATCATACTCTGCCTTTTCTGCGGATCGAGAAATGATACCAGTTTATATTTCAAAATATTGGGGTTATCTCCTGCCTGGATAGACAGGATCCCTTCAATCATTATTTCACGGGTCAGTCTTTCTTCCTGATCTCTGTCCTGCAGTTTGTTCTTAAACGGGATCAAAGCCATATTTGCCATTATAGATCCGTACATGGTGGTGATAAGAGCTGTAGCCATACCTGAACCGATTGCATCCGGGTCATCAAGGTTTGAAAGCATAGCAATAAGCCCTGCGAGTGTTCCGATCATTCCAAACGCAGGCGCCAGTGACGACCAATCACCCATAAGTTTTATCCCTATTGCGTGTCTTTCTTCAAGCTGGGTAAGATCGTTATAGAGGATGGTTTTTATAATCTCGGGATCTGTACCGTCAACTACCATCTGTATCCCGTTCTTTAGAAACTCATCCTCTACTTCCTCAATATCATCTTCAAGAGCCAGCAGTCCCTCTCTTCGTGCACGTTCTGAAAAATTAACAAGGGTGGATATTGTTTTTTCGAGCTCATAGTTCGGAATATTAAAAACGTGCCTCATGTACTTTGCCAATCCAAGCATACGCTGAAGAGGACTTGAAAGAAGCATTGCAGCAAATGATCCGCCGATAACAATAAATACCGACGGTATATCAATGTATATAGCAAGGCCCGACCCGCCTAAAACCATTGCCATCAAAATAAGACCGAAACCAAGTCCCAGACCCAGTATTGAAGCTAAATCCATTAATCCTACTCCTCGTTCTTGAATGCGCCGATCAATTTTCTATACTCAACTATTCTATTAAAAACCGTATCATAGTCCTCTTTCACAATCAGCCTTTTACCGGAAAGCATGATAAAAGTTGTGTCCGGATTACATTCGATGTACTCTATCTGATGGGGATTTACATAGTAAATCTTACCGCTCAGGGTGGTAACTTCTATCATACCTTCTCCCTATACATTATCTTCTACTCCTACCTTTTAAGGGTGAGAAGTTCCTGAAGCATCTGATCCGACGTGGTTATTGTTTTGGAATTAGCCTGAAAACCACGCTGGGTTACAATCATGTTGGTAAATTCTTCAGCCAGATCTACATTACTCATCTCCAAAGCACCCGCTATAAGTTTTCCTTTACCAGCCACACCGGAATTGCTAATATTCGGATCTCCTGAATTGTTGGATACCACATAGGTACTCTCTCCGGCTTTCTCCAAACCTCCGGGATTTGTAAAACTTGCCAGAGCAAGCTGTCCCAGAAGTCTGTTCGTACCATTTGAATAAACTCCTGTTATCTGGCCGGATTGATCAATCTTGAAATTTTCAAGATACCCCATTGGATAGCCGTTCTGTTTGAATGCTTTGGTAGAACTCTTCTCTGCAAACTGAGTCATTGACTGAACGACACTCCCGACCTCTCCAAGCTTGAGGGCAAACGTCTGCCTTATTTGAGCTCCTGCTGCATCGGGAGCTGTATTGGGAACATCAAACCCTACGTTCACAGCCAAAGCACCGTTATTGACTACTGCTCCCTGTGTGTCTGTTGCAGACTGCAGTACTCCAAGGTTGGAGAAAGTAACGGTAAAGTTATTTGTGTTTCCTGCAGCTCCAATCCCCGCTGTTGTATTTGTCGGTGTTTCAGCATCAGGATCGATGACAACTGTTCCCTGCCACTGATTTTCTGTGTTGGGGATCTTGGTAAAATCAATTCTCATTTTATGGGTATTTCCAAAGGTATCGTATATGGTTTTGTCGATACTCCAGGTCCCCTTTTTTATATCTCCTGCTGTTGCACCGGGCTGAATAACCTCAGTCCTTTTATCCAGATTACATGCAAGATCGACTTCTGAAGTTGCTCCTGCAGGATCCTTGCTTCCAACAGGAATAACAAGATCCTGAACATCCGCTGCGGTATTGATATATTCATTGCCGTCTATTTTTTCAGCCATCCAGCCTTGAACCCTCATTCCGTTTGCAGGATTAACCAGAGTACCGTTTTCATCAAGTCCGAAAGCACCGGCTCTGGTGTAAAACTCCTTGGCACCGTTTTTCATCACAAAGAAACCATTTCCCTGAATTGCAACATCAGTCATTACTCCGGTAGTCTGCATGGATCCCTGAGTGTGGATAGTATCTATAGCTGCGACCGTCATACCCAGTCCGACCTGTTTGGGATTTACCCCGCCCAGTTCTTCGGTAGGCTGAGCGGAACCTGACATCGTCTGGGAAAGCATATCCTGAAAGGTTACCCTTCCTTTTTTAAATCCGACTGTATTTATATTGGAAATGTTATTACCAATTACATCCATTCTTATCTGATGATTCTGTAAGCCTGATACACCAGAGTACAATGATCTCATCATAATGCGGCCTCCTTGTTCGTTATCTTATCTACATCATTGAAATCGTAGTATTTCCCATTTACCTTAATCTGAGGATGATCTCTTCCTGTTATTTCCTCAACAACCCCTCTTATAATGGTTTCCCCGGAAGTAATCTCCACATTTTTACCGAGCAGATTCAGTGCATTGCTCTGTACAAGCATTCCCGATAGATTGGAAAAATTGTTGCTCATGTTAGTCATCTGTTCCAGAGATGAAAATTGCGCCATTTGGGAGATGAATTCTTTATCCTCCAAAGGTTTTGTCGGATCCTGATAACTTAGCTGGGTAATTAAAATCTTTAAAAAATCATCCTTACCCAGATTTCTGGATGTAACTTTTCCTCCGTTTAATGACTTGTTCAGGGTATTAACCTGCATGTTGACCTTCGCCTGATCTGAAGCTGAAAGTACAGCTGTAAAATCCATCTTAACTCCTCCGCTAAACCACTAAGTCTATTACATTGCTGGAATAGACATCCTCATCAATCCTCGGGATTGAATCTTCGATTATTTTTATAGTCTTTTCTGACACTAACGTATTGTTCTCTTTTGATTTTCCGCTTCCTTTATCCCCTACAGATACATCAAGGGACCCCATGGAGAAACCATTCTCGGAAAACGCTCTTTCCAACCGGAACATATTCTGTTCAAAGACTTCTTTTACTGCTGCACTGTCTACAAATATTTTTCCGGAAAGATTATTTTCATCCATATGCAGACGGATTCTAACCTTTCCCAGACTCTCCGGTTTCAATATCAGCCTGATTTCCCCTGCATCGCCGTCTTTAAGAATAATGTTTGACTGTTTTACAATCTTGTCGTTTAACGTGTCATGCAGCTCGTTTAAAAGAACTGTTTTAGGTTCCATTTCTCCTAAAAACTGCGATTGAAACGAAACATCTCCCTTTGCAGTAAGCGTTACGACCTGGGGTGCACTGCTCTGTTCCGGAGTGCTCTTCCCACTGTCACCGCTTGATGGGTTATCTCCGGTAAAATTGTTCTTTATAGCAGATGATTGTTTTTCTGAAGGAGTTCTTAAGTCCAGAATTTTACTCCTCGCAGCCTGCTTTAAATCTTTTTTTCCGGTTTCTTCTTTCTTTTCCCCTACTGCTTCTGCCCGTTTAGCGGACAGCTTATGCTCTTTAGGAGAAGTCACTTTCTGTACCGCAGGTTCGGAAAACAGCACTGTAGACTGAGAATCTACAGGTTTTTCTTTCAGATCATTCTTTTTATGTGTCCCCGCTTCCCTGGGTGATTCAGATTTTTTTATATCCTTTACCTTTCCCGGGCTGGTAATCCCGGCATCTTTAGGTATCTTTTCCGTCCGATCATGATCCGGGATCCTTCCCTTCAGCTGATTCAAACTGCCAGCAGAACGGTTTAAGGCACCTTTTTCTGTTTTGTCAGAAGCTTTTTTAGTTATCGGAGTTTTCTTTTCTTTTACTCGCAATCCAGAATCCGCTCTTTCTGCAGCTTTTTTGGTTGTGAGTTTTTTCTTCGGAGATCTGTCTGGGTTACCCGGGGAGAGAGCATCTGCTCCGGTTTTACCTTTTGCCTTCTCCATTACAGCATCAAATTTTTCACCTTTGACCTTCTGCTCAGGTCTGGAACTTTTATTTCCTTCCGATGGTGAAACTGGTACTGAATTGACTTGAATTCGATGCAATTTTTCTCCTCAAAAGCCCTAAGGTTTTTTAATCATCTTTCTGCTTATCACCGCAGCCCTGTCTGAGGGCATCAGTGATAACCAGTACGAAACTATAGAGTCTGTTCCCGCTTCCCGGGCCAGCTCCTCCGTAACCCGCAATATATCTATGACGTCCTGATCCTCCATCTCCAAAAGCTGTGAAACCGCAGCTTCCGGAGGCATCCCTGTGTAATACGCTGACGCCTGCCGCAGGTTCTTATCTCTATTTTCGTACTCTTTTGCCCGTTCATTAAACGATTTTTCTTTTTCTTCAAGAGCTTTTTCTCTCTCATCCAGGGTTTCAACCTTTTCTTTTATCTCATTTTCCTTCGTTACGACCTCTTCTTCTCTCTTATTCAATGATTCTTCTCTTAGATCCAAAGCGGCAACCTGCTTTTTAATTCTCGCTTTTTCCAGGAGAAGCAGATCTTCTGAATTCTCGATCTTTTCCGGTGTAGATACCCCTACAAGAGAAAGCACCGGAGCGAATTTCGCTCTAACATCGACGAGTCCCAGATAATCAAACCAGAGGAGACCACCTAAAAAAAGTAGTATTATCAGTAATATAAGCAGCAGTATCCTGAATCCTGCACCTGTTGCACCAGCCAATTTTTCCTCCTCCTGATCTTCAAACCTGATTCTTTCTACCTGGCTCTTCCATAAACTCCCGTTGTAAGATCATCAATTTCCTTAATTTCCGAAAGTTTCTGTTCCTTATAATACTCAGCTTCTCTACGCTCTTTCAGTTTTGCTATAACCTTTCTTTCATTGGAAGCTTTTATGTATTCTTTCTGTATTTCTTCCCTTTCTAGGATCAGTTCCTCCAGCCTTTCATCCAGAATCTTCAAGTCCTTCTCCATTTTTCTAAAGAAAAGTTCGGAAACCTTGAGATACTCCAATCCCTCTTTCTCCAGGCTGAAATCCTTAAAATGCTGCCGGTGAGATTGCTCTATACGTTTCATCTCCCCTCTGACGCTATTCACCTTACTGACCACTTCTCCTAGTTTAATCTTCCAGTTTTTTTCATTGTTCTCCCTGAGGGTAAGAACCTTTTCAAGATTAAACTGAAACCGCTTCATTTATCTCTACCCCCGCTATTTCAAATGCCCTGACAAGAGTATCTTTTAACGGACTGTTCTCTTCAATTTTCTGCTGAAGGAACTCACGTATCTCCCCGATCTTCTCAATGGCCAGGTCAATATCCGGATTACTTCCTTCAGCATAAGCCCCGACATTGATCAGGTCCTCTGCCTCGGTGTAAACCGCAAGCAGCTTCCGGATATGACCGACTACCTGCTGTTCTTCAAATGGCGTTATTTTTGTTGTAAGTCGGGAAAGTGAGTTAAGAACGTCAATAGCAGGATAATGATAGCTCTCGGCAAGTTTTCTGCTGAGAATTATATGGCCGTCAAGTATACCTCTCACATTATCTGATATCGGTTCATCCATATCATCGCCATCTACAAGGATTGTATAGAATCCTGTAATCGTACCCTTATCAGAGGTACCGCAGCGCTCCAGAAGTTTCGGAAGAATGGAAAATACCGAAGGTGTAAACCCTCTTGTTGCCGGAGGTTCACCCACTGCCAGCCCTATCTCCCGCTGAGACCTGGCAAAACGGGTCACTGAGTCAAAAAGCAGCATTACATCCTTCCCCTGATCCCTGAAATACTCTGCTACTGCTGTTGCAACGTAAGCACCTTTGACCCTTGCAAGGGGGGGGGTATCACTTGTTGAAACAATGATAACTGAACGTTCAAGCCCCTCCGGTCCCAGATCAGATTCGATAAACTCCCGTACCTCTCTTCCCCGTTCCCCGATCAGTGCAATAACGTTTACATCGGCCTTTGCATTACGGGCAATCATGCCAAGAAGCGTAGACTTTCCTACACCGCTCCCGGAAAATATGCCAATCCGCTGTCCTTTTCCGACGGGGGTCATTGCATCTATTGCCCTCACCCCTGTTATCATCCTTTCAGTTATTTTCCTTCTTTTTAAGACATCAGGAGGGGGATTACTGACAGAGAAATATTCAACAGAACCCAGAGAACCTTTCCCATCCATCGGTTTGCCCATACTGTCCAGAACCCTTCCAAGAAGCCGCTCCGATACATGTATCTTCATACTTTCGCCAAGAGCAATTACTGTACAGCCTGGTTCAATCCCCTCCATATTACCGAAAGGCATCAGTTGAACATGCTTACCGTTAAAACCTACTACTTCCGCAGGGACTACCTCGTCTTTAAAGGGGACAACGATATGGCACATCTCCCCAATTACTACCTGGGGCCCGAAACTTTCAATCATAAGCCCCTGGACCTTGCTTACTACTCCGGTGTACTTGATGGGATCAATCTCTTCTACTACTGATTCGTACTTTTCAAACAACATGAACCCCTCCCTTTGCGGCGGTTACTTCTCACCTCTGCTTTTAATAGGTACCAGTTCCAGAATTTTCTCTTCTATCTCCGACAACTGTGAAGAGATCCTCGCATCAATCTCTCCAAAGTCGGATTCAATAATGCATCCGCCTTTATCTACAGTGGAATCCTCCACAACAGTAACAGATCTGACATTCTCAACCATCCGCATAAAATCCTTGACATGCTCGGAGGTGAGCTCAACATCTTCCAGATTAACCCTGATAAGGACTTCACCTCTGCTTTTCAGTTTTCGCAAAGCCTGGATCACATTATTGATAACAACATTCTTCTGATTTTCGGATATAACCTTGATTACCTTCTTGGCAATCATAAGAACCAGATTTATCAACTGGGTTTCAGTTTCATCGATAATTTCATTTCGTTTTTCAATAATCTTGTCCAACATTCCATGAAGCTGTTTAATCAGTCTTTCAACTTCCTGCTTACCAACCTCGAACCCCTCTTCCCTTCCTTTCTCAAAACCCTCTGATTCAGCCTTGCTCCTGATTTCATCCAGCTCGGATAGTGTTTTTTCCTTTAGTTCATCAGCTTCATTCCGTGCTTCTGTCCGGATCCTTAAAGCCTCATCTTCAGCTTCCTGCCGAATAATCTGTGCTTCATCGGTTTTAAGTTTTACTTCTTCAAAAGCCTTCTGCTCAGCATCCCTGATTATTTCATCAGCCTTTGCCTGTGCGGAGGCGATCATGTCTTCTTTCTCTTTCTCCCACTGCTGCTTAAAAAGCTCTGCTTCACGTCTCAGGTCATCGGCGGTAGGTCCGGTGTATTCCTCCATTACAGGAGTTTCTTCCACATCCTCGATTTCCATAAAAGGAGATTCAATAATAACTTTGTCCGACAGGGTTTTAACCTCTGCAGATCGAAATACATTTTTTGCCAATGGACTTCCTCCTTAATCTATGGAATTAAACAACCATCTCATCTTCACCTGATCGTGCAACGACAATCTCACCGGAATCTTCAAGCTTACGTATAATAGAAACAATCTTCTGCTGCGTTTCTTCTACATCCTTCAGCCTGATCGGCCCCATATACTCCATCTCTTCCTTCAGCAGAGCAGCAGCACGCTTAGACATATTCTTAAAAATCTTATCCTGTACTTCTGCATCAACACCTCTGAGGGCTTTGGCAAGTTCCCCGGTATCAACCTCTCTAAGAACCTTCTGTATTGCTCTGTCATCAAGAAGTACAATATCTTCGAATACAAACATCCGCTTTTTGATGTCCTCGGCCAGTTCAGGATCTTCTTCTTCCAGAGATTCTATGATCAGTTTCTCTGTAGACCGGTCCACAAGGTTCAGTATCTCAACAATATTCTCAACACCACCAGCAGCTGTGAAATCTTCACTGGAAAGTGTTGAGAGTTTTTTCTCAAGAACGCGTTCTACCTCCCTGAGAACTTCCGGAGACGTCCGATCCATAGTGGCAATCCGTTTCGCTACATCTGACTGTATCTCATGGGGCAGTGACCCAAGAATTATCGAAGCCTTGGCCGGTTCCAGATAGGCAAGTATCAGGGCAATCGTCTGGGGATGTTCCTGCTGAATAAAGTTTAAAAGATGTGCAGGATCAGTTCTCCGGATAAAATCAAAGGGCCGGACCTGTAAACTGCTGGTCAGGCGGTTTATTATATCAACTGCCCTCTGGGATCCCAGCGACTTTTCCAGAAGCTCTCTGGCATATTCGATACCGCCGGAAGTGATAAAGTCCTGGGCCATCATCAGTTCTTTGAACTCCATAAGGACCCTGTCTCTTTCATCGGGTTCTACGTTATCCAGTCTGGCGATTTCAAAAGTTAACGTTTCAATCTCGTCTTCCCTGAGGTGATTGAATATTTCAGCAGATATCTCCGAACCCAGAGTAACAAGGAAAATTGCAGCTTTTTGGCGGCCGCTCAACTCCTTGCTTACCTTTTTCTTTCCTGTTTCTACTTTTGCCATCTATTCCTCCACCAGCCAGGTTCTAATCAGCTGAGCTACATCTTCCGGATGTTCTCTGGCCATATTTATAGCATTCTCCTGCATCTCCATCCGGGCCCGCTCTTCAACGGACATTGCAACATCCATCTCCTCTTCCTCTGCACTCTTGAGTGCAGCCTCTCGCATCATCTGGTGCTGCCGTGCAAGCTCTTCCTCTCTCAGCCGCCTTCTGCGTTCCATTTCTCTGGAAATTATTCTGAATATGATAAACGCAACGATAAGAACAGCAACACCAATTATTGAAAAGATTATCGTCTGCTGCAGCCGCTGCTGAGCTTTATACTTTTCATCCTCTAACCTGAATTGAGCAGATCTGTCAAACTGAAGGGTCTCCACTGATACCGAATCCCCCCGTTTCTTGTCAAATCCGATTGCATGTTCAACGAGGGTTTTAGCTTTTTTCAACTGATCTTCGGGAACAGGTGTATAGCTTCGCTTAATGCTTCCATTTTTCTCAACCTGAAGAATCCCTTTATCGTCGAACTCCCTTTTCCACGTCCCATCCAAAGCTGCTCCAATGGTGATACGCTTGATTGTCCAGGGACTTTTTTCCTCCACAATATTTCTTGTATTTACCTCTTCATTCTGGATCGTTGAGTCTTTTTGATAATTACCGACAAGATTATCCAGTTGTTTGTATGCAGGAGGAGTCTGCCCTTCCTGGCCGGGAGGTCCTTCAGGATTAAAGCCCGTTCCTTTAAAACTCTCTGATGTTTTCTCCGTTGACCGGGAAATCGACAGTACGTAACTTGATTCATCGTAAGGGGTGGAGGGATTATCCTCTTTGGTTACGATAGGATAATGTTCCTCTGTCTTTACTGTCTCCTTGTTAAAATCAAGAGCAATATCCACCTTTAGAATACTTACCCTGTCAGGGCCAAATATCTGAGCCAGTTCTGAAAAGATCTGTTTCTTGTACTGATTCTCAAGATCACTCTTCTCTTTCAACTGCCGTTTTGAAAGTTCCAGGCGATCAAAATCGGCAAGATCAGCAAAATCGTTCAAGACCACACCGCTCTGATCTGAGATTACCAGATTATCATCAGACAAACCTTCCACTGCAAATTTGACAAGTTTGACAATACCCTCAATTTTCTTCCTGTTGGAAGTGATATCCGAACCTGGTTTTGGGGTAATGATAATTGAAGCCGATACGGGATTCTGATCTTCAGTAAAAAGTTTATCCTCCGGTAATACCAGAGTTACCTTTGCAGAATCAACATCATCAAGAGCCTCTATATGCTGTTCAAGATTTTTTGTTATGGCTTCCCGTAAATTTACATTACGCTCAAAATCCGTTAGACTCCACCGGTCCATTTTAAAAACATCCCAGGGAGATGTTTCCTTGGGGATAAGATCTTCCCTCATTAGAACAGCTACCATTCTCCTGGCAGTCGTTTTATCTTTTACATAAATTCTTCCATCATCGGTTATCTTATGCTCAACACCCTCTTTGTCCAGCGCTATCGATATTCTGTCAAGCTGCGTGGAATCGGTAATCGGAGATGAAATGAGCGGAACCATGTCCGGAGAAGAGCTGAAGCTTAATAACAACACAATTCCCGTAATTGTTACTCCAATTACGGTAAAAAGAATAATTTTCTGTACAGTAGACCATTTACTCCATAAATCCTTAAGCTGACCTACTAATTTTTTTAACCATTCGTTCATTCTCCCCTCCCAAAAAGAATGTATGCAATTCCGTATTTTCTACCTGATATTAATAATCTCTCTGTATGCTTTAAGAGCATTATCTATAACGCTCTTCGTCAAAGAGACTGCTAAATTTGCTTCGGACATCGCTATTGTCACATCGTGAACGTCAACACTGTCCGGATCGGTAATGTACTGCTCAGTTAGAGCTGCACTTTGCTGAACTGCATCATTTGCCCCGTTTATAGCCTTGGTAACCAGCGTACCGAACCCCTGGTCCTGAATTTCATTTCCATTTCCCGGGTGTACCGTTCCCTGCATATGACCGGGGTTTGTCACTGCAAGTCTGATTCTGTCACCGATAACCTGATCTGCCTTTAAAAAGTTCATCTATTATCTCCCAATTTCCAATGCTCTTGAGAACATGGCCTTACTGCCGTTTACCACAGCAACGTTTGCTTCATAGGCTCGTGAAGCCGAAATCATATCAACCATCTCTTCTACGATATTTACATTCGGCATCTCTACATACCCTTTCTGTGGTCCGCTTTTTATCGCATCCGGATGTGTAGGGTCGTAAACCAGCTTTGGCTTGGCGTCTATATCTTTCTCGATTTTTACTACCCTTACCCCCTTACCGATACCGTTATCCATTGTTTCAGGCAGAAAGGGAGAACGCCAATACGGCTGTTCAACTCTGGGGCGGAATACTACCCTGCTTCGCCTGAAAGGACCGCCTTCAGGAGTTCTGGTTGTATCCACGTTGGCTATATTGTCGGAAATAACATCAAGACGGGTCCTTTGAGCACTTAGTCCCGATGCCGCAATGTTAATACTGCTGAAAATTCCCATATATTACTCCCTTACCTTAATACTATATTTAGTCTGGAAAACTGATTTGCCACTGACCGTGCTAGAAGATCATACCTGAGCTGATTCTGCAAAAGAATCATGCTTTCCTGCTCCGTATCTACATTATTTCCGTTGTTATCAGACTGGGACAGATAATCAAGAACACGCCGGGGCTGAACGTCACGGTAATTTCTGGTTCTGTGAAAGGGAATATGTTTTTCATCAGTCAGGGCCGCAGGAAGTCTGTTTGTTGCAGATTCGGAATCCAAAGCCCGCTTGAGTTCAGCTTCGAAGTTAACATCTGAGCGCTTGAAATTGGGCGTATCGGCATTCGCTATATTATTTGCAATAACGTCCTGCCGGATCATGGATACATCCATTGTCCGCTGCAGTATGTCCAGGTTTTTACCAAAACTGTTATTCAAAAACACTCTTTTCTCCTTTAAATCCTTCTTCCTTTTATATTTCGGTTCATTTTGAATCCTTCTAAAGTATGTAACGGGATAAATCCTGGTCCTGTACAATATTTACAAGTTTTTCCTCCACATATTCCTCTGTAATCCGTATCTCCTGCCCCTTTAAATCCGGTGCATTGAAGGAAACATCCTCCAAAAGCAATTCCATAATAGTATGAAGCCTTCGTGCACCAATGTTCTCAGTATTTTTATTAACCTCTGCAGCAATCTCACTTATCTTTCGTGTTGCCTCTTCGGTGAAAATCAGTGAGACCTCCTCGGTTTTCAATAATTCGGTATACTGAATAGTCAGAGAGTTCTCCGTTTCTGTCAGAATCTTGTGAAAATCGTCACTGCTCAGGTCATCAAGTTCTACCCTTAAAGGGAACCGTCCCTGCAGCTCCGGGATAAGGTCCGAAGGCTTGCTTATGTGAAACGCTCCGGCGGCAATAAACAGGATATGAGAGGTATCTACAATACCGTACTTGGTATTCACCTTGCTCCCTTCTACTATAGGAAGGATATCTCTCTGTACCCCTTCGCGGGACACATCAGCTCCTGAACGGCTTTCCTTCGTCGCTACCTTGTCAATTTCATCAATAAAGATAATACCCATCTCTTCAACACGTTCTTTTGCAACCTCAGATGCTCTCTCGGTATCTACAAGCTTAGTCATCTCTTCTGCCATAATAATATCTCTGGCTCTGGCTATGGAAACCCGTTTCTTTTTCTTTTTCCCGCCGAAAATATTGGATAATCCTCCCAGATTCAGATCCATTTCTTCGAAGTTTGTTCCGGAAAAGATCTCGATAGCCGGAAAGCCTCCGGATGAGACATCGACCTCAACTGTTTTGTCTTCAAGCTTCCCCTCTTTAAGCATTTTTCTAAACTTTTCCCTGGTTGAAGAAGGTGTGTTCTGCTCCTGAGAGACTACAGTCAATTCCCCGGATTCTCTGGAAGAAGCAGGTTTTTTTTCTTTGATTCCCGGCAGCAAAAGGTCCAGAAGCGCCTCTTCGGTTCTCTGCTGAGCCTCCTCCCTGACATCTTCGGAGAGTTCACTTTTTACCATTGTTACAGCTATACTCATAAGATCGCGGATCATTGATTCAACATCCCTGCCCACATATCCAACCTCGGTATACTTGGTTGCTTCAACCTTGATAAACGGTGCTCCGCACAGGCGTGAAAGCCTTCTCGCAATCTCTGTTTTTCCTACACCGGTAGGACCTATCATTATAATATTTTTCGGCGTAATCTCTTCTCTCAATTCCTGAGGAAGCATTCTTCTGCGCATCCGGTTTCTCAGAGCGATTGCCACTGCCTTTTTTGCTTTATCCTGTCCGATTATGTATTTATCCAGTTCACTTACAATTTGAGCCGGAGTTAATTCATCAAGGTTTACTCTCATTAAAGCTCCTCCAGAATAATATTGTCATTCGTGTATATACATATCCCCGCAGCAATCTTCATACTACGCAGTGCAATCTCACTGGCAGAAAGGGAAGAATTGTCCAGATAAGCCAAAGCCGCAGCGTACGCGTAATTACCCCCCGACCCTATTGCTATAGCTCCTTCATCAGGCTCAACGACATCCCCGGTTCCGGAAATCAGAAGTGTTTTTTTCTTGTTTGCCACAAGAAGCATTGCTTCCAGTTTTCGCAGGACCCTGTCTGTCCTCCACTCTTTTGCAAGTTCTACTGCTGCTCTGGTTATATCTCCGTTGTATTCCTTAACTTTTCCTTCGAACCGCTCAAACAACGTGAAGGCATCCGCGGTTGCTCCTGCGAATCCGGTTATCACCTCGTCATTGTACATTCTCCTTACCTTCCGGGCATGCCCCTTCATAACGGTATTACCAAGAGTCACCTGTCCGTCTCCAGCCATGGCGACAGAACCATCCTTCCGGACAGCCAGGATTGTCGTACCTCTAAAACTCATCGCTCACTCCTTCCTCCCCCATGGGGATGTGATGTTCTATACACCTTCCTGAGACGTTCCAAACCGATATGGGTGTAAATCTGAGTTGTCGATATGGATGAATGTCCTAAAAGTTCCTGGACCATTCTCAAATCTGCACCATTGTCAAGAAGATGGGTGGCAAAACTATGTCTGAATGAATGGGGGCTGACATGTTTCCCGCTCCCCAGTCTATCCAAATATTTTTCCAAAATGTATCTTACGCCCCGTTCGGTTATTCTGTTCCCTCTGGTATTAAGAATAAGAGCCGAAGCATCCTCTGTATTGTCAGACTTTCTCATCTGCTTTCTGACCCCTAAATACTGCTTCAGAAGATTCACCGTTCCATCGGAAAGAAACACAAACCGCTCTTTTTTCCCCTTACCCCTTACAAGAATGTTTTTACCCTTAAGAGATATGTCGAACAGATTCATTCCGACAAGCTCCGCAATACGGCACCCGGTGGAATAGAAAAGTTCAATGATAAGTCTATCCCTGATACCAAAAACGGATCCATCGGGCATTGAAAGCAGGCTCTTTATCTCATCCACCGAAAAAAGATCCGGCAGATTCCGGGACCGGCTTACACTTTTAATCGTTTCAAAAGGATTTTTACCCGCTAGATCAAACCTGATACAGTATTTATAAAACCCCTTTACCGAAGAAAGTGCTCTATTAATACTACTCTCTTTCAGCTTTCTTTCTTTAAGAAAGCCGACAAAATTCCTGGCATCCCGAACTCTAACCTCCAGGATTCCGGAACCGTATTCCTCCAGAAACTTTTTGTAGAGATCCAAATCTTCTCCGTATGCCTTTACTGTAGCAGGAGACAGGTTCCGTACACTTTCAAGATACCGCAGGTATTCGGTTATCATAACAGTGCTCCTCCCGTTACAAACCGGGTTCCTTCGTACTGGACAAGCGAACCCTTGAGTTCCATGGCAAACAGATCAGAAAGAGAATAATCTTCCGGCGATTCAAGGACCTGCAGAGAGCCTGTACTGCCGCAGCCGGTGTTGTTGAATAAGTCATCGGAAGATTCCACGATCCCGGCTCCGTCGAAAGAGAGTTTCAGCGCCCCCTCGTTTCCAGGGCTTGAAAGAGAACATCCATGAACAAATAGATCCCGTCCCTGCTCCAGTGCAAAATCTGCAGTAATCAGTGCTCCCGATTTCAATGGAGCTTCAACAACAACAACAGACCTGGAAAGGCCGCTGATAATCCTGTTTCTCTTGGGAAAGTTGTACTTAAGCGGCGGGGTGCCGGGGGGGAACTCACTTAAAACAATTCCGTTATTCTCCAGGATTCTACAGGCAAGTTTTCTGTTTGACAGAGGATATACCGAATCAATCCCATTGCCCAGAACGGCAATTGTCTTTCCCCTCGTATCGACAGCACCGGTATGCGCCGCACTGTCTATTCCCAAAGCAAGACCGGAAACAACAGGTATGCCCTTTTCTGCAAGTCCGGCTCCAAGTGTGTATGCACTCTCCCTGCCCTTCCTTCCCGGATGACGTGTTCCAACAACTGCAATATGAGGAACAGTATTTTCCATCTTCGCACCTCTGGTGTAAAGGACAACCGGAGGATCAAAGATTTCCCGGAGCTGGGGCGGGTATACGCTATCCCAATACCAAATAATACTGATATTGTTTTTTTCAGTAACCGCCAGGATTTTTTCTGCTTCCTCAGCCAGTTGATTCATGGAATAGCTTTGTGTTTTTGGTTTCCGGACAATAATCCCGTTGATATCATTTTCAGAAAGTTTCAGGAGACTATCGGATTCCGGAAAGAGTTCTGCAAGTAACAACCGTTCCTTAGAGGTAAGTCCGGGAATTCTGCTTATAATCAGAGTACTCAGATCAGCCATTGGAACCTCCGCTCATCAGAGTATCCCTGAATTCTCTTGCTTTTAATACGGCATCGTCATCCTTGGATATCTTTATAATCCTGTTATAGGTATCTACGGCATCCCTTATATTACCTGTAACAGCCTCGGCTCTGGCTTTTATAAAAAGTGCATCAATGTTCCCGGCATCGAAATTTAAAAGTTTTTCTGCGGTCTTTAGAGCATCCAGCGGTCTGTTCAGTTCAAAGAGATACAACACAGAAAGTGCATAGTAGGCATCTCCATACGCACTATTCAGTTCGATTGCTCTTTGGTAGTACACCGCTGCCTTCTGCATGAGATTTCTTCTTTCTTCGACTGCCAATACGGATTTTGCCGATCTGGCTAACGAAACCCCGCTGTAATAAAAAAGCACTTCGTTTTCAGGATAGTACTCAATTGCTTTCCCGAAATAATCGAAAGCTTTTCCATACATCTTAAGCTTCATGTACTCCAGCCCTACCAAACGGTAGTATATACCGATCTCTGCTCCAGCTTTTACCGTCCTGTCCGCTTCCTCTTTATATTCTTTAATTCCCTTTTCCAGTTCTACAATCCGCTCATTGCTCACTTCTCCATTTTCGCTGACACTTTCTGTAGACGTAAGACTTTGAAGGGTTTTCTCATCGGCCTTACTGCAGGATACAAGTAATCCCGGTATCATTAAGATAAACACAGCAGCAAGATAGCAGTGAATCCTTTTCATCTTCTGCCTCCCGTATCTGTATACGGTGATTTTCCCTCTCCTGCTTCGTGCTCCATTCGATTAAGGGGATGAAATTCTGAATGAGTTCTTCTCAGGTCATCATTACCAATATGTGTGTAGATCTGAGTAGTGGTTATATCAGAATGTCCAAGAAGTTCCTGAACGATTCTCAGATCTGCACCCCCCTGAATAAGATGGGTTGCAAAGGAATGGCGAAGGGTATGTACCTTTGCTTTCAAACCGCTGAGCTCAGCATAAGCATGAAATCTCTTCCATATTCCTTTGCGGGACATCCCCTTCCCCCGAATACTCAAGAAGAGGGCAGTGTCCGTAATCCCCTTTTTAATCAGGAGCGGTCTTCCATACTCCATATATTTTTGAAGCCACCTGAAGGCATCGTCACCTAAGGGTAGGATTCTCTCCTTGTTCCTCTTTCCTGTGACCCGGATCAATTCTTCGTCAAAAAAAACATTTCCGCAGGTAATAGCAGCTGCTTCACTTATTCTCAGCCCGCAGGAATAAATAAGCTCAAACATGGCCCTGTCTCTAAGCCCAACCGGGGAAGAGATATCTATTGAATTCAGAAAACTATCAACTTCTTCAGGAGAAAGGACTTCGGGGAGGGGAACAGTCCCCTTTGGAGATTCTATCCGGGAAGTCGGACTCTCCTCTATGTACCCCTCTGAACTGAGAAACAGGTAAAAAGACTTTATACTGCTTAAGCCTTTTGCAATTGTTCTCTGATCTATTCCCTCTTCCTGCCGGGAGGCAAAATACCCTATTATGTCAGCAGAATCAGCTTCTACAAAATTCCTTGAACGGAACTGCAGGTAGGATTCCAGTCTTAAAACATCCTGCATATATGTTTCAATAGTGGATGCAGAAAGCCTCTGCTGAAGATAGAGGTAATTCTGATACTCCTGAAGAAGAGTAGTCCTTTTCATCTATTCAGCTTCCTGTCCTGATACTTTCCGGCCTCTGAGGACCGTGGGGATTCCCAAATCCACTTCATGCTGGTTCCTGCTGGAAAGAAAACCTTTTGATTCCCTGGATAATCCTTTCTGCAGATTCAGCCAGTCTTTGTACCGGATTACTTCATCCTCTTTCTCCACTTTTTCCTCTACTGTACGGGAGACACTGCTGTTTTTAAATCCTGTGGCAACTACGGTTACCTGGATTTCTCCTTCCATCTGAGGATTTATAGTTTGTCCGGGAATAATCAATGCATCTTCGTCTGCGTTTGCCGTAACAATCTTGATTACTTCATCATATTCAGACAGGGAAAGGTCTTCTCCTCCGGTGACGTTTATAAGGATTCCTTTTGCCCCTTCAATCCGTGCATCTTCAAGAAGAGGATTATTTATGGCATTTGTCGCAGCATCCACAGCTCTGTTCTCGCCTGAACCAACACCGATACCCATAAGAGCATCACCCCTGCCTTTCATTATTGTTCTTACATCGGCAAAGTCGATGTTTATCTCACCGGTAACAGTGATAAGCTCTGAGATACCCTGAACACCCTGCCGCAGCACATCATCAGCCATCAGAAAGGCAGCTTTAATTGGTGTTTTCTTTTCAACAATTTTCATGAGATACTGATTCGGGATAATAATAAGGGTATCAACAGCTTCCCGGAGCTTTTCGATCCCCTCTTCAGCGAGCTGCATTTTGCGCCGCCCCTCAAAATCAAAGGGTTTGGTGACCACTGCGACAGTAAGTGCACCTGAAGCCCGGGCAATATCAGCTACCACAGGAGCTGCCCCTGTACCGGTCCCGCCGCCCATACCTGCAGTTATAAAAACCATATCAGCCCCCCGCAGGATGTTTTCAATATCATCCCTGTTTTCCTGGGCAGCTTTTTCTCCTGTTTCGGGAACACCTCCTGCTCCAAGTCCACCGGTGAGCTTGGATCCAATCGGCAGCTTCATTTGAGCTTTCGAAAGTTTAAGCGCCTGCATGTCGGTATTAACCGCGATAAAGTCTACCTTTTTAAGCCCGCTTTCAATCATGCGGTTCACCGCATTGCTGCCTCCGCCTCCTACACCGATAACCTTGATTACCGTAGGATCAGCGATTCCTTCATTCATTCTATCTTCAATTACTTCAATCTGCATTGCCCCCTCCCTAAGCGCAAGCTACATTATTTATATTAAAAAAATTCTTTCATCCAATCCTTCAGCTTTTGCCCGAATCCTGTACCCGGTCTTTTAGCCGGCTTCAATTTAAGCCGGTCATTATTCATCTGAGATGCCTCATACATTACCAGCCCCACTGCAGTGGAATATACAGGGCTCATATAGACATCAGAAAGCCCCCCCAGCCGCGGCGGCATCCCTACCCGCGCCGGGACATCAAAAATTCTGCTTGCCAGTTCTACGACCCCCGGCATCTTAGCTCCGCCGCCTGTTACAACAACTCCGCCCCGAAGGTATTTGAGGTAATTCTTCCGTTCAAGCTGTTCCCGGACCATAGAGAAAATCTCCCTCATCCTCGGCTCAATGATATTGCACACCTCAGTCCGCGGTATTGAAGCTGCCGGCCATCCCCCTACCCCGGGGATAATGACCTCTTCCTCTTTATCAACTAAAGGCATGTAACAGCACCCTGATTCAAGTTTGATCTTCTCTGCAAAATCTCCCGGGGTTTTAAGCATGATGGAAAGATCATTCGTTACCTGATCTCCCCCAATAGCAACGACATCCGTATGATACGGTGCCCCGTCTATATATACCAGAACATCTGTCGTCCCTCCGCCGAGATCAATCAACAGAACACCCAGTTCTTTTTCACTTTCAGAAAGCACAGCCTCAGCAGAAGCGAGAGATTGAAGGACAATATCCTCCACCCTGAAACCCGCCCTGTTAACACATTTTAAAACATTCTGAGCGGAAGTAACTGAACCTGTTATGATATGAACCTCTGATTCCAGGCGGATCCCGATCATATCGATCGGATCTTTAATTCCACCCTGATCATCCACAACAAACTCCTGAGGAATTACATGAATAACCTCTCTGTCCATGGGAATAACAATTGCCTTTGCAGCTTCGATTACCCTTTTGACATCCTCTTCGTTTATCTCCCGTCCCTTTCCGGTAACAGCGACGACACCTCTGGAATTTATGCCCTCTATATGGGCACCTGCAATGCCTGTAATAACATTATGTACTTCTCTGCCGGACATCATTTCAGCCGATTCTATAGCCGCAGTTACAGACCTGAGTGTTGACTCAATATTAATAACAACACCGCGTCTTAACCCCTCTGAAGGGCTTTCCCCTACACCTATAATCTCCACCTGCCCGCGTTCTTGTATCTCACCGATAACAGCGCAGACCTTGGTTGAACCTATATCCAATCCTACCAGTAAATCATCAGACAGCAATTTATTCCCCCCGAATCCTGTATACTGCTTCACCGGTTCTCAGGTCAATCTCTTCAAGATTATCCATACCGCTCTGCATCGAAATTACATCCAGAATCATCACCATATACTTAAGCAGCTTGACATCCAGCTCGTTTCCTATCCTTACCCTGACTTTTGAGTTCACAGGGTAAATAACAACCTCATAGTCAAGCCCCTCTTTTTTAACAAACTTGACTTCAGAGATCAAACCAGACAGCTGAGGAGCTGCATTCCTTACCATATCCAAATCTTTCATAAAAGAACAGAGAGACAAAGGAAGTCTTGCTCCGTTTTTAATATCCGGTGCATAGACTCCTGAAATAACTGGATAATCTATAAAGGAGCTGTTGTTTTTCTGAAGGGGAAATAAAATTCCATCAGAATCAACAGCCATGGGTATAGTTGCCGATCCACTGTTTACAAGAAAGACCCCGACGGGATTTCTAGCAGTAATAGTCAGGATCAGCGTTGAAGGAAAAACCTTTTTCACTGCCACATTCCTGACTGCAGGAATTGCGAGCAGCCTCCCTGCTATATCAGCATTCCGTACTTCGAAATAGTTCATTTTAGTGTCCAGACCGGTTATGGTAAGAACATCCGATTCACTCAACCCCAGTTCAGGACCTGAAATAATCTCAATCTTTTTAATAAACAGAGATGGTGCTATATAAAAGTGAAAGACTATCTCAAAGATAATAATGGTAATCAGGAGAATTATCAGCCGGATAAAAAATTTCTCAATTTTTTGATTATTTCCGGAAGAAGCCCCCCGTCTTCCCGTATTACTGTACACACTGTTTCCAGCAACGACACTACTCACGATTATCCTCCGATGATACATTCCTGGAAAAGTTTAGAATTATTCCGCACATAATAAAGGTTATTAAAATTGAAGATCCCCCGCTTGAAAAAAACGGAAGCGGTATTCCGGTAACCGGCACAAGCCCCGAGACAACAGCTATATTTATCAAAGCCTGATAGAGAATACTCGTTGTTAACCCGAACATAAGATAATAAGCAAAATAATCTTTTTCATAGTACTTCCTGCTCAAAGAATATCCTCGTGCCGCAAATATTATGAACAAAACTACAATTACCGCTATCCCGATGAATCCGGCTTCCTCGCCCAATACCGCAAAAATGAAATCTGAATGGGCTTCCGGGAGTCCGCCAAGCTTTCTGGTTCCAAGGCCGAGCCCCTTCCCCCAGAACCCTCCGCTGCCGAGAGCTATTTTTGCAGCAATAACCTGAAAACCTGCTCTGGAAGGATCGCTCCCCGGATCCAGAAAGGCTATCAGTCTTCTCACCCTGTGTTCTTTACTGAACAAAAGCATTAAAGCCAGAGGTACAACAGCGGTAAATATAAAAGCAAAGTATCCGAGATGTATCCCGGCAATAAAGAATATCGACAAAGCAACAAACAGAATAAATACCGCTGTAGAAAAATCGTTCTGCATATAAATCAGAGCTGCAAATACTCCGACAACGATAAACGGAGGCAAAATCCCGTTCACAAGATCATTCTTCTGATCTTTCTTTTTACTCAATATATGCGAAAGGTAGAGAATGAGAGAAAGCTTAACAAGTTCAGAAGGCTGAAAAGACCGGTTTCCTATAATTATCCATCTTTTTCCCCCTAAGACCTCCCTGCCGACTCCGGGTATAAGTGTTGCAATCATTAGAATTAAAGAAACAAACAGCAGAAGAGGAATACTTTTTACAAAAATTCCTTTCGGGAGCTTTGAAACGATAAACATCAACAGAAAACCGGTTCCCATAAAAACAAGCTGCCTGGTAAGGAAGTAGGACGGATTATCGAATCGAACCATACCATAATAGTAGGAAGCAGAAAACAGAGAAGCTATTCCAAGACCGGAAAGAAGTACAACAAGAGATAAAAACACAAAATCAGAGGAACCTTTATTAATTTTTTCTGCAGAAAAGCCGTATTCCATCATTGTATCTTCAATGTTGAGAGACTAAGAATAGTAAACATGGCTCCAACTATCCAGAACCGTATTACAACCTTGCTCTCATCCCACCCCTTTAATTCAAAATGATGATGCAGCGGCGCCATTTTAAAGACCCGCTTCCCCCTCAGCTTAAACGAAACGACCTGTATTATTACAGACAGAGCTTCCAGAACAAAAACTCCGCCTATGATTATCAAAAGAATCTCTTTCTTGGTCATCATTGCAATAACACCAATAGCCCCACCCAGAGATAAACTTCCGGTATCTCCCATAAAGACTTCAGCAGGATGAGCATTATACCAAAGGAACCCGGTCGTAGCCCCAACAAGAGCAAAGCAGAAGACCATAAGCTCCCCGCTGTCACGAACAAAGGGGATCTGCAGATATTCTGAATAATCCACCCTGCCGGTAAGATAGGAGATAACTGCAAAAGCGATCCCTACAAAAATTATTAACCCCGAAGCCAGCCCGTCGAGTCCATCCGTCAGATTCACAGCATTGGATGTTCCAACCAGAAGCAGAACACCAAAAGGAATGTATAAAACCGATAAATCAGCCACCGGATACTTAAAGAAAGGAAGGTACAGGAGCGTTGTTTGATCGCCTCTGCTTATGTACAGAATGACAGATATCGCTGTGGCCAGCACGATTTGTGCTATAAACTTGAATCTTGCAGTCAAGCCTTCAGTATTTTTTCTTGAGATCTTCAAATAATCATCCATAAAGCCTATGGCCCCGAAACCTATAATGGAAAGAAGAGATATCCACGTATAGACATTCCCAAGGTCCTGCCAGAAGAGAACGGATACGACAACAGTAATCAGTATCAAGAGACCACCCATGGTGGGTGTCCCGGATTTGGAAAGATGAGTTTCGGGTCCATCTGTCCTGACCTCTTGTCCTGCTTTCAGTTTCTTCAATAGTGCTATCAGTTTGGGACCAAACAAAAGGGAGAGGAAGAGAGATGTTACAGCAGCGTAGGAAGCTCTAAATGTTATATACTGAAAAATATTAAAAAACGAGAACTTATTAACCAGAGGAAGCAGTAATTCTTTAAACATACCCTTTCAAAGCCTCCCTATCGGACAACGTATCAACAAGTCTTTCAAGTTTCATGGATCTGGACCCTTTCAACAGCACAATGTCTCCTGCTGCAACATATTCAGACACGTTATTCTCCAATTTACTGTAATCCGTAAAATAAAAACTCTCGAAAGCGTGTTCCTTTTCCCTCAAAACCATATATGCTGTTCTCATCTCTTCTCCATAGAAGAAAACCGCATCTATCCCGGCTTTCAAAACCTTTTCACCGACCCCTGCGTGAATCTTCTCCGATGCTGCACCCAGCTCTTTCATGGAACCGAGAACTGCTATCTTCCTCCCCTCCCAGGAAAGATCAGACAGATACTCAATCGCTTTTGCGAGAGAATCTTCGTTGGCATTGTAGGAATCTTCTATAATTGTTATTTCCGACCGAATAATTCTGCTTCTTCCCGGAAGTGCGGAAACAGACTCTATACCCCGTCTCATAATAACCGGATCAATTGCAAAATGTTCTGCAACAGCTGCGGCAGCATACAGATTGCTCAAATTATATCTGCCGGGGAGAGAAAACCTAACCTTCTCTCCTCCGCACTTCACGTACCATCCATCCAACCCCACATCTTCAGCATCGGTTATGATTGAATTACAGCTTTCTCCGAAAAGAACATACCGCCCGCCGCACGAGGACTTGAGATACGTTAAATGTCTATCGTTTTCCGGAAGAAACCCTATACTTTTATTCGAGAAGTATGAAAAAATTCTTGATTTCTCCTTTACGATCCCCTCTTCTCCGCCCAGGGGGCCGCTATGAGCAGTACCTATATTGGTTATTACCGCATACTCCGGCTTGAAGATACGGACAAGAATATCCATTTCACCTTTAAAGTTTATCCCCATTTCAAAAATTCCGTACTTATGCTCCGGCCTGATTGAAAACATCGACAAAGGAAGGCCTATCTCTGAGTTTAAGTTTCCCTGAGTGAATACCGTAGGATCAGACAATGAAAAAATTGAAGCAAGAATCTCTTTTGTTGTGGTCTTCCCGCTGCTCCCTGTGACCCCTATCCTGGTCAAAGAAGGAAATCTTGAAACATACTCTTCTGCCAACTTCTGCAGCGAAGCAAGAGGATCGTCCACCTCAATTACCGCAGCCTTTTCCTCAAGCCCGATATTCTGATACAAACCAGCCTTCTTTTTATCAGCCAGAATACAGACTGCACCGTTTGTAACTGCCTGGGATATATAATTATGACCGTCAGTCCGATCCCCCTTAAGGGCTACAAAAAGAGAACCTTTTCCCGCCTTCTGTGAATCGGTAACAACAGAAAAGATCCCTCTGTCTTCGAGACCATTTTTATTCTCCTTTCCATTAACGATAAGGGCCGCCTGGTGAACGGAAAAAAGTTTAAAAGGAGCGGCCATCAATTACCCTCCCCCGAAGACGGGTTAATCTCTATATGAATAATCTTGTCATCAGTAATCGGCTCCAAATGCAACTCTTCCTCCGCAAGCTTGTCAATACGTTCCGGAGACTTTAGTATAGCTATATTAGTCAGCATTCTCTTATTTCTCTCAAACAGACTCTGCTGTACTTCTGTAAGATCAGAAATTTCATTTCTCAGCTGCTGACTCCTAAAAACCTGATACACGGCAAGAAAAGCACTGAGGGGGATAAAGAGCAGTACAACCAGTTTAAACAGTGTTTTCATACAAACTCTTCCTCATCTTCAAGTTTTTCAACCACCCTCATCCGTGAGCTTCTGGAGGGAGGATTCTTTTTAGTCTCCTCCTCTGTAGGCCGTACCGGCTTCTTTGTCAGTATATTTACTATTCTTCTTCCCCCGCATTTACATACAGGCCATTCCGGAGGGCAGGTACAGGCTTTATTCTTCTCCTGAAAGAACCGTTTTACAATCCGGTCCTCTAAAGAATGGAAGGATATAACAGCCATCCGTCCGCCAGGCTCAAGGAGCTTTAATGCATTTTCAAGCGCAGATTCAAGTCTGGCCAGTTCCCCGTTAACTGCTATCCTCAGAGCCTGAAAGGTCCGTGTTCCGGGATGGATCCTTCCATGGCGGTAATCAGGGGGCACAGAACTCCAGATCACATCCGCCAGCTGACCGGTCGTTTCTATCAAACCGTTCTTCCTCTCCCTGATAATAGCCCGGGCGATTCTCCTTGAGTACCGCTCTTCTCCATACTTGTATATAAGATCCGCAAGTTCTTCCTCAGGATAATTATTCACAATATCCATTGCGGTAATCTCCAGATCCTTTTCCAGACGCATATCAAGAATTTCATCTTTGCGGAAAGAGAATCCCCTTCCTGACTTTTCATAATGATAAACAGAAATACCAAGGTCAAAAAGGATAAGGCCGGGCCGCTCCCCTCCCAGTGGATAATCACGGAAAAACAGATTAAACCAGGTATTATAAAACCGTATTCTGTCTCCATAAGACGAAAGACGCTTTCGTGCAACATCCATAATCGTACTATCTGCATCCAGTCCTACCACTTTAAGAGCCGGATACTTCTCCAAAAATGCCTCACTATGTCCGCCCTCACCAAGAGTGCAGTCAACAAGCAGCATATCCGGACGTGCCGGTACCAACAGACTGAGAACCTCTTCTTTTAGTACAGAATAATGGACGATATCCATGAGCGGTCCGTTTCCTTTCTCTCAATATTTTTATCTTCAGTCTTTGCCAAACTGAAGTAAATCCCCTAAATCCTCAGCTGCTTCAAGAAATTCCTTTTCGCTTTCCTCAAGGTATTCATTATACGTCTCGACATCCCACAGTTCCATGTATCTCTGGACACCAAGGATAACAGCTTCTTTTTTAGACGCGAGACCAGCTGACTCTCTTAAAGAGGGGGGGATGGTTATTCTCCCCGACTTATCTATCTCGCATTCCTGGGCCGGTGCGATTATTCTTCTTTGAAGCAGTCTTGTTTTTGATTTGAACATGGATGAAGAGCCCATGATACTTTCGGATATACGTCTCCACTCATCAGGTGTAAAAATCCAGAGACATTTATCAACAGCCCGTGTGATAACGAGAATATTTCCGCTGATTTCACTCCGAATTCTCACAGGGATAAGAAAGCGCCCTTTCTCATCCAATGAGTTTCGATATTCTCCATTCAACATTTTCCAACCACTTTCTTCTAAATTCCCCCACTTTCACCCACTTAATTACTATATTATCCCAAAAATTCCAATTGTCAATCAGGTTAAAAAAGTATTAAAGAGAAACTTGAGGTAATCCGATAATAAAGGGTTAACATTTGTAAGGATGTATTGAATAATACCACAAGTTTTCACCTATATTGGAAAAAGGAGAGATTTTTGACACTTTATTATCATGTGCTTGTCTATCCCGAAGGGGATACTCTTGAAATTGATGCTCCGGTATCCTTCAACCAGATCATGGATATGAACGGAAGAACGCTTCAGCTCCCATTAAGGACAGAAAAAATGCTGGTATACAGGGTATACAAGGTCTCCACAAAAGAGGAAAGAGGAGAAGTTATCAAGTTCTACCATCTGGAACTTGTTACAGGAGCAGAACTCTTCGCCTTAGCCGGAAAAACTTTTCCAGGGTAAAATCAGCAGATTATTTTCCGGTGTTCTTCTTCCCGAAAATCCGGTAATCTATATCAGGAAAGATATTGTTCTTCTTTTCAACTACCGTAAGCCAGGCTGTATCCACTGTATTCCTGCAGAGGTTATCATATATATAGTTAAAGTTGTGAATATGCTCACGGATCCTCTTTTCTGCATAAGGAACGGTTGTTCCAGTTTTCATTATAAAGGGCCAGTCTGATGACATACTGAGCAACACTTCCCTGGCTGCCTGATTCAGCACCCGCAGTTTCAAACCATTCTCCTGGGGAAAACGATGAACAAGCTCAGACATCCGCTCGATTGCCTTATGTATATGGCGGTAAATCCAATCGTTCTTACCATCCAGCCATACTTCTGCATACCCCTTGTTCCCCCAACTGGAGAAAGCAGGGGTTCCTGTCTGAAGTGGGAATTCAGTCTTCAGGTACTGTTCCGGGGTAATGGTTGTAATCGGACTTCCTGCCCGGTGAACTTTTCGGATGACACGCTCCAGCCAATCTACTCCCTCAAACCACCAGTGGCCGAAAAGCTCAGCATCAAAAGGTACCACAAACAGCGGATCAAGCTCAGGGACTTCCTCAAGTTTCTTCATCTGTTTAAGACGCTGCTCAAGAAAATGCTCTGCATGTTCATCTACTTTCTTTAAAGCTTCAGACCTGTTATATACGACCTTGTCGGTTTCACCGGTTACAGCATAATACTTATAGCCGGTATTTACCCGGATATCCGGTTCGTAAATATAGGGTTTTATATAATCCAGAGGAAGATCGTAACCGATATCTCTGTAAAATTCCCTGTATACCGGATCAGAAGGATATCCTGTTTCCGAAGACCATACCGCATCCGCTGCCGCAAAGTCCCGCCCAAAAGCAAAGGTTCCGGAGGGAAGCTTCAATGGTGCAAAAACACCATACTTGGGCTTGGTATCAGCAAGAACTATTCCATGGGCGGCAGCAAAAAAATATTTAATGTTGTTTGTCTTGAGAGCCTGATCAATTCCAGCAGCATAACCCATCTCAGGGAGCCAGAACCCCTTGGGCTTCTTTCCAAAATTCCTGCCATGAGAGATAACTGCGCTTTGAATCTGTGCTTCCATGGCCTGTGGGAACTCAGTATAGAGGGGGAGGAACGCATGAGTTGAAGCGGTTGTAATTACTTCAAGATGCCCCTCTTTCTCAAGATTTCTAAATCCCCACAGGATATTCTTCCTGTAGAGATCAACAAAATCTTCCATATTCTGCTTAAACAGAGAGAGATACATAGTGGCAAGATCCAGAAATTCAGGTTCATTCTTTACCCTGATGACCTCCTTTTCACCCAACTCAATAAGTCTTTCCAGATGTTTGATATAACGGTTTGACAGGAGTTCGTCAGTCAGCATGGCTGAAAGTGTGGGAGATATCGATAAGGTCAGTTTATACGGTATTCCCTCTTCACTTAAGCTGTTCAACATCCGCAAAAGTGGTAAATAGGTTTCAGAAAGTGCTTCAAAGAGCCAATCCTCTTCCATAAACCGTTCGTATTCAGGATGTCTCACAAAGGGAAGATGTGCATGCAGTATAAAACTAAGGTAACCTTTATTCATTCCTATTCCTCAATTACAGACTTACTAAAATCGAGCTGATTATTGTCCATGATTGCAATTATTCTCTGGGGAATAGGATTATTCTCTTCTTCCTCATAATCCCAGAGGCTCGAAAGTATGATGCTCTTTCTTAATGGGTCATTTAAAATTTCTTCTTTATTCTCTACAATGTAACCCTTTGGACTCTTTACGGTGTTTGACTGAGCAATGTGCTTTTCCCGATTATGAGTAACCGCAAAAAGCCCTACTGAGTACCATTTCCCTCCGTTAACCAGGTTGATATACCACCGGTTATCAGATTCGGAAACAGGGATATCAAAGTATGTATCCACATTATCAGCTGAGAAGTCAGATGAAGAATGCTCGTAAACCCTCAGGAAATATCCCTCAAAGAACATATCGTTTTGCAGTGCATCGTTCTCAAGGTCGTTTATATCCCAATACGCAAACGCCCACTGAGGATCCCTTAATAGAAGGACAATCTTGGTTTCGTTATACCTGTCAGGAATCGGGAATAATTCCTTTTCCCTGGAGACAAGCTCCTCATCCTGAAAAACGTCATACTTGCTGCTCTTCAGCTTCATGGCAGAGTTATTGATAATTTCACGCTCAATCCGGCTGTCAGCCATTGCTTCAAGGATATATTCAATAAGAGATTCCCTTTCAAGTAGTTCGGAATTCTGCCTGAATCCCTCTTTTTCGGCAATTTGGTACAAAACTGCAGTAGAAAGAGACTGCAACCGTTCTTTGGTCATAATGCCTCCACATGGATGTTGACTTTATCCTTACTTAAATCAAATCAGTGTGTCAACCCTGCAAAAAACCTTCTATTTACATTTTGGCGAAAATAGGTACACTCATGAGAATGAAAAGTTATTTGATTCTGCACGGGCATTTTTATCAGCCCCCCAGAGAAATTCCTTCCACGGGATTAATTCCTCTTCAGAGCTCTGCAGCACCTTACCACGACTGGAACGCTCGAATTGCAAAAGAGTGTTATGGCGCCAATTCTGCATCAAGGGTTCTGAATGAAAATGGACTAATTACAGACATTGTCAACAATTACGAGTTTATTTCATTTAATATAGGACCAACTCTTATCGACTGGCTGCAGGAGTCTTCCCCAAATGTATACGAGAGGATTCTCGAAGCTGACCGAAAAAGTGTAGAGAAAAACGGCGGTCATGGCAATGCAATTGCACAGGGGTTCAACCACACTATTCTGCCTCTGGACTCAAAGAAAGATGCGGAACTGGAAATTTTTTGGGGAATACAGAACTTTAGACGCCATTTCGGCAGGGATCCCGAAGGATTCTGGCTTCCTGAAGCTGCAATAAACATGGATATTGTAGATATTTTAGTCGAGTACCGTATAAAGTTTATTATTCTATCTCCGGAACAGGCTGATAGTACACAGTCTTCTGAAAACAAAACATGGAACAAAGTAAAACCTGGTACTGACATCTCGGGGGAACCGTACATCCTGCAGGGTAAAACCGGATCGGTCACAGTATTTTTTTATAATAAGTTTCTTTCAGAAGGGATAAGTTTCAACCACTTTCTTCGTAATGCGGATACATTTTATCAGACCCTCACTGAACTGGCAGAGGAACATCCCGGATCTCTTATCCATACTGCCTCAGACGGTGAAATATACGGACACCATGAGCCTTACGCTGATATGTGCCTGGCAGCCTTATCCAAACTGGTGGAACAGGGTGATAAAATGAAGTTTACGAACTACGGGCATTTTCTGGAGGAACACCCTCCTCTTTCAGAAGTGAGACTCAAAGGGGGAGAGGATAACAAAGGAACCTCCTGGAGCTGTTTTCACGGGGTATCCAGATGGTACAAAGACTGTGGATGCACTACAGGAGGGGAACCGGGGTGGAATCAAAAGTGGCGCACTCCGCTACGGGACGCTTTCAATTTCCTTAGTGGAGAATTGCTAAAGGCTTTTGAGGTTGAAATGGGCAAAATTGCCAAAGTCCCGCCTCAAAAAACCCTGTTTGGTTACGAGAGAGTCCTTAACGGCACTGTAACACCTGCGGATTATGCGCAGGAAATACTGTCCGAACCATCTGAAGAGGGAACCGTAAAGGCACTATCCCTTCTGGAAGGACAGGTGAACAGACTCTACATGTTTACCTCCTGCGGATGGTTTTTTGCCGATGTATCGGGCCTTGAACCCCTGCAGGATATGCGGTACAGCAGTGAAGCACTGCGGATATATAAAGATAGACTCCCTAAGAGTGTAAAACACACATTTTTACAAATCCTCAGCAAAGCAGAAAGCAACATTCCCGGAAAAGGGACAGGGAAAGAACTTTTTGAATCCATAGAGGCAAAATTCCCGGAAGGGTTCGAAGCAGCACTTTACTTTTGCACCAATCGTACTAAAAAGGTTGATACATACGGAATTTTCAGACTTCAAGAGCTGAAAAAGAACAACAATTCATTTTCTGCAAAGGTTATAAATACAAGAACGACGGAACTCTTTCCCTTTACGATATCTCTCCCGGTTATCGGAGCTAAAGAAATTACTTTAAATATCGAGTCTCACAGAATTGTCTTAAAAAAATTAATAGATATTCCTGTTGAAATAAGAACGGGGCTCTTTGAATGTATAGAATCACAAATCGGTAAATACACCCCGGTAGAAATAGTTTTTATTTTCAAGCTCTGCAGTTTTCTTGCTATTCCTGTACCGGAATCCATAAGCGGAAATACCATAACGCTTATTTCAACACTACTGAGAGAGAATCTGGAGGACAGGGAAGCTGCAATACCGGAATCCGTTTATTCTGTAATCAGGGAGATGGTCAGTCTGTCAAACCAATTTACTATCGAATTTGACAGGACGATTCCTCAGAATATTCTCATGAGAAACCTTAAAACAATAAGAAAAAGGGGAATCTCAACAGGATCTTTTTACCGGCAGACCATGGAACTCTGCCATATAATGGGAATATATACCGGGAGCTGACTCAGACAGGAGGTTTTTGAGCAAGGACCACCATAACATCGCCGATCCCCAAAGCTTTGCAGAGCCGGTCAACCGGACTCTTTATAAACAAGGGAGCTTCTCCGGCGGGGATCCCCCCCCATGTTTTCCAGGTGATAAGCGTAAAACCGGAATCTTTAATAATGGTTTTTAAACCTTTCAACGAAAAAAGATTCATATGGTCCGCAATTGCTGAACGCCACCGGCTGCCGTACACAAGGGGCTGAAAACCGGCGGCGTTGGGGGTTGTAGTAACAAGGAATCCCCCGGGCCGAAGAACCCTGTAGGCCTCATTAAAAAACAATACCGGATCAATAATATGTTCGACAAAATGGGAGGAGTGGATCACAGAAAACGATTCAGATGCAAAAGAAGCCTTCTCAAAGGGACTATTGATTATATCTATACCACGTTTGGATCTGCCATAATCAGCAGACTCTGCACAGACCTCAACCCCTTTTACGTTCCACCCCTCATTCTGCATATTCTCGAGAAGGACTCCCGTTGCACAGCCTACATCCAAAAAGGTGGGTGAAACAGACCGGAGTCCTTTTACCCTATCCCTTAATCCAATATCCTCCAGGCTTTTCTTCATAAGGGATAAAAACTTTTCTTCATTTTCTATCTCATAATCGAAATATTCGTTATCGTATCTGGCCGTTAGTTCTTCCTGGTCTGGCCTGGGGTACTGATATAAAAGTGAACAGTCGAGGCACTTGTAGAATGCATAGCTATCCAGATCCCACTTTAATTTCCGTTTGCTGCTACCGCATACAGGACAGGGTGAATAGTTATAGTTCTTCTCAGAAGGATCTTTTGAAAATGTTTTCATCACCTACTACTCCACTACCGTAATTTTCAGGATCCGGGAAGTTTCATTTCCTTCAAAGTCCTTAACCGCTAGTTCAATCCTGGTATCCCCGGGAGAAAGATCAAAATTACCAATCTTGTATACCCACGGGGACGAATAGAGTGTATCATACGTACTCTCTCCGGAATTCTGCAAAACCATATTTCCAGTCTCGAGCTTGAGTGATTCAAACTTTATATTCTTTCTGTTCTCACCGTTGAGGTAGAGAGATATACTGAACGGTGCCGTTGGACTGTAATTTCCTGCATTATCATTGAAATCCTTAATTTCTACCTGGATACTGTAAACCCCGCTCTTAAGGGTTAAATCTCCCTTTGCCTCATTTTTTTGATTGCCCTGTTTATTTTCGGCAATAAAGTATACTGGTCCAATACGCGGCTTCTTTAAATCAAGCATAGGGGGCAGTGAAAGGAGCGGATTTATATATTGCTCGAACTCCCCGTCAAGAAGAATCAGGAATAGAGATTTCCCGGTACTCAGGCCCGTTGATCCTATGGTACCAAGTCTGTTTTTTTCAGTAAATTTGTAGTCAGGTACATATACTTTATCAAGATGAGCATAGATGGAATATATCCCTCTTTCGTGTTGAATGACAGCAAAGTTCCCCAAAGGAGAAGGTATTTCTCCTCCTGTTTCCCCGGATCGGTAAAAGACAACCTCTCCCTGATCTATGGGGTATACATCTTCAGATCCACTTTGAAGCTCTATCCCTTTTGAGAAATCACCGAATCTGCTTTCTCCAAAAGAAGTTACAAGTACGGGATCCGATACCGGCCATTGAAAAGCAAACCCGGAAAACACTGAAATTGAAAGAAATAGAGTAAAAAATGTTTTTTTCATTCTACCTTTTCACCTTTTTCAATTTAAAGAGATAATCACCGGCACCAGCGTAAAGTCCCGATGCGTCTTTATCCAGAAAAGAATCCCTGCCCCGGGATGTATACCTGAATATCTGGTCCCCATCGAGGTCAAATCCTGAGAAACGGATCACATCACCGGTCTCTGCAGAAGTGTAAACAAGATCATTCAGACCGGCGATAACTACCCGTTGAAGCGTTCCTCCAACAGGGAATTCCTTGACCTCCCTCCGGACTGTGTTTAGAAGAAAAAGATAACTGCCATAGTCAAAGTAGGCGAAATTACCATCAACAGAGAACCCACATTGTCTTTGGAAGCGGTACTCATGTTCCAGGTCCATAGAGAATACTATCCGATAGCCGGAATTCTTTTTTGTAAACAGCAGAACTTTCTGCGGGTCAAGACCGCTGATAACAAGAATACTTGAGTCGTCGCTGCTCAGAGCAGTTCCATAGACAGTATTTGTCCTGCTGAACTCCGGTTTATAGGAAAAAGTCTCCTTCCCCGATGTATCCAGCATCCGGATCCCGCTGTTCAAAGTCCCTACCACCAACGAGGTAAGGGACGCTGAAACATCAGTTATCATAGAACTGAATCGATTGGTCCACAGGATCTCTCCATCCGGATTCATCTCAGACAGAGCGGTTCCGTCACTATTCAGAAGAAATCTTCTGCTGCCGATAAAAAAGGGGTAACCCGCATCATCCAGCCGTCCATACACCATTCCATCAGGAGACTGGAGAACCAACGCAGCATTTATACTGGAATAATTAATAAACCCTTTTTCATCCAAAGCAATACCATAAAGAACTTTATCATGCAGCATAACAGCGTTATCCGGGGAGAAATACCCGAAATGATCCGAGAAGGTAAAGGGAACTTCACCAGAGGCAGGAGCGGTTACATATTCCTCTGTACTCAGGTCTGAAATCCATCCGGGTTCCAGAGAATACTCCTGTTCAACTGGTCTCCCTATAAGTACTACATAGGCTAAAATGAGAAGAAAAGATATTTTGTACATGCTCATGCTGCATAGTTCCTTTCTATCGCCGTCTCTTGGCTGCAGATTCTTTACGGTTTTGATCGCTCTCCATCTTGGATTTCCAGATATCTATCTTTTTTTTGACTAATTCACTCTCGTTGGTCTCACCCATTACCATATAGATTCTTCTCAAGGCGGATAAATACTTTATCGCAAGCTTAAAGTCATCAAACCTATTTGTTGACAGTTCATACTTCTCCCGGTACCGGTCAGCTGCCTGCTGGAGCAGACTCTTAACAAGACGGATATGTGTTGTCCTTATTTCGTACCCCTCCACCCGGGGGTCCATTCCCGCAAGAACCTTTTTCAAATCCAGTATATTTTTTGCGATTGTTCCGTATCTTCCCTCAAGTTCTACAAAAGCCCATTTCCACTTAGTGTTTTCACCGTACCCATTTTTAACCGAATCAATTGAGAACCCGAGTTTCTGAACAAGAGTCCATCTCCCTTCATCAGAAAAATCAGTAATCTTTTCCAACTTCTCCTCATATTCGGAAAAAGGAAGATCAATGGCATCCGAGACAACCTTCTCAAGATAGATAATGGATTTGTAACAGGCTTTTCTGGCTTTGTTGAGGAGCTCTTCATTCTTCAACCCCAGAAGTTCGGTAGATACCTTGTTCATAAGAATATAGTAGGAAACTATATTGAGAGTTTCATCAGCAAGGGCAATATTGAGATAGCCTGCTCCTTCAGGATTCTTATTTATATCAAGTAGAACTTTCTTCTCATTTGCAATAATGGAATCAATTATAGCCTTGTATTCCTTTATCCTCTCTGCATAAATCGTTTTCGCTGCACTGCTTATTTTTCCCAACACTCTCTCCCGTTTGTAAACCGGTTAACTGTATTTTTTCAGCAGCTCCCGGGCATGTTCTACTGAAGCAGCGCCAGCTGTATCTCCGGAAAGCATTCTTGCTATCTCTGTTACCCTGTCTTCACCGGTAATAACCTTTATTTCTGTAAAAGTTCTCCCGTCCTGCACAACTTTATCCACTTTTATGTGATTATCGGCACGAACAGCAATCGAGGCAAGGTGTGTTATGCAAAGAATTTGCTTACTGCCGCCCAACCTGGAAAGATAGTCCCCGACAGCGAGGCCTATTTCACCGCCGATACCAGTATCTATCTCATCGAAAATCAGCGTAGATATGCTGTCGGAGTCCGCAAGAACGGTCTTGA